>JANPLI010000114.1:0-10259 GCA_031426455.1 Hymenobacteraceae bacterium | reverse complement strand
GTGGGGACGTGCGGGTAAAGGTCCATCGCCGTCGATGGAGGTCGGCGACTCGAGTGGCGATAGTCCATAGGTACCAATGGAGGTCTCCGGCGCCGCTGGGGAAGGTCCATCAGTAGCTATGGCGGTCCGCTGCGGTTCCGGCGCCTCCGCATACGGCGAAAACCCCAACGTCACCTGCTGCACCCGGCGGGCGAAGACTTCGTAGCGCGGCGGGGCGGGCGCGGCGGTGGCGGCGCGCACGTCGGCGGCGGTCAGGTGGCTCAGAATCCGCAGCCGCAGGGTGGGGGTGGTTGAGGTGGTGAGGGTGGTGGGAGTAGTAGAAACCATCCCGCCGCCCTGCCTTAGCACCTCGACCTGCGCCTGGGTGGGCACGGGTGGCACTGGCAGCGGTTCGGCGTCCGGTGCAGCGGCGATGGGGATGGCGGGCGGGGGCGCCACGTGAGTTTCGGAGGAAGGCGGAAAGTGCCGGAGCGCGTCGGGCAGGTCTTCGTCGCCGCGCGCCAGTTCGTCGAACGAGAGGGGCGGGGCCGTTTCTTCGGGCGCGGCTTCGGGCAGGCGCGGCACGATCACCGAGAGGTCGGCGTGGCGGGCCAGCTCGTGCGCCAGTCGTACACTGGCCGTGCCCAGCCCGCCCACCAGGCGCGGTGCGTATTCCCAGCCCAGCAAAAGCACCCGCAGAGGGGCCGTCGGCGCGGCCGGTTCGGCAGCAAAATCAGCGGCAGCAGCAGCGGGAATGGGGGGCACGGGTACGGGCAACGACGGCATTGGTGGGGTGGAGGCGGGGGTTGAAGCGGAGAAGCGCGCCATCGGGCCAAAACATCGGCCCCCGGCTACGGTTGGCGCCTAGTTTTGCGCGCCGCTGCAAAGATGGGGGGGGAAAGTGCGAGGTTCGAGGTGCGAGGTGCGAGGTGGTAGTGCCAAGCGAAACACCCCTCCACCTGCACTACCTCGGCGGCTGCGGGGCGTGTTCAAGACTCACAACCGCCCCTGGCTACATCTCATACCTCGCCCCTCATACTTCGCACCTCGCACCTCATACCTCGCACTTACCCCTATGGCCGACGGCTTCGAAGGAAATTATATGCTCAACGACCTGGCCGGGCGGCGCGAAGAGCGCGCGGCGGGCAAGGTCGTCCGGTGGGAAACCGGGGAAGCGGGCCAGCAGTGGGAGTTCACCTGCGACAACGGCGTCCGGCTGCGGGTGTGGGTGGTGTCCGACAAGATCATCCGCTTTCGCTACGCCACTGAGCTGGGCTTCGAGCCGGATTTTTCTTACGCCCTCGACCCCGCCTACCAGCCCGAGCCGGTGGACTTTCTGGAGTTCAAGGAGAAGCCCGACCACTTCCGGATCACCACCGAGCGGCTGATCTGCACGATCAGCAAGGACGGCCTGCGGGCGCGCTTCCTCGACCGCTCCGGCACCGTGCTGAGCGAGGACGAGCGTGGCTTCCACTACGAGTACGACGCCGAAACCGGCAACGACGTGGTGAAGATGACCAAGCGCGTGCAGGCTGGCGAACACTATTACGGCCTCGGCGACAAGGCCGCCAACGCCAACCTGCGCGGCCAGCGCCTGACGCTCTGGAACTCCGACCGCTACGGCTACGAGAAAGGCTCCGACCCGCTCTACAAGTCGATCCCGTTCTACACGTCGGTCCATCAGCGTATTGCGCACGGCATCTTCTTCGACAACCCGTTCCAGAGCTACTTCGACTTCGCCGCCGAGCGTACCAACGTCACCAGCTTCTGGGCCTGCGGCGGCGAGATGAACTACTACTTCCTCTACGGCCCGACGCTGCGCGAAGTCACCGAGGAGTACACCGGCCTCACCGGGCGCCCCGAGCTGCCGCCGCTCTGGGCGCTGGGCTTCCACCAAAGCAAGTGGAGCTACTACCCGGACGAGCAGGTGCGCGCCCTCGCCGACCGCTTCCGCGAGGAGCGCATCCCCTGCGACGCGCTCTACCTCGACATCGATTATATGGACGGCTACCGGTGCTTTACCTGGCACCCGGAGCGCTTCCCGAACCCCCGCGCGATGACCGACGCGCTGGCGCTCGACGGCTTCAAGGTGGTGAGCATCATCGACCCTGGCATCAAGATCGACCCTGACTTTTTCGTCTATCAGCAGGGCATTGCCGGCGACCACTTTTGCCGCCGTCCCGACGGCCCGCTGCTGCGTGGCTCGGTCTGGCCGGGGCCGTGCCACTTTCCCGACTATACCCACCCCGCTACCCGCGAATGGTGGAGTACGCTGTTTCCGCCGCTGATCCAGGGCGCGGGCGTGGCCGGCGTCTGGAACGATATGAACGAGCCGGCGATCTTCGAGACCGGCACGTTCCCCAACGACGTTCGCCACGATTACGACGGCCACCCCACCAGCCACCGCCGCGCCCACAACGTGTACGGGATGCAGATGGCCCGCGCCACCCACGAGGGCGTGAAGGCCGCCGTGTACCCGAAGCGGCCGTTCACGATCAGCCGCGCGCTGTACGCCGGCGGGCAGCGCTACGGCTCGTGCTGGACCGGCGACAACATCGCCACCTGGGAGCATATGTGGCTCGCCAACGTGCAGTGTCAGCGGCTGAGCATCAGTGGGGTGTCGTTCACCGGGTCAGATATCGGCGGGTTCATCGACCAGCCCACCGGCGAACTCTTCATCCGGTGGCTGGCGCTGGGCGTGTTCCACCCGTTTATGCGCGTCCATTCGTCCGGCGACCACGGCGAGCAGGAACCCTGGTCGTTCGGCGAACCCTTCACCAGCCTGGCGCGCACCTTTATCGAGCTGCGGTACCAGTTGCTGCCGAACCTCTACACCGCCTTCTGGCAGTACGCCCGGCGCGGCACCCCGATGCTCCGGCCCCTGGTGTACCTCGACCAGGACGACCCCGAAACCTACCTCCGGATGGCTGAATTCAGCCTCGGCGACCACCTGCTGATCTGCCCCATTACGCAGGCCGACGCCACCGGCCGCTGGCTCTACTTGCCCGCCGGGCGCTGGTTCTACTGGTACACCGACGAGGCCGTGGAGGGCAAGCAGGAAATCTGGGCCGACGCCGGCCTCGACCGCATCCCGATCTTCGTGCGGGCCGGCGCCGTGGTGCCGCTCTGGCCTGTGCAGCAACACGTCGAGGAGCTGGAAATCACGGAGCTGATCCTGCACGTGTACTGGAAGAACGGCGAGGAGTTGAGCGAACTTTACGAAGACGCCGGCGAGGGCTACGCCTATCAGGAAGCCCACGCCCAGTGCCTGAAAACCTTCCGCGTGCGCGGCGCCGCCTCCGACCTCACCCTGACCCAGGTGCGGGAAGGCGATTGGCGCGCGCCCTACGAAACGGCCTACATCGTGCTCCACGGCCTGCCGTTCGAGGAAGTTCAGGGCGCCACTACCGACGATGGCGCGGCGGTGGACGTGCTGCTCGATGAAGCTACCGGTTGCCCCGTGGTGCGCCTGCCGGCGGCGTTCGGGGTGCTGGTGGTGGTGGGGTAGGGGAGCAACCATTATCGGCTGGTGGCCGCTATCGATTTTGCGCACCGCACGGTTTTCATCAAAGGTATTTTTTCACATACGGACTACAGCAAGCTGACCCGCGCGGACCTGCTGACACTCGAACACCGCGCCTGATTCACTGCCTGATGAAACGCATTCCCACCATCACTTCTGACGAAACGCTCGACGCGGCCATTGCCGAGTTCGAGCAACTGGCCCGCGCCTATCGAATGAAGCCGGCTTCCGCCGAAGAACACGCCTGGATGTTGGCCTATCGCGACGAAATCGACCGCTACGAGATCGCCGCTGGCCACGAGCCTGATCCGCCCGCCGGCCTGAGCGTACTGCTCGAAATGGAGATGACGCGCCGCCACTTGCCGGCGCCCGCGCTGGCCGCGTTGCTCGGCGTCAACGCCACCCGCCTCAGCGAAGTGCTGCGGGGCAAACGCAAGCTCAACCTCGACCTGGCCCGCCGCCTGCACCAGCGCCTGGGCATCCCGGCTGACGTGCTGCTGAACCTGCCGGGGTAGGGCCCGGCCAGTCGTTGATTGCCCGCCCGGGTCAGGATTTTGGTTGCCGCCGAAGCCGCCCGTCGTAGCCCGCCGCCCGCCGCCGTATTTTCGGCCCGTGAGCTTCCGATTTCCGTCGATTCAGCCCCTGCGATGGCTGCACCTGCTGCTCGGGCTGGGCGCGGTGCTGGCCGTAGCCGTGTTGCGGGCCAGTCCGGTCCGTGCGGCTGGGGCACCGCCCGACGCGCTGCGCTTCAAGCGCCTGACGACGGCCGAGGGCCTGTCGGAAAACGCCACCTATTGTCTGTTACAGGACCGCACGGGTTTCCTTTGGGTCGGTACTCAGGACGGCCTGAACCGCTACGACGGCACCGGCTTCCGCATCTTTCCGCCGAACCCGCGCAATGCCCGCGCCCTGGCCAGCGGCTTCATCCTGGCCCTGGCCGAGGAGCGCCGCACCGGCCACCTCTGGGTGGGCACGGGCGGGGGGGGGCTGAGCCGCTACGACCCGGCCACCGAGCGTTTCCGCACCTGGCGGGCCACGGGCCAGCCGGGCGGACTGGCATCCGACTTCGTGCGCGCCGTCTTCGTGGACCGCGCCGGGCGCGTCTGGGTGGGTACCGAAAACGGCCTCTGCCGCTACGAGCCGCGCACCGGCGCGTTCGTGACTTATCCGCACCTGCTGGCCCCCGGCGAGCGGCCCGACGCACGTCATCAGTCGGTGCGCGCCCTGACGCAGGGGCCGGACGGTACGCTTTGGGTGGGTACCGGCGACGGGCACCTCAACCGTGTGGACGAGCGTCGGGACCTGCTGCTGACGGCTTGGCAACCGCCGGCCACGCCGCTGACGGCCGGTGGTCCCGGCCCGGACGTGGGTCAGCGGGCCATCACGACGCTGCTTTTCGACCACGCCTGGCGTCTCTGGCTCGGTACCGAGGGCGCCGGCCTGCGCGCTTATGAACCAGCCACGGGCCGGATCCGGACCTACCTCCCGGCGCCACCCAATACCACCTCACCACCTCACCACCTCACCACCGTCCTCCCCTCGGCCACGATTCACTGCTTGCTGCGCGACCACGCCGGGACGCTTTGGGTCGGTACGGCGGGTGGCCTGAGTCGGTTCGACGACCTGACCGGCACCTTCCGCACCATTCGCCACAACCCGGGCTTTCCGAACACGAGTTTGCCCGACGATGGCGTGCAAAGCCTGTGGCAGGACCGTTGCGGCCTGCTCTGGGTAGCCACGGAAGGCGGACTGGCGTCGTTCACCGATCAGCCTGGCGCCTTCGCCCAACTCGGTCCGCTGCTGACCGGCGCCTGGGCGGTGGCGGCTGCCGCCCCGGTCGGGAGCCTTTGGCTCGGTACGGAAGAAGCTGGTTTGCTGCGCTTGATGCCCGGCGCCGCTCCCGAGCCGGTACCGCTGACGGCCCCCGGCCAGCACCCGCTTTTCATCCGGGCGTTGGCGCCCGACCGCGCCGGAGGCGTCTGGGTGGGCACCCAAAGCAGCGGCCTGCGCCACTACGACCCCGCTACCGGTCGGGTGCGCACTCTCCGTCACGACCCGACGCAGCCAGTCAGCCTCGTCGATGATTATGTGCGCGGCCTGCTGCTCGACCGCAGCGGGACGCTCTGGGTCGGCACGGAAGGCGGCTTGAGCGCCCTCGATCCGCGTACTGGCCTCGGTCCGGCTTTTCGGCACGACCCCGCCGATGCCGCTTCGCTACCGTCGGATTACGTTCGCCAAACCCTCGAAGACCGGCGCGGACGTCTCTGGATCGCTACCGGTGGCGGCGGGCTGGCCCTGCTCGATTCGGCCCGCCGCGGGCGCTTCACTACGTTCCGGCACGGCCCCCAGCCCACCACGCTGGCGGCTGATTTTGTGCGGGTCATCCACCAGGATCAGCGCGGTACGCTCTGGCTTGGCACCGAAGGCGGCGGCCTCTGCCGCCTCGACGATGCCCGCCCGCCCGGCCGTTTCACCACTTTCGATCAGCGGCGCGGCCTGCCCAGCAACGTGGTGTACGGCATCCTGGAGGACGGCGCGGGTTTTCTCTGGCTCAGCACCAATAAGGGCGTCGCCCGCTTCGACCCGCGCACCGGCGCCGTGCGGCGCTACGATACCCGCGACGGCCTCCCGCGCGACGAGTTCAACGCCGGCGCCTTTCTGCGTACCCCCGCCGATGGCCGCTGCTACTTCGGCGGGCCGGCCGGATTGACGGGCTTCCACCCCGACTCGCTGCGCCCCAACGCGCTGGTACCCCCCGTGGTGGTGACAGGCCTGCGGCTCTTCAACCAGCCGCTGGCGCTCGACTCGGCCCTGAGCGTGCGCCGCGCCCTGCGCCTGCGGCCGAACGAAAACTTCCTGACTTTCGAGTTCGCCGCCCTCAACTTCCGGCTGCCCGACAAGAACCGCTACTCGTACCGCCTCGAAGGCCTGCCCGGCGACCGCTGGATCGATGCCGGGAACCGCCACGAAGCCCCGTTCACCAACCTGCCGCCCGGCGAGTACACGTTTCGGGTGCGCGCCGCCAACAACGACGGCCTCTGGAACCAGCAGGGCGCCGCCGTGCGGGTGCTGATTCCGCCGCCCTGGCACGGCACCTGGTGGTTCCGGTTCGGGCTGCTGCTGGGGGGTGTCGGGCTGCTCTGGCTCGCGTATCGGGCGCGGGTGCAGCAGTTGCTGGCGCTGGAGCGGGTGCGCCACGGCATCGCCCGCGACCTGCACGACGATATGGGGTCCACGCTGTCGAGCATCTCGATTCTGAGTCAGGTGGCCGGCGATCATCACCGTCATGGCCGCACCGAGCAGGTGGCGCAGTTGCTGGGGCAGATCGGCGAATCGTCGCATCGAATGCTCGATTCGATGGATGATATCGTTTGGGCCATCAACCCGGCGCACGATTCGCTGGAAGACGTCACGACCCGGATGCGGCGCTTTGCTTCGGATGTGCTGGAAACCCGCGACATCGATTTTTCCTTCACCGTGGCCGAAGCGGTGTTGCCGCTGCGCCTGGAAATGCGCGCTCGCCGCGAGTTCTTCCTGCTCTTCAAGGAGGCCGTGAACAACCTCGCCAAGTATGCCCGGTGCCAGCAGGCGACCATCGCGCTGACCCTCGAACACCGCCATCTCGTGCTGCGCGTCCACGACGACGGCATCGGCTTCGACCCACGCGCTCCGGCTCAGGGCGGCGGCAACGGAATGGCGAATATGCGCACCCGCGCCGCAGCCCTGCGCGCCCACCTCGACCTAGACACAGCCCCCGGCCAGGGCACCCGCTTCACGCTCCGCGTACCGGTTTGAGGAATTAAGAATGAGGAATGGGGAATGAGGAATGGGGAATGAGGAATGAGGAATGAGGAATGAGGAATGAGGAATGAGGAATGAGGAATGAGGAATGAGGAATGAGGAATGAGGAATGGATGTGGTCAGTCGCACTGAAGCGAAAAGGCGGGTTTAACCGGCTCCGCGTCTCTGCGCCAACCTTCGCGTCTCTGCGGGAAATACAGTTGAGCGGCAGGAGAAGACAGCGGACGCTGGCCGTGGCTGCAATTTTTCATTCCTCATTCCTCATTGGTAATTCCGCACCCTCACATCATTGTGCGATAGGAGGCCATTGGGTGCTACGCCTACCTTCGTGGTGCTGTTTCACGTGCTTAATCCTTTCGTTTTTTCTTCAATGTCCAACCTCACTCGCGTCCTGATTTATGAGGACAACCCCGACCTGCGCGCCAGCCTGATGCAATTGCTTTCGGCCGCGCCGGGGCTGCAGCTCATCGGTGCGCTGCCCAACTGCACCCGTGCCGAAATCGACGTGCTGGAGATTCAGCCCGACGTGGTGCTGATGGATATTGATATGCCCGGCCGCAATGGCATCGAAGGGTTGAAGAAGATCAAGGCCGTCCGGCCCCAGACGCAGGTGGTGATGCTGACCGTATTTGAGGAAAACAGCCGCGTTTTCGACGCCATCTGCGCCGGGGCCGACGGTTACCTGCTCAAGAAAACGCCGCCCAGCAAGCTTCTCGAAGCCATTGCCGAAGTGCGCGAAGGCGGCGCCCCGATGACGCCCATCATCGCCCGGCAGGTGCTGAAGCTCTTTCCCGCTTCGCCAGCCCGCGCCCAGGCCGGCGCCGTGACCGACCCTTCCGACGCCCTCAGCGCCCGCGAGCAGGAAATCCTGAAGCTCCTGGTGGCGGGCTATTCCTACAAGATGATCGCCGGCGACCGTAATATTTCCCTCGACACGGTACGCTCGCACATCAAAAAAATCTACGAGAAGCTGCACGTCCATTCGATGACCGAGGCTGTCAGCAAAGCCCTTCGGCACGGTTTGACGTCGTGAGCGTCGCGGGGCGACGTGCTGCCGCGCGTCCGGAAATCGGAAGGCCACGAAGGCGCGCGGTTCTAACGTAAGTCGCACGAACGGCGCGGCCCGCTGGCGCTTGCGGCAGGCTGTCTTAGCTTTGGGCATCGCTTCGTCGTCCATCGTTTAATTATTCCTGCTGATGAATTCGCTCCGTCACGTTGACCTGCTGAAGGTTTTTATCGTGGACATCGAGACCGCGCCCTGCGCGCCCGATGCCACTACCCTGCACCCCGACCGCCGCGCCCACTGGGCCTCCTTCTGCGGGAAACGCCACCAGAAGGAAATCGACGGCGGACGCACCACCGACGAGCTGTTCGAGAAAGCGGGTCTCTACGCCGAGTTTGGGCAGGTGGTGTGCATTTCGGTGGGCTTCTTCTACCAGAAAGGCGACGAGCTGCGCTTCCGCGTCAAGTCGTTCGCCTCGGCCGATGAATGCGAGGTGCTGCGCGGCTTTGCCGGCCTGCTCGGCGAAAAGGCCCCCTACGGCACCCGGGGCGCCAAGCTGCCCGGTGTCGACCCCGCCGGCTTTTTTCTCTGCGCCCACAACGGCCGCGAGTTCGACTATGCCTACCTCGGCCGGCGGATGGTGATCTGCGGCCAGCCGCTGCCGCCGATGCTCGACATCGCCGGCTTCCGCCCCTGGGACCTGCCGCACCTGCTCGATACGATGGATATGTGGAAGTTCGGCGACAACAAGGGCTACACCTCGCTCGCGCTGCTTGCCCACGTCTTCGGCATTCCTTCGCCGAAGGACGACATCGACGGCTCGCAGGTCGGCCGCGTGTTCTGGGAGGAAAACGACGTGGCCCGCATCGCCACCTACTGCCAGAAGGACGTGGAAACCACCGCCCGCATCCTGCTGCACCTGCGCGGCTCCAAAGAGCTTTGGGAGACGGTGAAGGTGGAGCAGGTGCCCTTCGGCAGCGAAAAGCCAGCGACGATGCGCATCTTGTAGGGCGTCGTATAGTACCGGGCGCTGGCCTGACGTGCTGGGTCAGGCCAGCGCCTTTTTACTTCGCTACCGCGTCCAGTGCTTTCCAGATTGCGGCGAACTGCCGCTGCGCCGCCGGGTTGTCGTCGAAGTCCACGTTCGTCAGAAACACCTTGCCAACGCCGGTCTGTGGATCGAAAAACAGCGCCGCAAACACGCCGGGGTCGGACCCCAGATGCCCCCGCTCGCCGTTGGGCCGAATCGCCCAGAAGATGCCGGTGTTCGGCTCGCGCGGATTGCGGCCGGTGGGTGCCCCTTCGGCGGGCCACTGGGGCGCCAGCAGTGTTCGGAACGAAGCAGCCGTCAGTAGGCCGGGCTGGCCAGCCGCACCCCGAATGACCTGTTGCAGGTACAAGGCCAGATCGTGGGCTGAAGTATGCAGACCGCCGTCCGGATACGTAAGACCGAAATAAGGACCGTAAGGGCGACCCTTCGTTCGGTAGCCCACGGCGTGGGGCTGCCGGGCGTACTCGGCGTAGGTCCAGCTGGAGGCCGTCATTCCGGCGGGCGCCAGCACATAGCGCCGCGCGAATTCGGCATAGGGCAGCCCGCTTTTGATTTCGAGCAGGTGCGCGGCCAGCGCCGCCCCGATATTGGTATAGTGATAAGCTGCACCGGGCGGGTTAGCAGCGAAGTTGCGCGGATGATAGTGCCGGCTCCCGGGAACCAGGTAAGCCCGCAGAAAGGCCGGCAAGGCCGTGGCAGCGTTCTCGGCGGGCGGCGCGGCCGGATCGAAACGCATTCGGCGTGCCCGTGCGCCCCGGATATATACCCGTCGCGAAGTGGGTTGCGAAACAAGTCCCAGCTCCGTCCTAATTTTACCGCATGCACTTGACGTTGACCGCTCCGGAACTGGCCGTCTTACGCGCGCTGCAACGGCAGCACCGCGACGGGCCGGGGTATGTGAA
>JANPLI010000113.1:0-29583 GCA_031426455.1 Hymenobacteraceae bacterium | reverse complement strand
TTGTGAGCACGGAACGTATGCGGGTTGTGGACATTCGTCTGGTTCGCTACGTTCTGTGGAATCTGTTAGGTGGGTTGCTGGCCAGATAATGCCTGATTCAAATCCAGATGGGTACAATTACGACCCTGCCCGGCTGGGGCGGGCTGCTCCTGGGCGGCGCGCTGCTGGGCTACGGCCTGCGCGGCGGGTGGCACCTGATGGCCCACCTGCACGACGCCCCGGAGCCCCTCTCGGCTTTTATCCGGCCCCACGACGAGCTACCCAACGGCGAAGCCGCTTTGCTGGCTTTCGAAGACGAAGTGAACGAATACCTGCGGGCACTGGCCGAGGCGCGCCGCCTGGCTGCGGAGGCCGAAATGCCGCCCCCTTCGCCCCTGCCAGCGGGCCTCGGCTGGACCGTCACGACGGCTTCAACCCCACCGGGCGGAGCTACGTTTACGCCGCGCCCCCCCGACCCCTACCCGCCTTCCCTGCTACCGGGCATTCTGCCTTAACCGGTTGGGCGCGTTAACCACGTGTCCCGCGCGCCGGTTATCCCGTCCTACATTTGCCGCCCCACCTTGAGGGCTACGGGTTGAGCAGCGATGCTAACCGGCGGCTCCGCTTTTCTGATGGAAAATAAGTCTTCTGCTTCCGGTCATCACCACTCGATCTCGGTGGGCGGCCTGCTGATTGCGCTCGGTATCATTTACGGCGATATCGGTACTTCTCCGCTGTACGTGCTCAAGGCCATTATTGGCGAGGCGCCGATTTCTGAGCAACTCGTGTACGGTGCCATTTCGTGCATCTTCTGGACGTTGACGTTTCAGACGACTGTCAAATACGTCATCACCACCCTCCAAGCCGATAATAACGGGGAAGGCGGCATTTTCTCGCTTTATACCCTGGTGCGGCGACAGGCCAAATGGCTTTATATCCCGGCCATCATTGGGGGGGCCGCATTGCTGGCCGACGGCATCATCACCCCGCCGATTTCGGTTTCGTCGGCCATTGAAGGGCTGAAGTCCGTGTATCCCAGTCTGACGCAGGACCGGATCGTGTACATCGTGATTGCCATTCTGGTGGCGCTCTTCCTGTTTCAGAGCCTGGGGACGCAGGTAGTGGGCAAGGCGTTTGGGCCGATTATGCTCCTCTGGTTTTCGATGTTGGCCACGCTGGGCATCCTCCAGATCGTGCATCATCCGGGTATTCTGCTGGCGCTCAACCCCTATCACGGCTACGACCTGCTGGTGAACTACCCCGGTGGCTTTTGGCTGTTGGGCGCCGTGTTTCTGTGCACCACCGGCGCCGAGGCGCTTTACTCAGACTTGGGGCACTGCGGCAAGGATAATATTCGCCTGTCGTGGGCTTTCGTCAAAACCTGCCTGCTGCTCAACTACTTCGGGCAAGGCGCCTGGCTGATGGGCCACGTGGGCGCCACCCTGGCAAGCCTGCCAAATAACAACCCATTCTATGCCCTGATGCCGGACTGGTTCCTGATCATCGGCATCGGCATCGCCACAATGGCCACCATCATTGCCTCGCAGGCGCTGATCACGGGGTCGTTTACGCTGATTTCGGAGGCGATCCGGCTGAATATGTGGCCGCGTGTCCGGCTCGTGTATCCGACCAATGTCAAAGGCCAACTCTACGTGCCGAGCATCAACCGGCTGCTGCTGATTGGTTGCATCTGCATCGTGCTTTATTTCCGCGAGTCAGGAGCCATGGAAGCGGCTTATGGCCTGGCGATCACCCTGACGATGCTGATGACCACCATCCTGCTGTCGTACTGGCTCTACAAGCGGGTACACCATCAGCGGCTCGATTGGTTTATCGTCGGCGGCTTCCTGGCGCAGTACCTGGTAGTGGAAGGCACTTTTCTGGTGGCCAACCTCGATAAATTTCCCCACGGCGGCTGGGTTTCGCTGCTGATCGGGGCCTTGCTGGTGGGCGTGATGTTCGTGTGGCTCAAGGCCTATGATATCAAGAAGATGGTGACCGAGTTCGTCAGCATTTCGCCTTATATCCAAGGACTTCAGCAACTGAGCGTGGACGATTCCGTGGCGAAGTACGCCACGCACCTGGTTTTTATGAGCGGCGCCGATGATCAAAACCAGATCGAGGCCAAGGTCATTTACTCCATCTTTCAGAAGCGGCCCAAGCGCGCCGATGTGTACTGGTTCATCCACGTCGATACTACTGACGAGCCGTACACGATGGAATACCAGGTGACCGAGCTGGCGCCCAACGACGTGTACCGCATCAACTTCCGCCTCGGTTTCCGGATCGAGCAAAAAATCAACCTCTACTTCCGGCGGGTGGTGGAAGACCTGGTGCGCAACAAGGAGGTCGATATCACCTCGCGCTACGAGTCGCTGCAGCGGCAAAACCTGACCGGCGACTTCCGCTTCGTAGTGCTGGAACGCTACCTGTCCGATGAAAACGAGCTACCATTCTTCCAAAACCTGATTATGCAGGCCTATTTTTACATTCGGCAGTTCATTTCGTCGGAAACCAAGTTTTTCGGCCTCGACACGTCGTCCGTGAAAATTGAGCGGGTGCCCCTGCTGATTACCATCGCCCGCAAAGCCAACGCCCTGAAGCGGGTTTACTAGCGCGGCCGGGTTACGCCCGCCAGCTTCCTCTCTGCCAATGTCTGCCCGTTTTACCCTTCGGCTTGCTGCCCTGCTCGGCGCGCTGAGCGTCGGCATCGGCGCCTTTGGCGCCCACGCCCTGAAACCGTTGCTCGATGCCACCGGGCGCGGCGCCACTTTCGAAACGGCCGTGCGCTACCAGTTCTACCATACGCTGGCGCTGCTGGCGCTGGCCGTGCTGCAAACGCGCACGGCCCAACCAGAGCGGGTGGCTCCCGTGGTTTGGTGCTGGCTGACGGGCATCGTGGTTTTCAGCGGCTCGCTCTACGCGCTGGTCCTGACGGGGCAGACCTGGCTCGGCGCCGTGACGCCGCTCGGCGGCGCAGCTTTCATCGGCGGCTGGGTGCTGCTGGCCGTGCGGACACCGGCGTTGCTGCCGGACCGGGCTTGAGTGGTCAGCCACCATTTACAGAATCGCCCCCTTCCGTACGGTTCAAAAAAAGCCCGCCCCCGAATGCTGCTTGCATCCGGGGGCGGGCTTTTTTCGGGAAGTGACCGAAGCTATTTCTTCACTTCCACTTTGCCGTCCTCGATTTTGACTTTGGCTTTTTCGCCTTTCGCCTTTTTCACTTTGATTTTGCCCTTTTCGATGGGCGTCGCCTTGGTAGTAGCTGTGGCTACGGGCGCGGCGGACAGCGTCGTAGCGGCGGAAGCAGCGGCAGCAGTTTCTTCTTTGGCATTGACGGTGCCAGCCAAGGTCAGCATTACGTCGCCAGCACCGTTGTTGGAGTTCACGGTCAGCACTTTATTCTGCACCCCCATCTTGCCGGTAGAATTGAAGCGCGCGTGAATATTGCCGGTTTTGCCGGGCATAATCGGCTCCTTCGTCCATTCCGGCGTCGTGCAGCCGCAGCTCACGCCCACGTTGGTAATCACCAGCGGCTCGGTGCCCGTGTTGCGGAAAGCAAAATTGTGGTCCACCACATCACCCTGGGTAATGGTACCGAACTCGTAACGGCTTTCCGTGGGAGTCAAAATGGCACCGCTTTTCTTTTCGGTGGCTGGCGCGACGGTCGAAACCTGCGCCATCGTTAGAACCGGGGCGCTGAGAACCAGCGCGAAGGCCAGCACAAAAACTTTTTTCATCAGAAAAAACGAAAACTGAGAGATTGAACGTGAAAATAAATACAAGCTTGCGCTTCCCGACGGGTAGCACCCGACAAAGATAGCCGAGACACCCCGAAGCCAATAACCGGACCAGCGCGACGCAACTGACAGTTACTGCCAAATTTCGACGCCCGACCAGACGCAGACCGGAGGCGCTTCCGTTGCCGCGCCCGCTGATTAACCAAAATCAGCCATTCGCCTTAATCAGCTTCGCCCAGCAGCGCGGGGCGGAAATTGAGCAGATAAAGCTCGTGCTCGGCGCGGGTGATGGCCGTGTAGAGCCAGCGTACGAATTCCGCATCCAGCGGAACGTCGGGTTTGAGGTAGCCGTGGTCGAGGAAAACGGCGCCCCACTGCCCGCCCTGCGCCTTATGGCAGGTCAGGGCGTAGGCGAATTTGACTTGCAGGGCGTTCAGGTACGGGTCCTGCCGAAGGGCTTCGGCGCGCTTGGCTTTGCTGGGCAGGTCGTCGTAACCCCGGCTCACGGCTTCGCGCAGGCGGGCCTGAGCGTCAGCTGGTAACGCGGGCGATTCGGCGTGGAGCGAATCGAGGAGCAGCTTCACGTCCAGCTCCGGCGCCGACGGATAGTCCACGAAGCGCAGGCGCACGTCCACGAACCGGAAGCCAAACAGCTCTTCGGTGCGCCGGACGCGGCGGACCTCCGCAAAGTCGCCATTCGCCAGGAAACCCATCTCGGCGCCCGCCGGCAGCCAGAAGTAGTTGTTGCGGGCAATCATCAGGTAATCACCGCCCTGGATCTCGTCCTCGGCATCGAAAATCACGCGCCGGATCAGTTGATTGTACTGGTTGGCCTGCTTGTTCGAGCGGCAGATCAGCGTCGTGTTTTCCTGCCCAAACTTTTCGTAAGCATAGCGAAGGCCGTCTTCGAGCTTTTCGCCGCTCATCGCCCAGATGCCGCGCCGGTCGTGGGTGTGCAGCACCGGGCTGGGCGAATAGGCTTCCGGCCCGGCGGCGCGGGTCAGCTCCTCGCGCAGAGCGGTGGCGTTCTGGAGGATGCCCGAATCGGCGTTCTGGCGCATTACCTGGCGCAGCTCGCAGCTCGTGACGGCGGCCTGAAAGCGCGTGGCCAGGATACCCGCATCGAGGGCCGGTGAGCGCGTCTGGCCCACGGGCGGCAACTGGGCGGGGTCGCCGATGAGCAGCAGCCGGTTATTGCGGCGCCCGTCCATAAAAACAAACTGCACCAGGTCGGCGAGCAGCCCGCGCGAGCCGAAGGCGCCGTCGTCGTCGGCAATCATCGAGGCCTCGTCCACGACGTACACCGTGTGCGAGGCGCGGTTCGGCATTGGCCGGAACGACAGCCCGCCTTCCCCATCGGCCTCCCGGTAGATATGCTTGTGGATCGTGGACGCGCCCTGCCCGGTGTAAGTAGCCAGCACCTTCGCGGCCCGGCCCGTGGGCGCCAGCAGCACTACGTCGAACCCGATCTGGGGCAGCGTCTGGACCAGCGACGTGACGACCGTGGTCTTGCCGGTGCCGGCGTAACCCGTCAGCAGAAAAGTGGGTCGGTGCGCGGGGCGGTCGAGCAGAAAATCGCCCAGTAAGGCAAAAAGCCGCCCCTGGTCGGCGGTCGGCTCGAAGGGAAAGTTGGCCAGGAGGCGGGCAGTAAGCATAGCAGAAGTCAGTAAGGCCGGAATACTGCCACGCGTTCCGGAATGCCCGGAACGCGCACCGGGCGCGCTTATCTCGGGGCAAAAGCCATCATCGTGGCGGTGGCTTTGGCGATGAGCAGGTCCGGCAATCCCGCCCGCTCGCACCAGACTTCGGCCTCGGTGAAGGTAAGGGTGCTGCCGACTTTCAGCACCGTGCCTTCGCCGCGCAGGGCGGTGCCGACGCCGGGGTGCAGGTACGAGATTTTCAGCTCGACCGTCACCACCGCTTCGGCCGTTGCCGCCAGCGTAGCCGCCGCGAAGCCCGCTACGGTATCAGCCACGGCCGCCACCAACCCGCCGTGGGCAAAGCCCGCCTGCTGATGGTGCTTTTGTTCGAGGGGCAGGTAGCCCGTCACGCGGCCCGGCTCGACGGCCGTCAACGTCATCCCGATCAGGTGCAGAAAATGCTGACGGGTCATCTTGTCAGCAATGACGGCACGAAAGTCAGGGTTGCGGGGCTGGAATAGCGTATTCACAAAAAAATAATGTTGTAAGGCTTGGCTTTGATTAAAACGGCTGGTACCTTCGTCAAAGGTCTGTTACCTTTCATCAAACGTCCCTTGCCATAATGATACCCGCTCACCCGCTCACCCGCCGTTTATGGCTGTTTGCGCTGATGCTTACGCTGGCTTTTACGGCCCCCGCCCAGACCAGCACCGTACAGTACCTCGACGGCAAACCCGCTTTTATGAGCAACCAGTTGCTCATCAGCTTCCACCCGAATCAGGTCAATAACGCGGCTATCGACAACCCGGACAAGAACACCGGCGCGCTGACCGATTTCGTCAAAACCAGCGCCTTGGACACGATTCAGAAGCGCACCGGCATCAATTTGAAATACGCCACCGCCGAGAAGATTTTCCGGCGGATGCAGTCGAAGGATTCGCTGTCGATTGCGCGCTCCGGCGACACGGTGAAGGTGTTTCCGTTCTGGGCGACGTTCAAGGTGTACGTACCGACGGCAACGGCGGAGGTGAAGGAGCTGCAGATGTTGAGTGATACGTTGCGGTCGGTGTACCCGGTGGTGCTGGAGAGTGGCTTGAATATGCTCTACCAATTTCAAGCATCTGCCAATGACTCCCGATATTTTAACGAACAGCTTTCGCTGCACATCAATCCCAATGCAGGTTTTTATTTCCCCAACAGCCACATCAACGTTGGTGGGGCTTGGGCCATGCACAGTGGTTCTTCTACCGTTAAAGTAGGGGTGATAGACTCCGGCATACGCTGGACCCACGAGGACTTTGGCAACGGTACGTTGGCCGGCTCAAACGTCGGCGGCGGCTGGGACTATTTTCTGAATAGCCCCATAACCGGCCAGTCGGGGGGCGGCTGGCACGGTACCAACGTAGCGGGGATCATCGGAGCGATTCGGAATAATTCCAAAGGAATTGCCGGGATCGCTGGGGGCAATCGGGCCGTTACCACTGCTGTCCAGCTGTATTCTTTGGTAGTAAGTGCCTCGAACGGCGCTTGGCTTCAGGAAACGACCATCGCTAACGCCATCGTTGATGGCAGCACCCGTTACCCTACTTCCCCTAATGGATTTGGATTCGGACTGGATGTACTCAACGCAAGCTTCGGTGGTCCTTCGTCTTCCCTGGTTGGGAACGCCGTAAAAACCTGTTTCCAGAACGATGTGGTGCTGGTAGCGGGCCGGGGTAATGACGGCGCTGCCGGCAATCCCACGAAATTTCCGGCGTGCTACCGCGATGAATGGGTGATCAATGTCTCCGCGAGCGGCAGCGATGGCAATTTTAAACACCGATTAAATGGCCTAACTACCCCTGACCAATACGACAACTACACCTCCAGCTACGGCAACGGCGTGGACATTATGGCGCCGGGCACGAAAATCCTGGTAACCAGCACCAGCAACGATGCCGACAACGCTTACGGCCGCTTCAATGGTACTTCGTCCGCCACGCCCCACGTGGCGGGGGTGGTGGCCCTGCTGAAGGGCTATTATAATCCTACCCACCCCAGCACCCCGCTGTGCCCGGAAGAGGTAGAACAAATTTTGCAAAAAAGCGCCTCGGATCGGAGCGTGTCCGTTCGAGCGTTTATGCCAACCGGTGCCCCCGACCAGGCCGTTGGCTACGATGATCTTTCCGGCTGGGGAATGGTGGACGCGACGGCGGCCCTGAATTACGTAGAGCGGGGGCGCAGAGAAATTTATCGCCCCGATGGATTTATGCTAATCAGCCTCGCCAGCATCACGCCAGGGTTAAGCCGTACGTTGGTTGCGCAGAATCAAATACGCCGGCTAACCGCTGCTTATGGTGGTATCGCGGCGGGTTTTTATAAAGTTGATATTTACAAAATCACAAAAACAACCAATCACTTCACCGGAGTAAATACTCCGATGCCCACCGGGGCCACCGTACTGGATGGTTGGCCGCTACAATCACGGTCCAACTTATGGGCTTTGGAAACAAATAATACCATTGTTCCTCGAACGCAAGTCACGCTGGAGGGCTGGAATGCTACGTCCAGCACGATGTCGGGGTACGCTTATCTGATAAAAACCCGTGCCAACGACAATGAGCCCATCAACACCTTCCTCCCCTTTAGCCCGTTTAGCGGCGGCAGTTTTAATATTGGCACTATTCGGCTCGGCTCGAGCCTGGTCATCAGCCTACCGATCACCCCCAACCCCTGCCCTACCTGCGTCCCGCAACGCAACCTGGATGTGACGATCTACCCGAATCCTACGGCGGATGATGCGACGCTCAGCTACGAAAACGAAACCGTCGGGACCGTTACTATCGACCTGTTGGATACTCAGGGCAACCAGCGTCAGCACATCGAGCGGCTTAATGTAGCGGCCGGCGCCCAGACCGATCTGCTGGACCTGGACAATGTGCCGACCGG
Organism: Hymenobacteraceae bacterium; assembly: GCA_031426455.1. Lineage (GTDB taxonomy): Bacteria > Bacteroidota > Bacteroidia > Cytophagales > Hymenobacteraceae > JANNMJ01. Next base: position 21,296 of record JANPLI010000113.1, on the reverse strand, counting down.
CCTCTATACGGTGCGCGTAATTACGCCGACCGCCGTGATGACCGAAACCATCTCCTGCCAATGAAACCGCACTTCCGGGCGCACCTTAGCCTGATCGGCTGGGGGCGCCACCTTACCCGCATCGTATTATTAGTAAGTCTGTTGAGCAGCGCGGCGTGCGACAAATCGCAGCCGGACGATACCCCGAAGCCGGACGACTGCCAGCCCCCAGGCCGCAGCGAATACCAGTACCAATACTGGTACGACAGACCATGGTGGAGCTATTCGTGCGCTCTGATCAATCCCAGGAACTCGGATCAGTACTTGATGATTTCTTCGCCGCCGAGGGTCGATAGCAGCTATTTTAAGCGTTACAGTGCCAGCGTCCCGGGCGACTCCACGGAAATGTTTTCGGGCCGTTTCGTCACGGCCCTACCTGTCTGGAGTACGCGCAACTGGCTGGCTTACACGACCGGCGCCGGTGAGATCATGCTGCTCAAGGCAAACGGGGACAGCAGCCGCGCGCTCGGCGGGCAAATTCCCGAACCCTGCCTCAGCCCGCAATGGATGCCGGATGGCGTCCACTTGCTGTACGGCCAGCAGACGACTCACGCCGTAGGCGCTCTCTGGATGCTCAACACCAAAACGATGGAACGGCAGCAGGTCGGCGAGGACCGCTACGTGCCCTATGGTTACGCCGTCTCGCCGGACGGAAAACAGATTGCCACGTCGGAAATCGGCTCGGGAGGCCTGGTGCTTTACGACCTGCCGCTACGGATGAATGCCGGGCGGCTGTTGGTGCCGTTGTCGGCCGCTGAACAAAATGAACCCAGCGAGGGTGGCGTGCAGGTAGCCTGGGCCTGGGACGCCAACGTGATTTTCTGGACATTCGGAAATGATCTCTACCGGACGAATCCGGTCACCGGCGTCACCATCAAGCTGCGTGACGGCTGCATCAACCGTAGCTACCAGCAAGTAACGGCGGCATCGGACGCCTCCTTCGTGATTGCTACCAAATACGAACAAAAATACTTAGGCAATGATTCGCTCCGAATCCGCGTGTCGGCCTGGAAAATCGCTGGTGACGGCTCCTGGGAAGAACGCTTGCCGAAGCGGTAATTTCTGGCGGTAAGACGGGCATCACCCGCGCGGCTCCGGTAGCCGCGCGGGTGTTTTTTTGCCCCCCTATCTTGTTCATTTGCAGGCTAATGGCAAGCCGTGGCGTACGTGACCCCATCACGTAGCCCCTACCCTAGCGCCCGGTTCCCCGGCCGGCATCCGCGCTGGTTTCGAGCCATACTTCGCCCGCGCGGCGCTGAGCTTTGGTGGACTTGGGCAACGGCGCCAGGCGATACTTGACGGTGGTGGCGGGTACGGGCGTCAGGGTCAGGGTGCGGGGCTGGTTGTCGCGCCGGATTTGCAGCGTGACGGGTACCGGGGCACTGGCCCCCGGCGCGGGCAGCAGCACATCCAGCGTAGGTGCCGCCACGCCTAATGGCGGCGTGTACGGCTGGTTGTTGACGCTGACCACCTCGTCGCCGGTATTCAGCCCGCCCGTCCAGGCGGGGGAATCGCGGCGCACGTCTTTCACGCGGCCGGCGGACGTCAAGGTGGCGCCGAGCGTCAGGGGCGGCGGCTGGGGCGCGTCGTTGAACGCCTGGTAGCCGACGCCGGCCAGCGCGGCGTTCCAGTCCACGGGTTCGGCGCCGTAGATGTGGCGGGCGAAGAAATCATCCTGATTCCGGCCCGTAAACTGGGTCATCGCCTGGCGAAACTCGTCGTCGGTGTAGCCCCGGCCCAGCTCCTTGTAATAGCGGTTGTAGAGGAAACGCAGCGCGTCGTCGAGGTGCTGCCGGCCTTCGGAAAAAGCCACGATCTGGGCATCGAAGACCATTGCCAGCACGGCCCCCTTGGGATAGTAGGAAATCTCGGCGTTGCGCGAGTTGTCATTCGACCGGTAGGCCTTGATCCAGGCGTCCCACGAGGCATCGGCCACCGGCTGAACGCGGTTACCGGGCTGATTTTCCACGCTGGTGAGTTGATTACTGGCCGCCTGCAGATACTGCTCGCGGGTGGTCAGGCCCGCGCGGTACACCAGCAGGTCTTCGTAGTACGACGTGAAGCCTTCCGCCACCCACAGCATATGGGTGTAGTTCTCGCGGTCGTAGTCGAAGGGACCGAGGGCCTGCGGCCGCAGCCGCTTCACGTTCCAGAGGTGGAAATACTCGTGGGCGACCAGCTCCAGAAACGAACGGTAGGCTTCGGGCGTGTCGTAAGTGGTCCGGCTTACGTCGAGTACGGAGCCGAATTTATGCTCCAGCCCGCCCGACCCCTGCGTGTAGTGGTGCACGATGAAGAGGTACTCCGGCCGGGCGGGCAGCTCGCCGAACACCTTCACGGCCTGCTCGCAGACGCGCGCCATATCGGTTTTCAGGCGCACGGTATCGGCCCGGAAACCCGCCCCGGCCATTACCACACGGTGGCGGGTGCCGGACGCCGTGAAGGAGAATGCCTGCTGATTGCCGAGTTCCAGCGGCGAGTCGTTGAGCTCGTCGAGGTCGGCGGCGCGCCAGGTGAGCGGCCGGCCGGGCAGCGGCGCCAGCGCGGTGCTGACGCGGTACCACGCCGGGGGCAGCTCGACGCTGACTTCCACCGGCAGCTCCTGATGCCCGGCCACGTAGAGAAAGGTGGCGGCGGGCACCACGAAGGCGTGGTCAGCGTCCACGATGCTGGTGCGCACACTCGGTTCGTTGGCGTAGAGGCGGTACGTGACCTGCACCGGCTGGCCCGCCGGGTGGCGCAGACGCCAGGTTTGTTTGTCGGTTTTTTCCCAGGTCAGCGCCTGGCCAGCGGTACTGGTGGCCCGAAAACCTTCCAGGTTTTTGGCATACTCGCGCACCAGGTACGAGCCGGGCGTCCAGACCGGCAGTTTGAGCAGCGTTTCAGTAGCGCCGGGCAAGGGCGTCAGCTCCAGGCTGACGCTCAGGTAGTGGGCGGCCGCTTCGGGCGCGCGAAGGGTGTAGCGGAGCGGGGCCGGCTGGGCCAGGGCCACCGACGAGAGGCCAAGCGTGGCCAGCAGCGTGACAAGATGCATTCGGAAGGAAAAGTGATTCAGGAAGTGAAGATAGGAAGCGGCCTCTCGCCGGGGCACCCGGCGCCCGGTGAGGCTAATGCGTGCGCGGCCGAACACCCGACCCGCCGGACTCGTACCTTCCGCTATGATTCGACTCCGCACGATGTGGCTGGTTTTCGCAGCCGTGCTGGGCGCCATCCTGACGCTGGCCGCGTTGCGACGCCCTGAACCGATAGCCCTGACGACGCCAACCCTCGGCCCGCCCGTCCGGCTGGCGAGCGAGTTACGCCTCGGCCGGGTGCCGGCTATCGCCGATTCGGTCGTGGCGCTGGCCCTGCGCCTGCGCGGCACCGACTATTGCTACGCTGGCGTCACGCCCGAAACCGGCTTCGACTGCTCCGGCTTCATCACGTACTGCTTTAGCCAGTACGGAATCACGGTACCCCACGGCTCTGATAACCAGGCCGTCACCGGGCAGTCCGTACCCCGCGCAGCGGCGCAACCCGGCGACATCATCATTTTCACGGGCACCGAAGCCGGCCGCCGCTCGCCCGGCCACGCGGGCATCGTCATCAGTCGCCCCGGCGAGGGGCCGTTGCGGTTTGTGCATTCTTCATCGGCCCGCAAAGAGCACGGCGTGAAAGTGAGTCAGGTGGAAGATTCGGGCTACGAAGCGCGCTTCTTACAGGTGCGGCGCGTGGTGGGCGAACGGGCAATCACCCCGAAGGAAATCGTCCAAACGCCAACCAAAGAAGATCTTACGAAAGCAGAAATCACAAAAACGGTACTTCAGACGCCGGTAGTTGTGCACCGTCGGCGCACATCGGGCCGCACGACGAAAATCATCTCACGGACGGCTAAGGTCACCTCGCAGACAACTAAAGTCACTTCCCGGAAGGCCAAAGTCACCTCCCGGACAGCCAAAACCCGCTCCCAGACAACGAAAGCCACCAAACGCCCCCGACCGACGGCAGCCCGGCCCCAAAAGAAACAGCAGACGCGGCACCAATAACGCGACCGGGAAAAGCCCCTCAGCCAATGCCGCCGAACTGCTGGTCGCGCATACACCGAAAGTGCCCCTTTGGGCACTGCGCGTAGCCGATTTTGGAGCACGGCCGGCACGGCAGCCCCGACACTTCCAGCACCCGAAAGTCGGTGTGGAAGGGCGTCATTCCGAATTCGGGCACGGTGTTGCCCCAGATGCTGACGATGGGCCGCTGAAACGCTGCCGCGATGTGCATCAGGCCCGTATCGTGGGTCACGACGCGCTGCGCCTGCCGCACCAGCGAGGCTGAGCCGTGCAGGCTGAACCGCCCGCAGGCGTTGAAGATGCGGGTGCGGCCGTCGCCGGGTTTCGCCTGAAAGTATAACTCCAGGAGTTCGGCCACGGGCGCATCGTCCGGCCCGCCTACCAGCACCAGCGGTTGGGCCAGTTGCTCGCACAACTCGATCAGTTTTTCCGGTGGCAGCCGCTTCGTGGCGTGGGCGGCGCCAATAACTACGGCCACGTAGCCGGCGCGGTGCGTGGCGGGCAGCGCCGTCAGGGGCACTTCCTGGGCCGGCGGAATGAAATAATCCAGGCCCCGGCCATCATCCTGAATGCCCAGTGGCGCGGCGGCAGCCAGGTACCGCTGCACGATATGGACGAGCGGCAACCGATTGATTTTGAAGCGTACCAGCAGCCATTTCAACCCGTTCAGCTTGTCGAAGCGCGTCACGGGCACGCCCAGTTGCAGCGTCAGCAGGCGGGTGCGGAGGTTGTTATGAAGATCGACGATATGGTCGAAACGCTCGGCCCGCAGCACGGCGACGAGCTGCGACAACGAGCCGGTCAGCAGGTGAACCTTCGCTACGTAGGGGTTGGCGTCGAACAGCGCGCCGAACGCCGCCTTGGTGGCAAAATGCACTTCCGCGCCCGGCAATTGCGTGGCCAGCGCCCGCACCACCGGCGAAGTCAGGACAATGTCGCCAATGGACGAGAAGCGCAGAACCAGGATTTTCAAAATGGGTACGCTTGGGCAGGCGCGTCAAGGCCTGGCTCGGAGATTTGTCAATATACCTCGCGCAACCGGAGAAAACGATTTCCCGCAGAGACGCAAGGGTCGCGCAGAGACGCGGAGCCAAATGGATACGTGCTTACGCGGGAAGTCGGAGACTTCCGGCACTGGCCGGCACGAGTTACGCCGCTGCGCGGCTAAATGCGCGCCAGCGGGCTTCGTCAGTCCATCAGTCCATCAGTCCATCAAAAATCACTCAATAATTCAATAGTCACAACACCCGCAGCTCGATCCGGCGGTTGAATTGCCGGTTGGCTTCGGAGTTATTGGCGGCGGCGGGTTGCGTGTCGCCGTAACCCCGGAATTTCAGGCGTTCGGCTTTCACGCCATTCTTCACCAGATAATCGACCACGGCGCGGGCGCGGTTTTCCGAAAGCGTCAGATTGACCGGCGGGGTACCCACGTTGTCGGTATGCCCGCTTACTTCCACGGTCAGCGTTGGGTACTGATTCAGGTAGGCGGTCAGGCGGTTCAGCTCGGTTTTCGACTTCTTTTCCAGCTCGTACGAGTTGGTGCGGAAGAAGAGGTTGTTGAGAACCAGGGAAGCGCCCGCTTTCACCGGCGACAGGTAAATGTCGAGCGTCAGCGGGTCAAACTCCTTCCGCCCCTGGTAATCGAAGGTCAGGCTTTTGATGAGGTAGCCGTCGGCCGTGGCATACATCGCATACTGATGCCCTTCGGTCAGCACGACCGTGTACTCGCCGTCGGCTTTGTCGCTCTGGACGGATTCCACCAGTTCGTCGGTGCCGATATCGTAGAGTTGCACGGTAGCGCCGAGGGTCTTTTTGGTATCGGCGTCAAACACGCGCCCCTGGGCCACGGCACTTTGCTCGAACGAACGCGCCGACGGCGGCACGGCAAACTGAAAGAGCCGGATGGTGAAGTCTTTGGTGTCGCGGTTCAGCCCGCGCGAATAGTAGCCGGTGTGGTTGTCAGTGGTCACGAAGAGGGAGCCTTCATCCTCGAACGTGTTGAGCGGGTAGCCCAGGTTTTGGGGGGCATCCCAGCCCTTACCCCGGCGCCCGGCGCGGAACAGGTCCAGCCCGCCCATTCCCACAGGACCATCGGAAGCGAAATAGAGCGTCGTGCCGGACGCGTGCAGGAACGGCGCCAGATCCTGGCCGACGGAATTGATGGGCGCGCCCAGATTTTGGGCAGGCGCCCAGATGGCGTCTTCGCGCAGCGTCGTGACGTAGATATCGTACGACCCCAGCCCCCCCGCGCGGTTCGAGGAGAAGTACAGGGTCCGGCCATCGGCAGAAAGCGAAGGTTGCGAATCCCAGGCGTTGGAATTGACCGTGGGGCCGAGGTTGACCGGGGCCGACCACTCGCCGGCTTCGCGCCGCGAGTAGTAGAGGTCGCAGTCGCCGCGCCCTTCGGGGCGGTTGCAGGCCGTGAAGACGAGCGTCCGGCCGTCGCCGGAAATGGAAGCGGCGCCTTCGTTGAGGCGGGTATTGATGTGGGCCGAAATCGAGCGCGGCTTCCCGAACCCGCCGCCGGCATTTACGCGGCGGGCGATGTAGATATCCTCGTCGTCGAGCGCCGCCGGGCCTTTGCGGGCCGTAAAAACGAGCGCGCGGCCGTCGGCGGTAATCGCCGGGAAATAGTGAAACCGAAACGGGTTCACGGCATCCGGCAAGGGTTCCGGGTTGAGGTCGGTGGCCGGGTTGGCGAGCTGCTGCTCGGCGAAGGCAATGGTTTGCAGGCCACGCTGCGCCTGCGGCAGGCCGCGCTTGTTGCGCGGATTCGCTTTCAGCAGCGCTTCGTAGAGCTGGCGGGCCAGGGCGTAGTCACCGAAGCTCAGGGCCAGATCGCCGCCGCTGGAATAGTCAGAAGCATACAGCGCATCGTAGGGCAGGTTGGCAAAACCCTTTTTGTAGCTCTCGTAACTCTCGCGCTTACGGCCCATACTGGCCAGTACCGATGCCTTCCGCAACCAGGGCTGCGCAAAAGAGGGGTACTTGCGGTTCAGGTCCTCCAGCTCGCCAATGGCCTTGTCGAATTCGCGCTTATCGATCAGTTTTTCGGCACTTTCAAACGCTTTCAGGGCCTTACCGGGCGCATTGGCGTACTTCTTTTTGCCACCTTCGGGCGGTTTGGCACCACCGCTGTGGGGCATCGGTCCCAGGCCACTGGCCGGCGGTTTACGCTGGGCCAGCACGGGCTGGCACCAACTGCCCGGCAGAAGCAGCGCGAGCAGCAGCCCAACCCGGGCAACCATCCCGACGAGCGCCTGCCGATTACTCCAGCCAGGACGTGCGCGGCTCAAAGGAAACAAGAACACGGGCAGAGAAAGGGGAATAGAAGAGACGACTCCGACGAAAAAAGGCAGTTTGCGGCGCCAAGCTACGCAGACGCGGGCCGTCATCCGAGCGTGAGCAGTTGAAAGGCGGCAATTTGCAGGTAAAATACCCGCTGTGCCCCGCCTACGGAATGGCCAGGTACTTATGCGTCTGCAAAGAAATCTGCCAGCGCGGGTGGGCCTTCACGTAGTCGATCAGGGGCGGCAACATTCGCTCGTGCCGGCTCCATTCGGGTTGTAGAAAGAGGCGACAGCCGGGCGCAACGCGGGCGGCGTGTTCCTCGGCCCAGGCAAAGTCGGAGTCGTTAAAGACGATAATTTTCAGCTCGTGTGCCCGTTCATACACCGTGTCGTGCGGCGGCTTGAATTTCTTCGGCGACAGGCAGACCCACTCCCACTCCCCGGTCAGCGGATAGGCGCCGGAGGTTTCGATCCAACGTTCCAGGCCAGCCGCGCCCAGCGCCGTGGTGAGGGGTTCGAGGTCGTACATCGTCGGCTCGCCGCCCGTCACGACCACGTGCGGCGCCGGATGATGGGCGGCGAGCGCCACCAGTCCCGCCAGGGCCACCTGCGGGTGGGCGGCCGGGTCCCAGGATTCCTTCACGTCGCACCACACGCAGCCCACGTCGCAGCCGCCCAGGCGCAGAAAATAGGCCGCCCGCCCGGCATTGGCGCCTTCGCCCTGAATCGTATAAAAATGCTCCATCAGCGGGTAGCTGGCGGACGGCATTTCGGGTAAAAAGACGGGCGCAAGCGCGTGTAAGTCGATCATTTTCAAAAACAAAACAAACTCAGCTGTCAGACGGCGGCGGCCTTCAACGTGTTCAGCAACAACGACGTGATCGTCATCGGTCCAACGCCGCCAGGCACTGGCGTAATGGCCGACGTTAACGGCGCCACTCCGGCGTAGTGCACGTCGCCTTTCAAGGCGTAGCCGGTCTTTTTGGTGGCATCGGCCACGCGGGTCGTACCCACGTCGATCACCACGGCGCCGGGCTTCACCATTTCGGCCGTGATGAATTCCGGCCGGCCAATGGCCGCAATCAGGATATCCGCCTGCCGGGTGATGTCGGCCAGGTTTTGCGTGGCGGAATGGCAGAGCGTAACCGTACAGTTGCCGGGCGACGCGTTGCGGGCCAACAGCACACTCACCGGCGAGCCGACGATGGCCGAGCGCCCCACCACCACGCAGTGCTTGCCGCGCGTCTCGATACCGTAACGGGCCAGTATTTCCAGAATGCCGCTCGGCGTAGCCGGTAGCAGCGCGGGCAGGCCGGCCAGCATCCGGCCCAGATTCACGGGCGTGAAGCCGTCCACGTCCTTGCGCGGGTCGATGGCTTCATTGACGCGCTGCGCATCGATATGCCTGGGCAGCGGCAGTTGCACGATAAAGCCGGTGATGGCCGGGTCAGCGTTGAGTTGCTGCACTACGGCCAGCAGCTCGGTCTGCGTAATCGTATCCTCGAACCGCAGCTCCGTCGATTCAAAGCCCACGCGCCCGCAGGCCAGCACTTTGTTGCGGACGTAGGTTTCGGAGCCGCCGTCGTGGCCCACCAGCACGGCGGCCAGATGCGGCACCGATTGCCCGGCCGCGCGGCGGACTTCCACGGCGGCGCGGATTTCGGCTTCAATTTCCAACTGAAGCCGTTTTCCGTCGAGGAGCAGCGGCGTAGGAGCAATTTCGGGACTGGACACAGCAGCGGGCTTTTTTCGGTGGAGGGCGAGCGTCGCAAAGGTACCGCCGGGCCGGGCCGGGTGAAAGAACGCTTACCTTGCGGCTGGTGAGTCGCTCCCTGCTTCGTCGGTTTTCTGCTGCCACTGGCCCGGCCGCGCTGCTGCCCTGGGCAGCGGGCGCGCTGGTGCTGCTGGCCCGCTTGTGGCGCCTGACCGAGGCGCCGTTGCCCGACTACGACTCGGCCCGCAACTGGCTTACCATTCAGGCACTGGCCAACGGGCAGTGGACCGACCTGTTCCGCCACGCCAGCCCTACCTATTATTTGCTGCACCTGCCGCTGGCCGATTGGCTGGCCGCCGACTTTCACCGGGGGCAGGTACTGAACGCCTTGCTCAGCGCGGGCGCCGCCGTGCTGCTGGCCCGCCTCGTGGGGCGCCGCGCCGCGCTGCCGCCCCTGGATACGGCCCTGCTGACGCTGCTCATCGGCCTGGGCACGAATGCCACCTTCAGCGGACGCGATTTTGCCATCACCTCCCCCGCCCTGCTGATCAGCGTGGGCGTCCTTTGGTTTTACGAACACCGTCTCCGCTGCCTGTCCTGGCGGGCGCTGCTGGGCGCCACCGCGTTGCTGGCCATTGGCCTGACAATCAATTACAAACTCGTCCTGCTGCTGCCCGTTGCGGCGCTCCTCGAATGGCGCCACCGCCCCGACGGCGTGCTGACGGTTCGCCGCGCGCTATGGCTGGGCGCGGTGCTGCTGGCGCCCTTCGTGGTTTATATGAGCGTGGCCGTCGCAGTTGGGCTGCCGTGGTGGCGCCTGCCCGCCACGTGGGTAGGCATCGTGCTGCCCCGCACCGCCAATGCGGCCGGGCGCGGTGGCACGGTCAGCCCGGACCTGGGTTTTTATCTGCTTTACCTGCTGCGCTTTGAATCGCCGCTGCTCCTGATCGGCCTGTTGAGCGGCCCGTGGCTGATCCGGACGGCCCACCGCCGGGGGGCGCCGCTGGAACACCTGCTACGCCTGAGTTGGTGGTTGAGCGCCAGCTTATTGGCGCTCCTGACGTTTTTCATCAAAGCGCCGCGCGGGTTGTCATTTGCCTACGGCCCGCTGATGGCGCTGGGCGCACTGGCCATCTGGCAGGTTTGCGGCCCCGACCGCAGAGGCATAGCGCGGGCGCTGCTGGGGCTGGCCCTGGTGGGGCAAGTAGCGGGGCTGTGGCTGCACCTTTGGCGTTTCTATCCGCCGCTGCCGTTGGGCCAGACACCGCCTTATCAGCAGGTAGCCACCTACTTGTGGGCGCACGGCGCGCGGCACGTGCCCACCACGGCCGGACTAGCCCTGGCGCCCTATGCCACGCCGCTAGGCATCCGGGTGGAGGCCAGCACCACCCCTGCCGCGCTGGTGGAAGCGCTTGCGCAAGGCACCGCCGCTGATTCTTTTCTGCTGCTCGACGGCCACCGCTACGCACTGGCGTTGAACCGGTTGAACCCTGATTCATCGGGCGCCACCGTACTGCGCTTTCGGGAGCCGTCGTGGTGCTGCCCCCTGCTGTGGCTTGAACACGCCGAGTACACCGGCCGCTCGTTCAACCAGACGCTCCAGGCTTGCCGGGAACAGCAAACCGAAGCCGCCGAGCTTCGGCTCGTGGTGCGTCGGCGCTAGAGGCTACGGCAGCCGCGTGGTGGGGTACAGCCCAATATCCAACCCCGGAATCTGCGCCTCAAACTGGGTATTGATGGCCTGAAGCAGGTTATTGGTCAGCACGGCATTGCCGCGCGGCGTGAGCGAGTAGCCGTCCACGGAAAACAGCCCGCCCGTGATGGGGTCGCCGCTATAAAACGTGCCATCGATACGAGCACTAGTGCGGCTCAGGCTCGAAAACAGGGCGTTCACGTCGAAAAGGCCCAACTGGTCGACGGCGAGGCGAGTCCGGCGGGCCACCTCCTCATTGAAAGCCCGAATCACGCTTCCCACGCGGCGCGCCTCCACATCCGAGAGCACGTCGCGGTCGCGCAGCGGGTTGCGGGCGCTCCGGCCGAATGCGGCGGAAGTCGCCTGCCCTGTGGCCGTCTCCAGGCGCCCGATGCGGCCCAGTACCGGCGCGAGAATGATGTCGTTGGGTTGCAGTTCCACCGACACGCCCGTCGCATTCTGCACATAGAGCACCGCCGAATCGGGCAGGCCCAGGCGGGCGCGCACCGCCGAACCGCGCATCTGCGTCAGCGGTAGCGCGTTCAGCTCGGGGAGCGTGGCAATCATCCCGCGCGCGCCGCCGGTCAGCAGCGCCGAATCGAGAAGCAGCCCCAACTCGCGAATCAGCACGGGGGTAGTGGGCAAGGTAGCGCCGCAAGTGCCGCCGGAGGTAATAAACGGCAGCACATCGGCCAGGCCGACGAACGCAGTGAAAAACGTGGGGCGCGCATCCCGCACGATGCGCCGGTACGAACGGCCGTCGTTGGCGGGCAGCAGCCGCTCCAGGAATGGGTTGTAGGTGGCCGTCGAAGTGCCCAGGTTGGCGGCATTGCCCAGGCCAGGGGTCGAGAACTGACTCAGGCTCAAGCCCGGAACGCCCAGATTATTCGGCAGCACCGTGGCGGCGCGCGGAAACTGGTAGCGCGCCAGCGAGTCGCAGCCGGTCGGGCCGGAGGCCGCCGTGGAGAAACCTGCCGAGGCGCCCGCCGTCAGTAGCGGCAGGTTTTGCGCCGTAACGGCGGTCAGAGTCAGTTGGCCCGACGTTACCCCTGCCTCCAGCAGCGGCGTGGTAAAGGCTCCGCCGCCCGCGCGGGCAAACTGTTGGGCCAGCAGCGCGGGGTAGGCCACTTCCTGCCCGGCGCGGGCCAGGCCGCCGTTGGTCCAGCCTGCCGTGTGGACGTCGCCGATGGCCACGTAGCGGCTCAGGTCGAGCTTCCCGGCCGAGGCGCCCGGTTCGGTCAGGGTGGGTTCGCAGGCGCCCAGCAGTAAAGCAGCAGCCGACAGCGAGAATAAGGAAAGCGAGCGAGTGAAACCGCGCATCACGAAAACGGGAGGAGCGCCGCCAACCGGCAGCGGGTGAATTCAACAGAAAAAGAAAAGGCAGACCGCTGCGCGCTGGATGGCAGCCCGGCAACTGGGCTTTGCATTGGCCGCCTCGCCGCCTCGCCGCCTCGATCATCCTTGGCGGAGCTTGCCGCTTGAAGCTAAAAGCCTGATGCTTTGCTTAGAACCGATACGTCAGGTTCACGCTGCCGCCGTGCTGGTTGTTGCGGAACGAACCCGCAATGGCCGGCACCTGCACGTTGAAGGCATCGGCGCGGGCATTGCGCGACGCCGAGAGCGCGTACGTGTAGGCGCCGTCGAGCCGCAGGTGGCGCCCCAGCGCGTAGGAGGCCCCTATCGTACCGCCGAAGAGGTTGGCGTCGGGCAGGTCGGCGGTGATGTTCTGGTCGCGGACGGGGCTTTCATCATAGTAAATGCCCGCGCGCAGCATCAGTGCATCCGAATGCGTGTACTCGGCGCCGATCCGGAAGGCCATTGCGTCCTCGTAGCGACGCCCGACGCGCTCGGAAGCAAAAGCGCCGTCCTTGAAATCGATATTGAGCGAGTCGAGGACGCTCCAGCCGGTCAGCTCGAAGGTGAAGTTCAGCAACAGCTTGTCGTTGACGCGGTTCGAGATGCCCGCCGCCAACATCCCGGGCAGCCGCAGCACCGAATTGAATGTGGAAGAAGCCGGGTAGAAGCCCACCTGCGAAGCGGGCAGGCCGTTATAGGTCGCCTCGCCGTCGTTCAGCGTCACTTTCACGGCCGAGCGGTAGGTGATGCCGAACGCTACGGCGTCGCCCGCGCGGCCCTGAATACCCACGTTGAAGCCGATGCCCGTGCCCGACGACTTGAACGCGGTAGTCGCGCCCGCAAACTGCCCCAGCGCGCGGGTCAGCTCGTAATCAGCGCCTACCAGCATCGCCCCGGCGCCGACGCTGAAGCGGTCGCTCACTTTATAAGCCACCGTGGGCTGGGCGTAGAGGGTCCGGATGCGCGAGGTTTGCACCAGCGCGCGGCCTTGCCAGTCGGCGGGCCACTGCGTGTCGTAACCGTAAGGTGAATTGACGCTCAGCCCCAGCACGACGCGCTGGAAGGGCGCGGCGGCGTAGAAATGCGGGGCCGCGACGAGCGAGCCGTTGGCGGTCGTGTTGCTGCCCGTCGTCGCGGAGCTGAACACGCGGCCCACGCGCAGGAAGCTGGCACCGAGACTGACTTCGGCCGAGTCGAGCATTCCCAGGGCGCCGGGATTGAACCAGGCCGCCGAGGCGTCGGTGGTGGTGGCCGTCACGGCGCCGGCCATTCCCAGGGCGCGGGTTGAAGGCGGCAGGGTTTGAAAGCCGCCCGCCTGCGCCGACGGCGCCGAAGCCAGGGGGAAAATCAGGGCAGCCAACAGCGCCGCCCGGCAGTATCGGTTGATCATCGGAAGGAAGCAGAAGGCAGCGAAAGCGCCACCGGCGGCAAAGGTACGGGTAGCCTGTTACGCCCGTGTTATGAGGACGCCCCGGCCAAGCCGATCCATTACGACGGCACGGCTGCCCCCAGCACCACCACCCGGTCCGGGTGCGGCGAGCGCAGGTACTGGCGGATGATCTGGTCGGTGTCTTTATTATCGACGCGCGGCGTGATGACGAGCTTGAAATCGGCCATCGAACGGGCGGTAAAACTTTCCTCGTCGGCGTAGCCAAAGCCCAGGTAGCGGCCGTTTTCCACCACTACGATGCTTTTTTCGCCATCCGTCCGGCCCGCGCCGATCACTACGAAACTTTCGTGTTCGAACGTGAACGAAGCGACTGCTTCGCGCACCCGGGCGTTGTAGGCTTCCACCGGCTCGCGGCCCACGCAGGCCCCCGCACAACGGTGTACCTGAAAGTCGAAACACGCGCCGGAGCTGCGGTAGAGGTCGCAGAGTTTTTGGCAGAGGTTGAATTTGGCCACTTTGTGCAGCAGAAACGCCTGCGCCTTGTGCCCGTTGGTAACGGCAATGACGGGCGGCTGGCTGAGCGCGTTGGCCTTGCCGTAGCGGAAGGTCAGGTAGCCGTCCGGGTTGGTTTCCAGAAAGATACCCGTAGCGAAGATGCTCCGCCGCTGGGCGCGGTTGTAGTGCGGCTTGAGCTTCTTGATCTGGTCCGACTCGTAGAGGAGCGCCACCAGCTCCGAGCCAGTCAGCTCCCAGGTCACGTCGGTGATGGCGTTCTTGAAATCGAGGCTCTTCCGGCTCTTGAATTCGATCGCGAAGTGTTGGGCAATCCGCTTGCGGATACTTTTCGACTTGCCGACGTAGATGATGTCGCCGGCAGCATTCCAGAAATAGTAGATGCCCGCGGCGTCGGGCAGGCTGGCCACGCGGGCCGGGTCGAGGTTCGGCGGCAGCAGGCTCTGTTTCATCGCCGTCTTGACGGCAGCTGAGGCGGGTGCATCCGCCTCTTTGGCGCTGACGCCGCTTTCCACGGCGCGGCGATTCACGTCCATCAGCCGCGAAAAAAGCCGGGCCGTGGCTTCGGCGTCACCGGCGGCGCGGTGGCGGTTTTCGAGCGGAATATCGATGCTCTGGCAAAGTTTACCGAGCGAGTAAGACGGCAAACCCGGCAGCAAAACCCGGCTCAGGCGCACCGTGCAGAGGGTTTTGCGCGAGTACGTGAAGCCCAGGTCAGCAAAAGCCGCCTTCACGAAGGAATAGTCGAAGCGTACGTTGTGGGCCACGAACACGCAGCCCTCGGTCATTTCCACAATACGCCGGGCCACTTCGGGGAACGTGGGCGCCGTGCGCACCATCTCGTTGGTGATGCCGGTCAGGTGCTGAATATTACCCGGAATCAGGCGCTGCGGATTCAGCAGGGTGCTGTAGGAATCGATCACCTTTTCGCCATCGTGGACGAAAATGGCGATCTCGGTCATCCGGTCGTCGGCGGGCCGGCCGCCGGTAGTCTCAACGTCGATAATGGCGTACACGAAAGGCGCTATCCGAAAAGCAAAAGGGCGTCATTAGCTAACCGTGCGGCGGGGTTGGGGGTTTCCGTGCCTGGCTAAAGGTGAATGTACGGCGGCGCCTTCGCCTCACAGGGCAAACACACGAAGCTCCGCTGAGCAGTCGTCGCCGCGTAAGCGTTTCCGGAGGTCCTGAATGGCGGCACCGGGACCCGGAGGAACGCAGATTGAAAGACGCGGAGTAGCTAGTCCGCCCAAATCCGCGTCCATCCGCGTCCCAACTACCCGAAAAAGGACGAGGCTTCGCACAATGTTTCGCGGAGTTACGCAGCACCAAACCCGTTTTTAATCAAAAAGACCGGACCGGACGGCAGTTTGCGTAAGTCCTGACGAAACCGAACGGAGCATCCTTTTCAGGTTCGTGCATTCGCCCGATACGGCCTGAACGGTAACGCGCCCGCCCCAAACAGCCGTAGTTTCGCTCAATGCTCTGGCCCTCCCTCCTGCGCTGCGTTTTGGCGCTCTTTTTATGCTACACGTTGTCTGGCTGGTTGTTCGGAGTTTTTTTGGCAGTAGCGCTTTCGTTATGTTCAGTCAATAGCTGGGCAGCGCCGCCGGACTCGCTGCGGGTGCTGGCGCGACAGGAATTACCCGGCGAGGCGTCGGAGCTGGACGTGGACGTCCTGCCGGTCGCTGCTGATTCGAGCGTACTGCTGTACACGAGTATGCGCCGCCGCCACGAGGGAGATCCGCAGAAGCACCTGTTTTCCAGCTTGGATCATCAATTACGGATCCGCTGGACGACGGCCGTGCGCCTACCCGCCGGGGCCGAATGCGTGGCCCTGGCGGCGGCGGCGGGCGTCCGGCTGGCCCTCTGCACGCTGCCAGCCAATGAGCGCGCGTTACTAATCGTCCGCCTTGCCGCGACCGACGGCGCCGCCCGGTTACTGCACTACAACCTGCCCGCTACCGTACGGCCGCTGCGCCTGGAAGCCACGCCCGGCGCAGCCTACGTCGTGGCGCAGGCCTACCGGCAACAAACGGTGGTGCGGCTGCCCCTGCGCGATTCGGCGGCGGTCGAGTTTCTGTCCACTTTTTCTTCCATCACCTCCACCATCTCGGATGTGCTGCCCACGGATGGCTCCCTGCACGTCTTGGTGAGCGAGCGCGCCGCCGCCGGCACCGCCGGTAGTGGCCGGTTGCTGGCCCGCGCTTTCCCGACAAATAGCGACCTGCCCCCCGCGCCGGTGCTGCTGCGCGGTCCGGAACTGATCAGCCTGACCGCCGGACGCCTGGGCGAAATACCGGAATCGCCTGAGGTGCCCGGCCGACTGCTGGTAGGCACCTACGCCTCGCACGATCCGCGCTACGTGCAGGGGCTGTTTGCCACCACCTTACCCCTGGCTGACGGCGGCGAGGCGGCCCCTATCCGCTACTACGACCTACCCACGCTGCCGCATTTCTACGACCGTTTCGGGCCGCGCCACCGCGCCCGCGCCGCCGCCCGCGCTGCCGACCGCCGTCGGCGCGGGCTGGAAACCGTGAGCCGCGCCCGCCTGCTGCTGCACCGCCCCCTGCCCACGCCCGACGGTGGCGCCGTGATGGTGGCCGAACAGTATTACCCCCGCTACCGCACCGGCGATACCTGGGGTGGCTACCGGGGCTTCAGCTACCGCCCGTACGGCGGCTATAACCTCGGCTCTCAGCCCTTCGCCTACGGGCTGCCGGGCCTATACGGCCCTTACGACCCGCTCAACGTCTGGGACCAGGGCCAGGACGGCTACGTGTTCACGCAGGCGCTGGTGTGCGCCTTTGCTCCGGACGGCCGCCTGCGCTGGCAACAAAGCGTCGTCTTCGACGGCGGGGGCCTGGTGCGCTACACACTTACCGAACAACTGGCCGTGGCCCTGGCAGGCCGGGCGCCGGACGGCTCGACGCGCGTGGCCGTGGCGCTGCCCGACGGCGAAACGCTGCGTCATACGGTGGTGAGCGCCACGCAGGGCGGCCCGATGCACCTGCCGCGAACCCCGCTACGGCTCGGGCTGGCCGCCAACGAAAAGCTGCTCGACACCGACGGGGCCACCGTACTACCCTGGCACCACAACCAACTGCTGTTGTGCGCCTTCCAGCGAATCAGCCAAAAAGGCCGCAGCCGCGAAGTGCTGGTGTTGAGTGGGTTGGGGTGGGACTGAGGGGAACTGAGTGACTGAGTGGGACTGAGTGACTGAGTGATGACGTCGCTCAGTCACTCAGTCCCACTCAGTCGCTCAGTCACTCAGTTGCATTTAGCCCCTCATCCAGATAGGCGGTGAAGGCCGTTACGTCGAGGTTGTAGGCGCGGGGCGGCACCAGCACGCGGTCGGTTTCGGGGCCACCGGCGCCCACCTGGAGCAGCACGTAGAGGGGTTGGGCGTTGGCGTTGAAGCGGGTGGCTTGCAGGTCGAAGTAGCGGGCGCCGATGGTGGTTTTACGGCGGCCGTCGCGCGCCGAAACGTACTGCTCGGCGGCGGGCAAATCGGTTTTATCGTCCACGTAGAGGGCCGTCACTACGAAGTTTTCGCGCAGGCGGCGCAGCACCCCGGGATCGGCCCAGACGCGGGCTTCCATCTCGCGGCAATTCACGCAGCCGTGGCCGGTGAAGTCGATGAAGATCGGCTTATTGGTGGCGCGGGCGCAGCGGCGGGCCTGTTCGAGGTCGAAATACCCGTTCAGCCCGTGCGGCAGGTGCAGGAAGTCGGCGTAGCGCGGGGCTTCGCAAAGCGCGTTGGTGGTGGAGGTGGTGCTGGTGGTGGGGGTGCTGCTGCTGTTACCGGGGCTGTTCAGCGAAAACCCGCCGCTGGTTTCGGGCGGCAGCCAGCCCGCCAGCGGGGCCAGCGGGGCACCGAAGAGGCCCGGAATCAGGTACACCGTGAAGGCCAGCGCAGCGGTGGCAATCAGCAGGCGCGGCACGCCGAGGGCCGGGGCTTCGGCGGGGTCGTGGGAGAGGCGGAGCTTGCCGAGCAGGTACAGGCCCAGGAGCCCGAACAGCACGATCCAGAGCGCCAGAAACACGTCGCGGTTCAGCACTTGCCAGTGGTACACCTGGTCCACGACGCTCAAAAACTTCAGACTCAGGGCCAACTCCAGAAAGCCGAGCGTGACCTTCACGGCGTTCAGCCAGTTACCCGATTTCGGCAGGCCCTTGAGCCACGCGGGGAAGACGGCGAAGAGCGTGAACGGCAGCGCGAAGGCCAGGCCGAAGCCCAGCATCCCCACCACCGGCGCCAGCGTCTGGCCGCGCGCCGCCAGACTCAGCACCGACCCCACCACCGGCCCCGTACAGCTGAACGACACCAGCACCAGCGTGAACGCCATAAAGAAGATGCCGAGCCAGCCGCCTTTGTCGGCCTGGGCATCGGCGCGGTTCACGAGCGCACTCGGCAGCGTGATCTCGAAGAGGCCCAGAAAACTCAGGCCGAAAACCACGAACACGGCAAAAAAGAGCAGGTTCGGCGCCCAGTGCGTGGCCAGGAAATTGGGGCCGTCTTCACCCAGCAGCCGCGCCACCAGCACGCCGATCACGGTGTAAATGAAGACAATGGACGCGCCGTAGAAACCCGCCTTCAGGATACTGCGCCGCCGCGAATCCTGCCCGGCCGTGAAAAACGAGACCGTCATCGGCACCATTGGATAGACGCACGGCGTGAGCAGCGCAATCAGCCCGGCGGCAAAGGCGGTGAAGAGGATCGTCCAGAGCGAAGCGCCTTCTTCCCCAGTAGTCTGGGCTACCTTGGGCGTCAGGGGCTTCGCATCCGCCGTGGTCGTGGCCGAATCAGCCATCGCGGGCTTCGTGCCGGCTTCGACTGCGACCGAATCGGCCGTCAAGGGCTTTGCCTCGATACCAGCCGGGGCCGCATCAGCCGTCGCAGGCTTGGTATCGGCCGTGATCGTGGCTGCATCGGCCGGCGCGGGCCTGGCATCGGCTTTGGCCGTCATCGATTGGGCGCCCGTTAGGCTTCCCGCACCCGGTTGCGCGTCGGGCGCGGAAGCGGCGCCGGGGGTGATATTCAGGCTAAAAGTGAACGCCCCGTCCAGCGGTACGCACTGGCCGGTTTTCTCGGAGCAGCTTTGGCCTTCGTAGCGCCCTTTCAGCACCACGGGCGCGGCCAGCACCTTGATTTTCTGTCGAAACTCGGCCGTGCCCACGAAATAGGTGTACTCGCCGCCCCAAGTGTCGTCGTACTTTTTCTTCGGATGCTGGGGCACCAGCTTGCCCACGAGGCGGTAGCTGGGGTGCGGCTCGAAAGCCGCCGTCGTGACGATGGGCCCGAGGTTGGGGTCGAAGTCCGACGAATAGAGGTACCAGTCGGGCAGCATCTTCACCCGGAAAATCAGCTCCACTTCCTGGCCCACTTTGGCCGTCGCGGGGCTGGTGGCGAAGGTCCAGGTGGTGGGCGTTACGAGCTGAGCGGCCGCACGGCCAGGCAGCAGGTGCAGTAAAAGCAGGCCAACGAAAAGCACCCGAAACAGGCGCGGGCGGAGCAGAATAAGATCGGGCACGGAAGGAGGAAGCGCGCCGCGCCGCCAGATACAGCGGGGCCGGGCAAGGTCAAAAGTACGGAAACGAACACCGGGGCCGGGGGATTCCTCTGCCCCACTCCGCCTCCATCAGACGGCCCGCGCCGCCGCGCCTTACGGCCAAACCCCGAATCTTCCCGTACTTTGGGGCATCCCTTCGACTTTTGGTCGGCCGGCAACGGCTGCCGGGGTCCCCACAACTGAATGATTGGTAGTATACTGTTGACCGTTCTGCTGGTCGCGCTGAACGGTTTTTTTGTAGCGGCCGAATTTTCCCTGATCAAAGTGCGCGCCTCGCAGATCGAGCTGCGAGCGCAGGCGGGGTCCGCGGTGGCGCGGCTCACGCAGCATATGCTGCAACACCTCGACGCCTACCTGTCGGCCACGCAGTTGGGCATCACGCTGGCGTCGCTGGGGCTGGGCTGGATCGGCGAGGAAGTAGTTACGGAACTGGTGCTGACGGCTTTCCACAGCCTCAACATCACTATCGACCCTGCCCTAACGCGGACCATCTCGGTGTCAGTAGCGTTCGTGCTGATCACCATTCTGCACATCGTCTTCGGCGAGCTGGTGCCCAAATCGCTGGCCATCCAGAAGCCTGAAGCCGTGGCGCTCTTCACGTCGGCGCCGTTGCGGGGCTTCTATTTCGTGGGCCGGCCGCTGATCTGGCTGCTCAACCGCCTCTGGATCCTGACGCTGCGTGTGCTGGGCCTGCCGGCCGTTTCGCACGCCGAATCGCATTCCGCCGAAGAACTGCGGCTGCTGCTCGAACAGGGCAAAACCAGCGGGCAGCTCGAAGACAACGAACACGCACTGATCGAAAACGTCTTCGAGTTCAACGACCGCATCGTGAAGGCCATTATGGTGCCCCGCACCAAGATCGCGGCCATCCCGGTGAGTTTGTCCGAAGACGAAGCCCTCGCCAAGCTCCTCGACGACGGCTTCTCGCGGGTGCCGGTGTACGACGAGGTGGTCGATAATATCGTCGGCATTCTGTACGTCAAGGACTTGCTCGCCAAAGCCCGCCGTCAGCAGGAGCCGGTGGTGATCTCGCAGATTATGCGCCCAGCGTACTTCATTCCCGAAACGGTGAAGCTCAACGCGTTGCTCAAGCAGTTTCAGGTGCGCCACCTGCATATGGCCATCGTGACCGACGAGCACGGCGGCGTCAGCGGGCTGGTGACGATGGAGGACGTGGTGGAAGAACTGGTGGGCGAAATCCAGGACGAGTACGACAACGAGGCCCCGCAGGTCGAACAAACCGGCCCCTTCGAGTTCCGCGTCAATGGCGCCCTTTCCGTGCCCGACGCCAACGAGTGGCTGCCCTTCCCGATCCCCGAAACCGATGCCTACGAGACGGTTAGCGGCTACCTGAACGTGTTGTACCAGTCGATCCCCGAGATCGACGACGTGGCCCAGAGCGACGACTACGAGTTCCGCGTCCTGCAACGCGCCCAGCGTTCCGTGGACCTGGTGCAGCTCACCGTACGCGAAGAAAAACGCGAGGCGCTGGAAGACTGAAGGCGGGTTTAGGGGTTGGGGTTTAGGGTTTAGGATAAACGCACGAGTTCTGCGGGGTCTCCGGCTGGCCCTTATTTTTCCCTTCTGATCGCCGTTTTCTGACTTTCCCGATGCCTGGCCTCCTCCTCAAACCTGGATACTGGCCCCTGCCCTTGCTCCTGCTGGCCGGGCTTGGCTCACCCGGCACC
>JANPLI010000112.1:0-19626 GCA_031426455.1 Hymenobacteraceae bacterium | reverse complement strand
CCGCCGACCTGGACGGCGACGGCGACCTCGATTTCCTCACCGCCAATAACAGCACCAGCACGGTATCGATGCGGTTCAACCAGGCACTTGTGCCCACCCTCACCAGCCTCAACTCCACGAGCGGGCCAGTGGGCAGCAGCGTCACCCTCACCGGCACGGGCTTCACCGGGGCCACCGGCGTGAGCTTCAACGGCACGGCCGCCACCACCTTCAGCGTGACCAATGCGACGACGGCCACGGCCACCGTGCCCGCCGGGGCCACCTCCGGCAACGTGACCCTCACCACGCCCATCGGCACCTCCAACGGCGTGGTCTTCACCGTGACCACGCCGCTGCTGGTGAGCAGCCTGGCCCCGGCCCGCAATGCGCGGGCGGTGGCGCTGGCCACGCCGGTGGGCGTGACGTTCTCGGCCAACCTCGACCCAGCGACGGCGGGCACCATCCCCTACAGCGTGGCCCTGGGCGACGTGGACGGCGACGGCGACCTGGATTTCGTGACGGCCAACTTCGGCGCCGCCACGGCCAGCGTGCGCCTCAACGACGGCACGGGCAACTTCGCGCCCCCCGCCGCCAACCCCGACCCCGCCGTGGGCCTCAACCCGCAAAGCGTGGCGGTGGGCGACGTGGACGGCGACGGCGACCTCGACCTGCTGGCGGTCAACCGCGCCGCCGGCACGGTGAGCGTGCGCCTCAACGACGGCACGGCCAACTTCACGGCCCCGGCCACCAACCCCAACCCCGCCGTGGGCAGCGGCCCGGTGAGCGTGGCGGTGGGCGACGTGGACGGCGACGGCGACCTGGACTTCCTTACGGCCAACTTTAATAACGGCACGGTGAGCGTGCGCCTGAACCAGCCGCCCGCGCCCGTCATCACGGCCCTCAGCCCCACGCGCAACCTGCGGAATGCCGTGCGCACGAGCAATGTGGCCGTCACGTTCGACCAGCCGATGAGCGGCGCGGCCGGCAGCGTGGGCGCGGTGAACGTGTACAGCCAGCAGCGCGGCGGGCAAATGAGCGGCGCGCAGGGCGGCGCGGCTTCGGTGAGCGGCAACACGATCACCTTCAACCCGACGACCAACTTCCGGCCCGGCGAGACCGTGTTCGTGACCACGACCACCGCCGCCACGGCCACCAACGGCGCCACGCTGGCGCGCGGGCAGGTACATCAATTCACGGCGGCGGCGGGCGCGGGGCCTGGCACGTTCGGCGGCGGCGCTAACCCCGGCGTGAACGTCAGCCCCACCAGCGTGGCTTTGGCCGACGTGGACGGCGACGGCGACCTCGACCTGCTCACGACCAGTTCCCTGCCGTCCGGCACGGTCAGCGTGCGGCGCAACGACGGCGCGGGCGTATTCAGCGGCACCGGCAGCGTGGGCGTGGGCAGCTTCCCCAGCAGCGTGGCGGCGGCCGACGTGGACGGCGACGGCGACCTCGATCTGCTCACGGCCAACGCCGGCAACAGCAGCAGCGTGAGTGTCCGCTTTAACGACGGCGCGGGCGCTTTCAGCGGTACCCAGGACGTATCGGTAGGCACCAACCCGCAGCGCCTGGTGATGGCCGACGTGGACGGCGACGGCGACCTCGACATCCTTACGGCCAACGCGTTTGCCACGAGCGATAACGTGAGTGTGCGGCTCAACGACGGCGCGGGCACCTTCACCGGCACCCTGAACGTGCCGGTCGAAATCAACCCCTTCGCTCTGGCGGTGGGCGACGTGGACGGCGACGGCGACCTCGACATCCTGACGGCCAACCGCAACGACGCCGGCACGGTGAGCGTCCGTCTCAACGACGGCACGGGCGCTTTCAGCGGCAGCGCCAGCGTGGCCGTGGGCACCCGGCCCATCGGCCTGACCCTGGCCGACGTGGACGGCGACGGCGACCTCGACTTCCTGGCCGCCAACAACGGCAGCAACGACGTGAGCGTCCGATTCAACGACGGCACCGGGGCCTTCGGTGGTGGGGCCGACGTGCCGGCCGGCACCAACCCCTACCGCGTAACGGCGGCCGACGTGGACGGCGACGGCGACCTCGACCTGCTGGCCACCAATATCAACAGCAACGATGTTAGTGTGCGCCTCAACAACGGCGGCGGCACGTTCAGCGGCAGTGCCCGCGTAGCTGTGGGCGCCAGCCCCTACGCCGTAGCGGCGGCCGATGTGGACGGCGACGGCGACCTCGACCTGCTGGCGGCCCACACCAACAGCAACTCGGTGAGCGTCCGCTTCAACCAATCGCTCAACGCCGCGCCCACGGCCCTGGGCCTCTCGCCGCAGAGCGTGGCCGAGAATACGCCCGGCGGTACGGCCATCGGCAACTTCTCGACCACCGACCCCGACGCGGGCGACATCTTCACCTACACGCTAGTGAGCGGCGCGGGCAGCACCGACAACGGCGCCTTCAGCATCAGCGGCAACCAACTGCTGATCACGGCCTCGCCCGACTTCGAGACGAAGCCCAGTTACGCCATCCGCGTTCGCACCACCGACCAGGGTAGTCTGTTCACGGAGCAACCGTTCACCATCAGCGTCACGAACGTGAACGAATCGCCGAACGGCATCGCCGACGCCAACACCGCCGCCAACGCGGTGCCCGAAAACGCCGTGCCCGGCACCGCCACCGGTCTGACCCTCTTCGCCACCGACCCCGACGCCGGCACCACCCTCACCTACTCGCTGCCCGACAACGCGGGCGGGCGCTTCCAGATCGACGGCGCCACGGGCGTGGTAACGGTATTCAACGGCACGCTGCTCAATTTCGAGGCGGCCACCACGCACGGCATTACGGTGCAGGTCAGCGACGGCAGCCTGACGGCGAGCCAGAGCTTCACCATCGCCGTCACGAACGTGAACGAAGGGCCGAGTATCAGCACCCAGACGCGCGCCGTGGCCGAAAACGCGGCCCTGGGTACGCCGGTGGGCGCCCCGCTGGCGGCCACCGACCCCGACGCGGGCACCACCCTCACGTTCAGCATTCTCAACGGCAACATCGGCGGCGCGTTCGGTTTCGGGGCGGGCGGGCAGCTTGTCGTGGCTGACCCGGCGGCGCTCGATTTCGAGAGCTTCCCTACGTACGGCCTCCTAGTGCAGGTCTCGGACGGCGCCCTCAGTAGCGCCGCCCTGGTCACGGTGAACCTGACGGATGTGGCCGAAAGCCTGATCGTTTCGACGGTGCAGCCCGTGCCCGCCGGCAACTACACAGACATCACCGTGACCGGCACGGGCGTGGGCACCCTGACCGGCCCCGTGACCGTGAGCGGCGTCTTCACGGTGCAGCCTAACGGGGTGCTGAACACCAACTGCCAGCCCATCACGGGCTCCGGCTCCTTCACGCTGGCGGCCGGCGCCACGCTGGGGGTCTGCGATGCGGCGGGCCTTACGGCCAGCGGCGCCACGGGCGCCGTGCCGCTCACACCCCGCGCGTTCGCTGCCGATGCCACCTACATCTACAATGGCACCGCCGCCCAAGTGACGGGCAACGGCCTGCCCGCCACCGTGCGCGAGTTGCAGATCAGCAATCCGACCACCGTGACGCTGAGCCAGGCCGTAGCCGTGACGAACGTGCTGCGCCTGACCAGCGGCACCCTGACGACGGGTAACCTGCTGACGCTGCGCTCCACGGCCACCCGCACGGCCTACGCCGTGCACGCGGGCGGCCTCACCAGCGGCAACGTGACGGTGCAGCGCTACGTGGGCGGCCCCGCCGGGCTGGGCTACCGCCACCTCAGCAGCCCCGTGCAGGCCACGACGGTCGCGGACCTGGCTACGGCTGGCTACACGCCGCTGGTGAACGCCGCCTACAACGCCCTGCCCACGCCGGTGCTGCCGGTGAGCCAGTTCCCGACGATCTTCGGTTTCGACGAAGCGCGCGGTGGCCTGACGCCGGCTCATCAGGACTTCCTGAAAGGCTACTATTCACCCGCCGCGCTCGACGCGCCGCTGACGCCGGGCCGGGGCTGGGACCTTTATATGGTCGGCGGCAAAACGCCCGATTTCGTGGGCGCCCTGACCACCGGCAACGTGGCACTGCCCCTGACGGTGGCCGGCCCCAATGCTTCGCCCAACACGCTCAAGATGGGCTGGCACCTGCTGGGCAACCCCTACGCGCAGCCCATCGACTGGGACCTGGTGACGCCGGGCACCGGGCCGGGTCAGTTTCCGCCCACGATGGTGGGCGCCATCTCGGTGTATCGCACCACGGGCGGCAACAACGGCATCTACCTGACGCGGGCCAACGGCCTCGGCACGCTGCCCAACGGCGAGGTGGCGCTGGGCCAGGCCTTCTTCACCCGCGCCACGGCAGCCAGCACGTTTATCTTCACCAATGCGCTGCGCGTGGAGGCAAATCCGGCGACGGTGGCCCGGCCCATTGCAGATGCCCGGCCGACGTTGCGCCTGACGCTGGCTTCCACCGCGCCGGATGCCGTAGCCGATGAGGCGGTACTCTACTTCCAGGCCGGCGCCACGGTAGGGGAGGACGCGCCGTTCGACGGCCTGCGCCCGGCGCGCAACGTGGGCGTGCCGACGCTGGCGAGCTTGATCGCCGGCCAGGAGGCCACCATCAACGGCCTGCCGCTGGAGGCGCTGACCGGCACCGCCGAAACGGTAGTCGAACTGACGGCCGTGTTGCCCGAAGCGGGCGCCTACACGCTGGCCGTGGCGGGCCTGATGAACCTGGGTAGCACCCCGGTGGCGCTGCTCGATCGGCTGACGAATACGCGTTACGATCTGGCAACGGCACCGGTCTTATCCCTGCGGGCCACCCGCGTCAACGAGGAAATAACGGGCCGCTTCGCCTTGGTTTTCAACGCCCAGCGAGTGTTGGGTACGACGGCGGAGGCGGCGATGCTCGGCCCGCTGACGCTCTACCCCAACCCGGCTTCCGCCAGCGGTGCGGTGCGGGTTAGCGGCCTGGCTCCCGCGACAGTGGTGGTGCTGACCGACGTGGCGGGCCGCCGGGTAGCCACGGCGCAGGGTGATGCGACCGGCACAGCCACGCTGTCCACGCGGGGCTTGGCGGCGGGTGTGTACGGGGTGCGCGCCGCCGACGGGCGCACGACCCGCCTGGTGGTGGAGTAGCTACCGCGCGCCGCCAATCATACAGAAGCCCCCGCCCGGCTTTCTTTCCCGATGGGAAGGGGAGTGGGGCGGGGGCTTCCGGCGTCAGGCAGGGGTGGGCTCCGCTGATCAGTTCATTTCATCGTGCGCTGGCTGTTGCGCCAGCTGATTTCGACGGCGCGGAGCCCCGGCGTCACGCCCCCAACCGCACCACGACGCGCCCCTGAGTCTGGCCCTTGAGCATCCGGTCGAGGTGGTCGGAAACCTGCTGGAGGTCGATGTAGGTGGCCAGCGCCGCCAGGTCCGGCAGGCGCCAGGTGGTAGCCAGCCGGTGCCACAGTTCGCGGCGCAGGCCGGTTTCGGTGGTGGCCGTTTCGATGCCCAGCACGTTCACGCCCCGAATCAGAAACGGATAGACGGTGGATGTGAACGCGGCCTCCGCCACCAGCCCGATCAGGGCCACGGAGCCTTCCGGAAAGCAGCCTTTGATGGCTGTGGTCAGCGTGTTGCCGCCTACGGTATCGACGGCCGCCGCCCAGCGGGGGGCCAGCAGCGGGCGCCCGGAGGCGTCGTTCAGCGCGGTGCGGTCCACGATCTCGTCGGCACCCAGGGCGCGCAGGAAGTCGTGGGCATCGGGCTTGCCCGACGAGGCCAGCACCCGGTAGCCGGCGCGGTGCAGCAGCGCCACGGCCACCGACCCTACGCCGCCCGACGCGCCCGTCACCAGCACCGGGCCGGGGGCGGTGGCCGGGGCGAGGCCGTTGCGTTCCAGCTTCCAGAGGGCCAGCGCGGCCGTCAGCCCGCCGGTGCCCAGGATCATCGCCTCGGCCAGCGTCAGGCCGTCGGGTAGGGGGATGACCCACGCGGCGGGCACCCGCAGATACTCCGCAAAGCCGCCGGCGGTGTTCATTCCCAGGTCGAAGGACGTGACGATGACCGGATCGCCGACGGCGAAAGCCGGCGAGGTGCTCTCGGCCACCACCCCCGACGCATCCACGCCCGGCGTGTGCGGAAACTTCCGGGTGATGCCCTTGTGCCCGCTGGCCGACAGCGCATCCTTATAGTTGAGGGCCGAAAACGCCACCCGGATCAGCACCTCGCCGGGCGGCAGCTCATCGGTGGTGCGGCGGACGAGGTAGCGCGAAAAGGAGCCGTCGGCTTCCTCGCGGACTTGCAGGGCGGTAAACTCAGTGGACACGGGCGGGGGCGAAACGAATGGTGGAAATTTGCGCGAGTTTACGGCGTTTCTGCGGCCAATGCCTGCGCCGTGGGCGCGGCGCGGCGGCGTTTTCGTTGCCGTGTCGCTCGTTCTCCGTTCCTTCCCCGTGCTGCACTCTTTTTATACGGCTGGCCTGATCGAAGCGGGCCTCGACGAAGCCGGGCGCGGCTGCCTGGCCGGACCGGTGGTGGCGGCGGCGGTCATCCTGCCGCCCGACTACCACCACCCCACGCTCACCGATTCCAAGCTGCTGAGCGCCCGGCAGCGCGAGTGCCTGCGCCTGGACGTGCTGCGCGACGCTCTGGCCTGGGCCGTGGCGGAGGCATCAGTAGCAGAAATCGAGCGGCACAACATCGCCCAGGCCAGCTACCTGGCGATGCACCGAGCCGTGGAGGCGCTCGCCCGGCGGCCCGAACATCTGCTGGTGGACGGCAACCGCTTCCGGCCTTATCCGCTCGTGCCGCATACCTGCGTGGTGGGCGGCGACGGAAAATTCCTGGCCATCGCGGCGGCTTCCATTCTGGCTAAAACCCACCGCGACGCCCTGATGACGGAGCTGGACGCCGCTTTTCCGGCTTACGGCTGGGCTGCTAATGCCGGTTATCCCACCGCCGCGCACCGCGCCGCGTTGCTGGCCTACGGCCCCACGCCGCATCACCGCCGCACGTTTCGGGGGGTGGCAGCAGGAAAATAATTCGGGGCCCGCATCCTTTTTTGCGGGTGGGCCGTATCAAGGCCACAATCCGGGCGCTGCCTCGCGGCGAACCGGCTTCGTTTTCCCTTTCCCCTCCTTCACCTCCAACTGAGTTTTCACTAATGGGTAACCTCCTTTATATCATCGCCGTCATCCTGGTCATTATGTGGGCCATCGGCTTCCTGGGTATGCACGTCGGCGGTGGCTTGATCCACATTCTGCTGGTCGTGGCCATCATCGCTGTTCTGCTGCGCGTGATTCGCGGTCGAGCCGTCTAACATCCGGCGCTTCCTTCTTGCTGCTTCCCGGTCCCGGCCGGTCTTTGCCTGATGGCGAAGACCGGCCGGGATTTTTTTGGCTCAGCTTGTGCCCACTGACGTAGTTTCCGGCACCAGAAACGTATCCAGGATTTCGCGTACCCGACCTTCAGTAAAGACGGTTTCACAGTGGAGTAACTGCCCGTCCTGATAAGCCACGATAAAAGGCGCGCTGTGGAAGCTGACGGTTTGGGCCGAGACGGGGTTTTCGCCGGAGTCGATCCGCAGGAACAAAACGTGCGCGTACTGCGGGTTATTCGCTAGGGCCGTCATTTGGGGGGCCAGCTCCAGGCAGACTTTACAGTCCTCGTCTACGAATTTAACCAGTACGCAGCGGTTTTCCTGAACCAGAAAGCGTAAATCTGCATCCGTAGCTTCTTGAAGCTCCCGGCGATCAATCGATAGTGACATTTAAACAAAAAAGTAGGGGTATGGCGTCAGACTAACCCTTGGGGGGCGGCACATAGTTTCGGCTGGCGGGCAGTTTTGATCGGGGTACCTTTGCCCGCCCGTCCGCGCCGTTTGCTTTCGTGAAGAATCTGTTTGCCCGTCTGCCCCTGCGCCGCTGGCTTTTGCAGGGCGTGGTGAGTGCTTTTCTGTTCAGCCTGCTTTGGGTGCTGGTGCTGCGCTGGCTGCCCCCGCCGGCCACCCTCACGATGCTCGACCGGCGCCTGAGCGGCTTCGGCCCGGATAAGCTTCACCAGCCCATCACGTACCGGTTCGTCCGCCTCGGCGACGTGGCGCCGCCCGTTCCGCTGGCCCTGATTGCGGCCGAAGACCAGAATTTTCTGCACCACCACGGCTTCGATTTCGAGGCGATGCAGAAGGCATTCAAGCACAACCGCCAAGGCAAGCGCATCGCCGGCGGCTCGACGATCTCGCAGCAGGTGGCCAAAAACGTGTTCCTGTGGCAGGGCCGCTCGTACCTGCGGAAGGTGGCCGAGGTCTATTTTACGGTGCTGATCGAGGTTTTCTGGGGCAAGTCGCGGATTATGGAGGTGTACCTGAACGTGGCCGAAACCGGCCCTGGCCTGTTCGGGGTGGAAGCCGCGGCGCAGAAGTATTTTCATTGTTCGGCGACGGCCCTGACCAAGCCGCAGGCCGCGCTGATTGCCTCGGTGCTGCCGAACCCTAACAAGTATTCCGTCCGCCGGCCCGACTGGAAAATTCGTCGGAAAGCGGGCCGGGTGCAACGCTCGATGCGCCAACTCGGCGGGCCGAAGCACCTGGAAGCGCTGGAGTAGCGCTTGGCCCTACGGTCGCCCCGCGCCGTGCGTCCTCGTGCGGATGCGCGCCACCTGCCCGCCGGCCGTGATGTAGAGCGTCCCGAAATCGGCGTCGCCCCAGGCGCAGTTTGACACCAGATTGGGGGCTGTCCGGACCAAGCCCAGGTGCTTGCCGTCCGGGGCGAATACGTGCAGCCCGCCGGGGCCACAGACGTAAACATTGCCGGTGTGGTCGGTTTTGAGGCCGTCCGGCAGGCCGGGCGCCTTCTGGGCGAGGGCCGTGAAATCGTGGAAGACGCGCGCTGTGCCCGCCACGTCCCCGGCGGCGGTCAGCGGAAAGGCCAGCACCACGGCCCGCGCGGGGTCGGAGTTGGTGACGTAAAGCGTCCGCTCGTCCGGCGAGAGCGCCACGCCGTTGGGGCGGCTCAGTTCCTTGGTCAGCAGCGTGACGCGGCCATTCGGTTCGCGCCGGAAAATGCCCTGAAACGGCAGCTCGCGGCTGGAGTCAGCTTGCTGTTGGGGCAGGCCGTAGGGTGGGTCGGTGAAGTAGAGGTCGCCGGTGGCGCGCCGGAATACGAGGTCGTTCGGGGAGTTGAAGCGGTGGCCTTCGTAGGTGGCGGCCAGGGCCTGCTGCGTGCTGTCGGCCCGCAGCACGGCCACGCGGCGGTTGCCGTGCTGGCAGAGCACGAGTTGCCCGGCGGCATCCAGGGCCAGGCCGTTGGAACCCGCCTCGCGGCTGTACGTGCCGGCACCGGTATAACCGCTCGCTTTGAGCCAGCGCCGCGCGCCGGTGGCGGCGGTCCAGCGCCACACTTCGTTGGTGGGGGCGTGCGAGAAAAGCAGCGCCTGCTGGGCGGGTACCCAAAGCGGGCCTTCGGTCCAGGAAAAGCCGGTGGCGATGGTTTCGAGTCGCGCATCGGGTGCGAAGAGGGCATCAAATGCCGCCCCGTCGGCCACGGGTCGGCCCAGCACGGTGCCGATGGTGGGCGAGGGTGCGGTGGTTGGCGCGGGCTCCCGGCGCGGCGGCTCCACGTCGCAGGCCGTCAGCAGCAGGGCGCTGCTCCACACAAGCAGGCGGAAGACGTTGGTATCAGCAGTTTGCATCGGGCAAAGGAAAAATTCCCTCAATGTTACCACCACCCACACCACCCACACCACCTGCACCACCGCACCACCACCTCTTCCCCGACCTTTGCCCAAATGCAAGCACCCTCCGCGCCTCTCTCCGTCAGCACGCGCCTGCGCGCCATCGTCAGCGGTTCCATCGGCAATCTGGTGGAGTGGTACGACTGGTACGCCTACTCGGCCTTCACGCTTTACTTCGCGCCAGCCTTCTTCCCCGCCGCTGACCGTACCGCCCAGCTCCTGAGTTCAGCGGCGGTCTTCGCGGTGGGCTTTCTGATGCGCCCGCTTGGCGGCTGGCTGCTGGGCGCCTATGCCGACCGCCAAGGGCGCCGCGCGGCCTTGCTGCTGAGTGTGTTGCTGATGTGCGCCGGCTCGCTGCTGATTGCCCTGACGCCCGGCTACGGCCGCATCGGGGTGGGGGCGCCGGTGCTGCTGGTGCTGGCCCGGCTGCTGCAAGGCCTGAGCGTGGGCGGCGAGTACGGCACCTCGGCCACGTACCTCACCGAGACGGCCGACGCCGCCAACCGGGGGTTCTACTCGTCGTTTCAATACGTCACGTTGCTCGGCGGGCAGTTGGTGGCGCTGCTCGTGCAGCTTGGTTTGCAAGCCACGCTGACGGAACCGCAGCTCTACGCCTGGGGCTGGCGGATTCCGTTCGCGCTGGGTGCGCTGGCGGCGTTTTCGGCCCTCTACCTGCGCCGGACGATGGTGGAAACGGCGGCGTTCGAGGCCAGTAGCGCGTCAGAGGCCGGGCCGCAAAGCCAGGCACCCGCACCATCCTCACCACCCGCACCACCCGCACCACCCCCCGGCACCCTACGCGCCCTGCTGCGTCACCCGCGCGAGCTGCTCACGGTGGTGGGCCTGACGCTCGGCGGCACCATTGCGTTCTACACGTTCACCACCTATCCGCAGAAGTTTCTGGTGAACACGGCGGGCTTCACGAAGGCCCAGGCCACGCAGCTTTCGTTTGCCGTGCTGGTGCTGGCGCTGCTGATTCAGCCCGCGCTCGGCGCCCTCTCCGACCGCATCGGCCGCAAGCCGGTGCTGCTGTTCTTCGGCATCGGCGCCACGCTGGGCACCGTGCCGCTGCTCACGGCCCTGAGCCACGCCCGCACGATGGGCGCCGCGTTCGGGCTGCTGGCCGTGGCGATCCTGATCGTCAGCGGCTACACGTCCATCAACGCCGTGGTGAAGGCCGAACTCTTCCCCACGGGCGTGCGGGCACTGGGCGTGGGTTTGCCACACGCGCTCACGGTGGCCATTTTCGGCGGCACCGTGGAATACGTGGCGCTTTGGGCCAAAAGTCGGGACCACGAAAGTGCCTTCTACTGGTACGTGACGGCCTGCGCGGCCTTCTCGTTGGCGGTGTACGCCTGGATGCCGGACACGAAGAAGACGTCGCGGATCGAGTAAAGCGAAACGCTCTTACCGGGAATCAGACGGATGACATACGCATTGCGATTAGGTTTGGAGACGGGGCTGAGCTAGCGCAGATGGAGAGCCGATGGTCCCGACGGGACTACCATTCGGTAGTTGAGACATTTAGCAAAAAGAAGGCGGTCCCGAAGGTGAACTGGCGCGTCAAGTTCGCGTACAAACTTCCCTTGTTTTCTGCTGGCTATCAGGGCTTTCGGCGAGATGGATTGTGCGCTAAGTTAACACGTCAGTTCACCGAAGGGACTACCTGCCGCCGGGAAGGTAGTCCCTTCGGGACCGCCTGTTACCCCTAAAAAACACCTTGGCTACCGAACGATAGCCCCTTCGGGGCCGCACGAAGCCGTCTCAGAATCATCCGTCCATCTCCCGGTAAGAGCGAAGCGAAAAAGCATCCCCGCGTAGCCGCGTCGCTCCGCGACGCGGTGTCGGATGGGCGCTTTACATTACGTCGCGTCGCAGAGCGACGCGTCCACATTTATGCCCCGTTGGCGGGCGGCGGCACCATCAGCCCGATGCTGCTGGCGTGGGCCATTGCCGCTGCCGTATCGGGCACCAGCAGCATCGGCACGGTAGCGGCGATTTCGGCGGCGTAGCCCGTCACCACGGTGTCGCGGCCGGTGCCGGTGCGGGCCGCGTCCACGTCGCGGATGTAAATGGCGCGCACCCGGCCAGGGTAGCGGCGCACCACCTCGCGGTAAATCTGCGGGTCGCGCTGGCCCGAATCGCCGATCAGCACGAACGGCAGCGTGGGGTAGGTGTCGAATACCTGACTGATTTCGCGGAGCTTATGGTCGAGGTGGCCTTCGCGCAGGTTGCGGCGCCGGAGGCCGAAGTCGCGCAGCAGAATCGGCCCGGCGGGCAGGCCGTGGAAGCGCATAAAGTCGTCGAGCAGGTCGTAGAGATTCCACGGCGACGACGAGACGTAGAACACCGGGTTGTTGCGCTTGCCGTTGCGGCCCAGTTGCAGGGCCCGGTAAAATTCGGCCACCCCCGCGAAGGGCAGCCGCTCGCGGTAGTGCCGCAGAAAGGTGTTGCGGAACATCCGGGGCAGCGAGGTGGCGCCGGTTTCCACGATGGTATCGTCGATATCAGAGATGATACCGAACTCGGCGTCCGGTGGCGGCACCAGCACCGTGGCGGTAGCCGCGATGGCGTGCGGCTGGTCGCCGGAGAGGCGGGAGTCGCGTGGTAGCCCCACCAGCCGGAGCGGTACCGGATGCCAGCCGTCGTTCCAGGGCAGCGGCTCGGCGGGGGTGAGGTTGAGGCGGAAGTAGCCCTCGTCGTCGGTGGTGACGCGGGCGGTTTGGGGCCCGAAGCTGACTTCGATTTCGGCGCCCGGTACTTCGTCGGTTTCGATGCGCTGCCACATCAGTCGCAGGCCGCGCAGCGTCGAGGTGCGGTCGGCGGGGGCGGGGAGGGGTTCGTCGTCGAGCACCCGGCCCACCAGATAGAGGCGCGTGGCGGTGCCATAGGAGCGGTAGGGGAGCAGCAGCATCGGGCGCAAAGGTCGCGGCGCTCAGCCGATGCCCAGCTTCGCGAGCCAGCGCGGCCAGCCACGGTAGCGGCCCAGATGGCGCGTGGCAGTCACACGTCCGTCAGCGGGAGCGTAACGGAAGACGAACGCGCCGGGAATCTCGCCTTCCGGCTGCACGGGGTAGGGTTCGCGGAACGTGCGGTTCACGCTGATGAAATCGGCGCTTTGGCTCGAAACCACGCGGGTGCGCCGGCCGGTCGTGGTGAACGTGAACACGAGCCGAACCGAGTCCGGCCCGCCGCCGCGCACCAGGTCCGGCTCGGCGAAGCCGGCGGCGAAAAGTGCCGCCACGGCGGCGCGGGCCGAGTCGGATTCCGCCGCTAGCCCGGCCACCGAAAGCGGAAAGAACCCGTGACGCCGCCGGTAAAGCGCGAGTTGGTCGTGGAAGTCGGCCGGAACCACGAGGTGCTTTTCGGTGCGTACCCGGCCGTAGCCGGTGCTTTGCTGGTGCGTAACGGCCACCGGTCCGTGCGGGCCAGGTTCGACGGACGTGTACGGCGCCACGCAGCCCGTCAGCAGCAGGGCGGCAAATGATAGCAGACGCGGCAGGCGGAGTAACGGTGTCATCAGGTGGAAAACGGAGCGTAGCCGTGACGCGGGCCGGGCCGTTACGGTTCGTAAAACGTCAGCCCCGGCAGGTAGCGAAAGTCCTTGCGGTTCAGTGTGAAAAGCGGCAGCCCGTGTTCGAGGGCCGTGGCGGCGATGAGGGCGTCGGCTATCGTTAGCCCGTGGCTCAGGCGATACTGATAGAGCAGTTCCAGGCCGTGCAGACTGCCCGCCGGCGACAGCGGCAGCACCGGTAGCGGTGCTAAAATAAGCCGCAGGTTCCGCAGCTCCTGCTGGTTGCGCAGTCCCTGCACCAGTTCGGCGGCCGTCATCACGCTGATCGTCACTTCGTCAGCAGCCAACGCCCGATAAGCGGATGTCACCGGCTCCCGCAGCCGCAGCACGTCGATCAGGATGTTCGCGTCGCACAGAATCATCCGCGCCATCATACGTCCCGGCTCCACATCTGGCGGCGCCAAGCTTTGACGTCAAAGTCCGGCTCATCCCAAACGCCGTGGATATGCGTTTCGCCTAAGCGGGGCACGGTCTCCTTTTCGGCGGCCGACGCGACGGGCGGGGGCACTTCTTCTGCCATTTCCTCCACCTGCTCCACGTAAGCCACGGAGCGCAGAAAGGCCACCAGCACGGCAGCCCATTCGTCCTGTACCTGAATTTGCAGCTTCATAGCCCCAAAAGTAACGCCCCGCCGGAAGGGTTTCCGGCGGGGTATCAGGGTTCGTAAAGATGGATGCCCGGCAGGTAGCAAAAATCTTTCCGGTTCAGCGTAAAAAGCGGCAGCCCGTGTTCGAGGGCCGTGGCGGCGATGAGGGCGTCGGCAAAATCAAGGTGGTGGCTTAAGCGATAGCGGGTCATCAGTTCGATGCTGAGTCGACTGATGGATTCGCTTACGTGTAAGATTTCCAGTTGAGTCATTCGACGCAAAAGCGTCTGTAATTCAAGCTGATTTCGTGCCCCCCGGATTATTTCTGCCACCGTAACCACGCTCAAGGCCACCCGGTCAGGTAGCAGCAACTCGAAAGCCGACAGGACCGGCTCCCGCTGGCGCGTCGCTTCGATGATGATATTGGTATCACAGAGAATCATACGTCCCGGCCCCAGGCCTGTCGCCGGAAAGCGTTGAAATCAAAATCAGGGTCGTCCCAGACGCCCCCGGCGGGTCCCCATTTGGTTAAGCGGGGCTTGGCAGGGCTATCCTCCGAAGTCCCGCGTGACGGAAGAACCTCTTGGATACCCTTGATTCGCTGGTTTTTCCGTAGGTCAGCGGCTACATCGTCCAGCCACTCGTCTTCGACGGCAATCAGTAGGTGTTTCATAAGCCCCAAAAGTAACACCCCGCCGGAAGGGTTTCCGGCGGGGCGCTCAATTGCTGGCCGCTATTCGGTGGAGGCCTTTTTTCGGGCCGCAGCGGGCTTTTTGACTGCTGCCGTCGCGGTGGGCTTCTTGGCGGCAGGCTTTTTCGCTGCAGGTTTCTTGGCGCCGGTGGCAGTTGCCGTTTTCGTCGTGGCCCGCTTGGCGGCGGCTTTCGTCGGCGCGTCGGTTTCGGCGGCGGCGGGCTTGGCGGGGGGCTTTTTGCCGAACTTGCTCTTCTTCTCCGGCGTGGCGTCGGCCAGTTCGCGGCAGCGTTCCAGGGTGAGGGTTAGCGGTTCTTCGCCCTTCGGAATCTTGACGTTTTTGCTGCCCGCCGTGATGTAGGGGCCGAAGCGGCCGTTCACCACCTGAATCGTGGCGTCTTCGTCGAAGGCCTTGATCAGGCGTTCGGCGTCCAGCTTACGCTTGGCCTCGATGAGCGCAATGGCTTCTTCGGTGCTGATCGTGAGCGGGTCCAGCTCCTTGCCGAGCGAGTAGAATTTGCCGCTGTGACGCACGTAGGGGCCGAAACGCCCGGCGCCCACGGTCAGCACAAGGTCCTCGAACTCGCCGACCGAGCGCGGCAGGCGCAGCAGGTCGAGGGCTTCTTCGAGCGTGATGCTTTCCAGAAACTGCCCCTTCTTGAGGTTGGCGAAAGCGGGTTTGCGCCCCGCTTCTTCCTCCACCTGGCTATCACCAAGCTGCACGTAAGGGCCATACTTGCCCAGGCGCGCCGAGACGGGCTTACCAGTGGTGGGGTCGGTGCCGATGGGCCGCGCGCCGCTCACCGTGGAGCGCTCGATAGCCTTGCCCGCCTGCACGGTGGGGTGGAAGCCGCCGTAGAAATCGCCGATCATCGTCACCCATTCCTGCTCGCCGTCGGCGATGCGGTCGAACTGGCTTTCGACGTTGGCCGTGAACTGAAAGTCCACGATCATCGGGAAGTGTTCGACCAGGAAGTCGTTGACCACCATCGCCGTATCCGTCGGGAAGAGCTTGCCTTTCTCGGCGCCCGTGATTTCGGTCTTGACTTCCTCGCGCACCAGCTTGCCGTCGAGCGTCACCACCGTGTACGACCGCTCGCGGCCCTCGCGGACGTCCTTTTCCACGTAGCCGCGCTTTTGTACGGTGCTGATGGTGGACGCGTAGGTGCTGGGCCGGCCGATGCCCATTTCTTCCAGCTTTTTCACCAGCGCGGCTTCCGTGTAGCGGGCCGGGGGCTGCGTGAAGCGTTCGGTGGCGTGGAGGTTGTCGGGCGCCAGGTTTTCACCCACGCGCAACGCGGGCAGGCGCGAACCGCCCTCGTTGGCTTCCGGCTTATCGGGGTCCACTTCCGGCTCCTCGTCGGTGCTTTCGGCGTACACTTTCAGGAAGCCTTCAAACGTCGTCACTTCGCCGGTGGCTTGCAGCGGCTGGCCGGGGTGGGTGCTGATGCCGATGGTCGCCGTCGTCTTCTCGATTTCCGCGTCGGCCATCTGCGAGGCAATCGCGCGCTTCCGGATCAGATCGTACAGCCGCTGCTCGCTCGAATCGGAAGACCCCTTTACGGCGCCAAAGTCGGTCGGCCGAATGGCTTCGTGGGCTTCCTGGGCACTGGCGACTTTCGTCTTGTAGCGCCGGGTCAGCGCGTACTCCGGTCCGTAAGCGGTCTCGATCTGCGCTTTGGCGCCGGCCAGGGCGTCTTCCGAGAGGTTCACCGAGTCGGTCCGCATATAGCTGATCTTGCCGGCCTCGTAGAGCTTCTGCGCCACGGTCATCGTCTGACTAACCGAAAAGCCGAGCTTGCGCGAAGCCTCCTGTTGCAGCGTGGACGTGGTGAACGGCGCGGCGGGCGAACGTTTCAGCGGCTTCTTCTCCAGGTTTTCGACCGTGAAGGCGGCGCCCACGCAGCCTTCCAGAAAGGCGCGGGCCTCGGCGGCGGTCTTGAAGCGCTGCGGCAACTCGGCGCGCACGGGGCGCCCGGCGGTGTTGCGCAGCTCGGCAATCAGGCGGAACGCGCTGGTGGCCTGAAATTTCGCCACTTCGCGCTCGCGCTCCACCACCAGGCGCACGGCTACCGACTGCACCCGGCCGGCGCTCAGACCGGGCCGCACTTTCTGCCATAGCACCGGCGAGAGGTCGAAGCCCACCAAACGGTCGAGCACCCGGCGCGCCTGCTGGGCATTCACCAGGTTCAGGTCGATGGTGCGCGGCTCGGCGATGGCCTTCTGAATGGCGGTCTTCGTGATCTCGCGGAACACGATGCGCTTCGTTTTCTGCGGCTCCAGGTTCAGCGACTCCGACAGGTGCCACGAAATGGCCTCACCCTCGCGGTCATCGTCGCTCGCCAGCCAGACCATTTCGGCGGCTTTAGCGAGTTTTTTCAGCTCCGCGATCACCTCGCGCTTATCCGCCGACACCACGTAGGTCGGCTTGAAGCCGTGCTCGATATCGATGGCGTTGTTGTCCTTGGGCAGGTCCCGGACGTGGCCGTAGCTGGACCGCACCACATAATCCGCGCCCAGATACCCTTCAATGGTCTTTGCTTTCGCAGGCGATTCGACAATAACCAGATTTTTCGCCATTGGGCGGGGAAGAAACTATACGTATAGGCTAAACAAGCCCGACAAAGGGCGCAAAGCTAACGAGCGTTCGTCCAATGCGGGTTCCGCCGCCCAACGGCGCAACCCAGGCAGCAACCAGTCGCCGGATCAGCTTCGAGCTTGGGGCCGCAACCCTGGCACGGAATCAGCGGGAGGAAAAAGCCGCACGTTTGCCGTCATCACGGCATCGGGCCGGGCTTTTCTCTTGACCGATTTCCCTGTTTAAAAATGTCCCGCGCTGCTAGTGTTTTATTGAATTTTGACCCCGCGTTGAATCAGCTCGACCCCCAGGATAGCGGGAAGGAATTACGCCAGGGGTTATCGATGGTGCTGGAAATCGGCCCTACCTTGTGGGTTGCCAACGACGAAACGCTTACCCTGGAGCGCCTCACCCGTCAGCCTGGCCCCACCCGGACCTACGCCGACCACACGCGTTTCGCCCTTCACGAGTTGCTGCGTCTGCCCGTGCCGCCCGAAGACGATCAGGCGCCGGGCGAAGCGCCGGAAGCCGACATCGAGGGCCTCGATTACGCCGACGGCTACCTCTGGCTGGTGGGTTCGCACAGCCTGAAGCGCCGCAAGGCGAAGGCGGGTACATCGGTGGCAAAAAACCAAAAGCGGCTGGCGGATGTCAGCACCGACGGCAACCGTTACCTGCTGGCGCGGGTGCCGGTGGTGTTCGATGCGGCGGGCCTGCCCACGTTGGTGGCCGTGGCCGGCGAGGGGCGCGACCGGCGCCACGCAGCCCGGCTACAGGGCAACGACGAAGGCGACGAACTGACCCACGCCCTGGCCGACGACCCGCACCTGGGGCCGTTTCTGGCGATTCCCGGCAAAGACAACGGCTTCGACATCGAAGGCCTGGCCGTGACGCCCGACGGCCACGTTCTGTTGGGCCTGCGCGGACCGGTGCTGCGCGGCTGGGCCGTGGTGCTGGAAGTGGCGCTCGCCCCCGACCCCGCCGACCCCACTGTGCTACACCTGCAACCCATCGGGCCGGACGGCGCGCTGTTCCGCAAGCATTTCGTGCAGCTGCGCGGGCTGGGCATCCGGGATATGCTGCGCGACGGCGCCGACCTGCTGCTACTGGCCGGCCCCACGATGGACCTGGACGCGCCGGTCACCGTTTTTCGCTGGCGCGGAGGAGCCGCGCCGCAGGCGGAATCAGTAGTGTTCGCCGATGACTCCCAGTTGACGCCGGTGCTGGACGTGCCTACCAGCCGCACCAGCCGCCTCGGCACCGACCGCGCGGAAGGTATCTGCCGCCTAACCGACGACCCCACGCGCCTGCTGGTCGTGTACGACGCCGCCGACCCAGCCCGTTTCCAGGGACCGAGCAGCGTAACCGCCGACCTGTTTCGGCTAGACGAGTAGGCCGGCGGGCCGATGTTCGCTCAAATCATCTAACTTGTTGGTAACAAGCGGATCGCCGTTCAGCCAGTGAATGCAGATGTTTGTGTCGAGCAGATAAGCCATCAGAACTGCACGTCCCGGTGCGAGTTATCCTTACGGGCCTCGTAAATCTCGCGGACCAATTCATCGGCCGTCAAATCCGATTGCCACGAACCGGATAACTCGCTCACCAATCGCATCCGTTCCTCCTTCGTCAGCGGCGGCCTGGCTTCAACCAACTGGGTTTTCAGTACCCGCGCGCCCAGCTTTTGCGCCAGCGCCGTGATTTCCTGAGTGCCGCTTTCGTCAAGGTCAGCGATTACAAGTGTCATTAGATTAGGTGCGTTGGAGTTGACGAAGATAACGGGGGTAGGGGCGGGGAGCGGGTTCAGCCGATGCAAAAGGCCAGCGGTTAGCCGGCCTTTTCTTGTTAGGAAGGTTTTAAAAGCACTTCTGGTATAGGTCAATTATTGAATATGTAGCGTTCTTCAGGTGAAGTTTTTTGCCAGTCGCAAACCGTGTGAAAGGTTTTTTTACTTTTGTTTTTGTATTGCAAGAAGCTTTTTTGAATTGATGCGAAAGGTTGATTTATCCTGTCAACTGGATTCCAATCATCTCGCTCATAAACATCTTCAATTACAACCTCATGAGTTTGCTCTCCAAATTCTCTCAGAGGTTTTACTCGATCTGGCACCGGAGTTATTCCCCACACCTGACTGTCAGGTAATTTGAACTGGACGTCATATGCGGTCGCTTCCGAAATGTTTCGAATGGTCAACTCATATGTCCAAGTTACCTTGCGAAACACTACCGAGTGTACTACCAAATGTGGGTCAACGCTGTCAAATACAGTCCTTGGCGAAACGCCCAGATAGGAGTCGAGTGCTCTTTTGCTTTTGAAGACCAGCACGAGTTGTGGCTGCTCATACCGCTTCGAGAACTTCCCGAAAAAAGGGAAAATTTTTATCACCCAGCTAATAAATGCGCCAGTAGCCGTTGCGATAGTAGTCAGCTCCATATTATAAAAACGCTCTTACGGGGAATCAGACGGATGACATACGCATTGCGATTAGGTTTGGAGACGGGGCTGAGCTAGCGCAGGTGGAGAGCCGATGGTCCCGACGGG
>JANPLI010000111.1:0-77302 GCA_031426455.1 Hymenobacteraceae bacterium | reverse complement strand
CGGGCGTCGAAACCACCCTGCTGACCGACCCCGCCGTGCGCGACTCGCTCCGGCTGCCGCCCGGCGAGCCGCTGCTGGTGGCCGGCGCCGGCGAAGATGCCGCGTTTCGGGCCTCGCTGGTGGCGGGCGTACGCATCGGTTTACCCGGCGTGGCTCCGGCCCCCTTACCGTTGGCCGTACTATCGGGCGATGCGCTGGAACTGAGTCGGTACGTGGGCGAACCGGTGGCGGGGCTGATCGGGGCCGATCTTTTCCGCTCGTTCGTAGTCGAATTGCGAGGCGGGCGCGGTTCGCTGCGGCTGCACGACCCCGCCCGCTGGGTGCCGCCGCGCCGCCGGTGGTGGCAGCGGCGTGCGGTGGCCAGCGTGCCGCTGCTGGTGCGCGGGGGCAAGCCGTACCTCCAGGCCCGGTTGCAGCAGCAGCCCGTCGGCGACGGCCCTTCCAGCCCCGCCGATACGCTTCACGTCCGGCTGTTGATCGATACCGGCGCGGGCCACGCCCTGTCACTCGAACGGGGCGTCGGGCGGGGGCTGCGGCTGCCGGCCAACCGGCTGCGCGTGCAGGTCGGGCGCGGCCTGAGCGGGGCCATCAACGGCTACCTCGGCCGGGTAGCGGCGCTGCGGGTGGGGCCGTTTGCGGTGCGGGCGCCGCTGACGGCTTTTCCGGATTCGGCGGCGGTGCTGGCGCACGTGCAGGTGCCCCGTGCCGGCACCGTGGGGCTGGAACTGCTCAAGCGGTTTCACGTCTGGTTCGACTACGGCGGCCGCACGCTCTGGCTGCGGCCAGCGGCCGGTTTTAACGAGCCTTTCGAGTACGATATGAGCGGCCTCGAAATCGTGGCGCACGGCCCGGCCTTCAACCGGTTCGTGGTGGTGCACGTCGAGCCGGACGGCCCAGGGGCCGAAGCGGGGTTGGCGCCTGGCGACGAGTTGGTGATTCTCGATGGCCGACCGGCTTCCGAATTCAGTCTGACCACGCTCAGCGCCCTGCTTCGCTCGCAGGATGGGCGCCGGCTGCTGGTATTGGCCCGTCGCGCTGACGGGGGCGGCTACGTCACGGTCCTGACGCTGCGGCGGGTGTTGTGACGGAGCGGGCGGGCGGCTGGTTGGGTAAAATAGCCGGGTAAACATAGCAGCGGCCGTAGCAGCGGCGGCCAGTACCTTTGTCCGGAACTTGGAATCGTTCCAGATAAGCGCCTCCGGTCTGGTAATCGTGACCTTCACGGGCGCTTTGCATCATCCGGCAGGTGGCGGTGGGCGCTGCGTCTGGCCATTCGTTTTTTATGTCCCAACACAATATTCCGCTCGCGGTGATCCGGCGCCTGCTGCCGTTACTCAATCACAGTGCCCCGCCGCCGCACTGGACGGAAGCCATCGACGCGCCCAGCACGGCCGCCAATCAACCAGTGGATGGCGAAAGTCTGGCTGCCGAAGTCGCCCGCCTGGGCCAGCGCGCCAACGTGGCGCTGGTACGCCATACCACGGCGCGCGGCGAGCTGATCACGCTGCTCGACGACCTGTTTCACCCCATCGTATTATTTCGGCGGGCTGACGGCGAAACCACGCCCCGGCCCATCCTGACCCAGCGCCCGGACCACGGCCACGCCCCGCGCCAGAGCGAAGAGCGCGCCCCGGATGGTACCTGGCACCCCATCGACCTGACCGCGCCCGACGTACTGGCGACACTTGCCGCCGACCCGCAGGGCGCGGTCCTGATGCTGTTTCCGCTGGTGCTGCCTGCTGCCACCACCGCCGACACTAACGTGGGACACCCGCAGGATCAAGGGCACAACGGCCACGGCGACGCTACCCCGGAACATCGCTCACCGTGGGGGCGCCTGATCGATCTGCTGCGGCTCGAACGGCGCGACATTGTTTATCTCTACGTCTATACTATTGCCGTGGGAGCGCTGGGGCTGGTGCTGCCGCTGGGGGTGCAGGCACTGATCTCGTTTATGTCGGGCGGGCTGATCGGCACGTCTATCGTGGTGCTGGTGGGGCTGATCATCGCCTCCAGCGTCATCAGTGGCCTGCTGCAGATTCAGCAGATTTCCCTCGTCGAAGTGTTGCAGCGCCGGGTGTTTGCCCGCACGGCGCTCGATTTTGCCCGCCGCCTGCCGCGTGTCGAACCCACGGCCGGCTGGAACGGGGAGTATCCGCCGGAAGTCGTCAATCGGTTTTTCGACGTGCTGAACGTGCAGAAGGGCCTGCCGAAACTGCTCATCGACATCTCGGCGTCGGTGTTGCAGGTGGTATTTGGGCTATTGGTGCTGT
Source organism: Hymenobacteraceae bacterium (assembly GCA_031426455.1). Taxonomy (GTDB): domain Bacteria; phylum Bacteroidota; class Bacteroidia; order Cytophagales; family Hymenobacteraceae; genus JANNMJ01. The sequence goes on along the minus strand of JANPLI010000111.1, from coordinate 75,029 downwards.
CGTTCTACCACCCGTTCTTCATCTTCTTCTCGCTGGTGCTGGTGCTGGCCGTTTACCTGATCGTGAGTGCGATTGGGCCTAAGGGGCTGAAGACGAGCATCACCGAGTCCAAGTACAAGTACCGGACGGCATTTTGGCTCGAAGAAGTGGCCCGCGCGCTGCCCGCGTTCCGGCTGGCGCCGCACGGTACGCTGGCACTGCAGAAAACAGATACCTTGGTGGCGGGCTACCTGCACTACCGTAAAGAACATTTCAAGGTGCTGATGCAGCTCTACGGCTACGCCATCGGCTTTCGGACGCTGGTGGTGGGAGGCTTGCTGATTCTGGCCACTGTGCTGCTGGCGCAGGGGCAGATTACGCTGGGCCAGATCGTGGCCTCGGAGTTGATCATCGTGCTGATCGTGGGGGCAGTGGAAAAGCTGATCCTGAGCCTCGATGTGGTATACGACCTGCTCACGGCCCTCGATAAACTCGGGCACGTCACCGATAAACCGCTTGAAGAAGTGGGGGGGCTGAACCCCGACCTGAGCCAGGGCCTGAACGTCGAATTCCGGGGCGTCTCCACGTTTTACCCCCTCACGCGCCGCCGCGTCGCGCGCCACGCCGACCTGCACATCGAACCCAACGCCCGCCTCGGGCTTACTTCCGCCGACCCCGAAGCTACCGTTGACCTCTGCCGGACGCTCCTCGGCCAACTTCCCTACGAGGGTACGCTCCTCATCAATGGCCTGCCGATGCCCAACCTCGACCGTGAAGGGTTGCGCCGGTTGATTGGCGAAACCGTTACCCAGAACGATATTTTCGCCGGTACGGCTCTCGAAAACATTACCCTCGGCCGGCCCGGTATCGGTACGACGCATCTGCGCGATGTGCTGGCCGGGCTGGGCCTCGATGAACTGGTCACCTTCCTGCCGCGCGGCCTCGACACCGAGTTGGTGCCCGCCGATCCGGCCCTGCCCGATGCGCTCGTCACGAAACTGCTGCTGGCCCGCGCCGTCATCGATTCCCCCCGCCTTTTGCTGCTCCGCGACCCGGTTTCCCTCGAACCGCAAGACCACGAGCGCACGATGCGCTGGCTCTTGCACACGGCTCACCCCTGGGCGGCCGTCGTGCTGACCGATGCCCCCGCCACGCTGGCCCTGCTCCGCACCGTGGCCGAAGTGCGCGATGGCCGGGTAAGTGTGCCGGTGCCGGTGGGCGAAAGAAAGCAGCCGTAGGTCGGTAGTGCCTAGTGGGGCGCCGCCCTCAGCGATGTGTATCCCCACAGGTAAGCGGTCAGCTACAAGCTGCAAGCCAAGCCGCTGATGAACGGGCGAAAACCCAAAGACTAAATGCTGGATGATTTCTGGTCGATTATTTAAGCCAAACGCCCCGCCGGAAAGTCCGGCGGGGCGTTTGGCGGTAACGTAGTCGGCTTATGAACGGGTTAGCTGTAAGCTTGCAGCTTACGGCTTGCAGCTGGTGAATGACCGCTTAATTCAGCACCGTACAGGAAGTGCCGTTTTTTTGTATCCGGAACGCCTGTTTGGTCCGATTGCCCGCTGGGTCGCGCGCCAGCGATAAATTGACGGCCGTGCGGAAGCCCAACCCATTGGCGCAGGCTACCTGCGCCGTGGTAGCTGGGCCGGAAGAGGGGGCGTAATAATCAGCTTCGACCTTGTATATACCGTCGGGCGCGTTGCGGCGAAAGTAAATGTTTTCGGGGCCAAAGCCGTCGGTGTCGTCGCGGTCGAGGTATCCGCCGCTGGCGGAAGTATTGTTGGCGTAGTAAATTTTCTCGCCGCTGGGGTCGGTCACCCACAGGTCGATATCGGTGTCGTTAGTGTTCCAGTTCAGACTGAAATGCAGCACGCCGGCCGAAGTAGCCAGATCGTTCAGATCCTCCGTGGTTTCAGTGGCCGTCTCCACAAACGTAATCCACTGTTCTACCTGTTGATACAAACTTGGAAATGAGGTACTGAAGCCCGGCGCCAGATGCCCGGCGGCAGCAAACGTATAACCCTGATACGCTGCCAGTGGTACAGTAATACTGCTACCCGATACGGTCAGCGCCACATTCTGAGCGGGCTGCCCCGGCATCAGACTGGCGGCCGCGCCGGTTTGCACTTGTGACCGCAGTGCCGTCAGGCCGGTACGCAGCCAGTTGTCCACCACTGCTACGGCGCCCAGCAGTTGGGCAGAGTTGGTGATGGCTGGACCGCGGGTGCTGGCTTGCAGTAGGTTCAGGATGTCGCCTGCGCCGTCGGCGGTGAGGGTGCCCGCGCGGCTACCCAAGTGTTGGAGGAGCGCTTCCACGTCCAGAGCAGCCGCAGGCTGCGAACCCAACAGGTACTGACTGGGCGTAAGAGCGCTGGTGCCCCGCTGTGCCAACGCACCGCCCGTGACTGGGTGCGGCTGGTGTTGTACCTGGCTCAGGCGCAGCAACGGCACCGGAAAAGAGGTATTTCGCTTTCCACCGCGCCCGCCAAAGGTGGGGTCAGCAATCTCGAACTGCTTGGTGAAGGTATAGCCAGTCGTGGTTTTGGTGGCTTTGGTTTCCAGCACCAGTGTTCCGAGGCGCGCTTCCCAGTCGTAGTAATACAGCCGAAGGATGGTATTGGTGGCGTCCACGCGCTCCAGCTCTACCAGGCTGTGCTTTTTCTCGCCCGTGGTGGGGTTCAGGCCATAGAGAAAAGCAGGCGTTTGCTGGGCATCGTACAGCACCAGCGATGCGGTGCGGGTGGCGTTTTCGTAGGTGAATGCAGCGTTTGGCGCCTGCGGCGTCTGGCCGCTGAATCGGCCAATAGTAGAAAACTGCTTGTTGTCGTTGAAGACGGTCATCTGTAACTGTGGGTCCGAAGAGGACGTCGTCGGTTGGTACAGATTGACTTTGTAAACGGGCTGTTCGGGGCTGGGGCCGCTGTCTTTGTCCTTTTTACAGGCGCCGAGGCTCAGCATACCCAGGCCCGAAGCCAGTAGCAGGGTGCGGGAGAGTGTCATTGGGGAAGCGTTAAAAATAAATGGAAACGGAATGATGGACTGAAACCAGGAAAAGAAAGCCTGATTCATTAGCCAGTGCAAACTTCCGTTTGCTTTTGCCTTCCCACAATCACATCATTGGGTGATGCAATGTCATCAAAACGCCGCCCAACCCTGGTAAGCGGGCGGGGCGGCGATTTGGTGGCGCTGAAGGCAGGCTCGTGAGCGGTTATTTCAGCAACTGAAACAGCTCATCCAGCTTGGGCGTCAGGATGATTTCGGTGCGGCGGTTTTTCTGCCGGGCCTCCGGTGTCTTGGCGGCGTCGATGGGTACGTACTGCGAGCGGCCCGCTGCCGTGACGCGCGCCGGGCCGACGCCCGCGCCCGTCAGCAACCGCGCAATCTCAGTAGCCCGCAGCACCGAAAGGTCCCAGTTGTCGGTCAGACCGCCGGTGCCGCCGCGCACGGGTACGTCGTCGGTGTGACCTTCCACGAGCACGTTCACGTCGGCTTGCGTGGCCAGGGCGCCGGCCAGTTTGCGCAGGGCTTCCTGCCCTTTGGGGTCAACGCGCGTCGAACCGGATTTGAACAGCAGTTGCTCCGAGAGCGAGACGTACACCTTGCCATCCTTGATCTGGACGCTCAGGTCCTGGCCGGTGAAACCGGTCAGAGCGCTGGCTACGCGTTGCCGCAGGTCGGCCACTGCGCGGTCTTTATCAGCCAGGGTTTGTTCGAGGGTTTTGACGCGGGCTTCGCGGGCGCTCAGGCGGCGCGTGGTGGCGCGCAACGAGTCTTCGCGGCCTTTCAGGTCGGCACTCAGGGTGCGGTTGCGTACTTCGGCGTCGCGTAGTTCGGCTTCGCGACGCACCAGGTCGCGGTTTGAGCGGTCGAGGTCGGTGGCCGAATTAGCCAGCATCCGGTCGTTGGCTTTCATCAGTTTTTCGTAGGCGCCGGTCAACTCGGCGTTGGCGGCGCGCTCTTTACTGAGTTGCAGATTATCGCGCAGCGAGTCGGCCGCCAGCCGATTGACACGCTTGAGCTTTTCGCCGTACTGCTCCTGCAAGCGGGCCATATCCGTGGTGGTGCGCTTGATCTGTTCTTCGGCCGTGGCTTTGGCGGCGGCATCCTGGGTGGCCTGGGCCTTCAGATCATCGTAGCGTTTGCTGGTGACGCAGCCGGATACCAGCGCGCTCAGCAGCAGACCGTTCAATACAAAAACCGCCGGGCGGTACAGAAAGGGGAGGGGCATCAGGAGGGCTGCGGAAAGAAATCGAAACAAAGGGTCGGGCGCACCGGCCCCGCGGCAGCCGGTCGGCCGGTGGCGCGCCGGCTGGTGGGGCCAATCGGGGTTACGTGCTGCCAAAACTACGCCGCCGGGGCGGTCGGCCCGACCAAGCCGCCTTTGTCGGGGGTATATTTGCGGCCCCGCCCCGCGCGGCACTCCCGGTCGTTCGGGGTGTTTTTTGCCGCCAGCGGGTTATTGTCCTCGCCCTCCCTCGTTCATTATGTCGTGGTTCAAACGCGTCGAGAAAGGTATCAGCACCCCGACCGAGCAAAAAAAAGAGACCCCCGACGGCCTCTGGTACAAGTGCCCCTCCTGTAAGGCCGTCACGACTACCGCCGAACACGCCCGCCACCGCTGGACCTGCCCCAAATGCAACTACCACGAGCGGCTGGGGTCGGCGGAGTATTTTGAGGTCCTCTTCGACGGCAACGAGTTCACTGAGCTGGACGCCGAGCTGTCGTCAGCCGACCCACTGCGCTTTGTCGATACGAAGGCGTATCCAAAGCGAATTGTGGCCACGCAACAGGCTACTGGCCTGCGCGATGCGGTGCGGTGCGCGCACGGCCTGCTGCACGGCCAGCCGCTGGTGATTGCGTGTATGGACTTCCGCTTCGTGGGCGGTTCGATGGGGTCGGTGGTCGGCGAAAAAATCGCACGCGCCATCGACTTTGCCCGTCGCCATCGCACACCCCTGCTGGTGATCTCCAAGTCTGGCGGCGCCCGGATGATGGAAGCCGGCTTTTCGCTGATGCAGATGGCCAAAACCTCGGCCAAGCTGGCGCTGTTGGCCGAGGAGCGGATTCCGTATATCTCGCTCCTGACCGACCCCACGACCGGCGGCGTCACGGCCTCGTTCGCGATGCTCGGCGACCTCAATATCGCTGAACCGGGCGCGCTTATTGGCTTTGCCGGCCCGCGCGTCATCCGCGAAACCATCGGGAAAGATCTGCCCAGCGACTTTCAGAGCGCCGAGTTCGTCCTCGACCACGGCTTTCTCGACCTGATCGTGGACCGTAAGCAGCTCAAAACCCAACTAGCCGACGTGCTGCGGATGTTGGGGAGTAGGGTTTAGGGGCTAGGATTTAGGGTTTAGGGAGTAGGGTTTAGATGGACAGGTATTAAACGTATTCTCGCATCGTCACTCCGTTCCACTCAGTCCCATTCAGTCACTCAGTCGCTCAGTCGCTCAGTCATTCCCGGCTGGCAAGCTCTTTGGAAATGCGCGCTCAACGCGGAGTCGTAGGCTTTCGTACAAGGCCCGCTTTGGCGCTGTTGACCTAATGGGTCTTTGTTGAAGATTTTTTTGTTTTGTAAACCAACCCCTTTTTTAAGAACTGATGATCAAGATTTCGAAAGCGACGCTGTCGCTCGCCCTGGCCTCTTCGCTGCTGTTTGGCTCGTGCGCTGGTTCCAAGCAGGCTTCTTCGGGAAGCGATGACAAACTGTCCCAGAATGGTGGCGGCCAGCGCAAAACCGGAATGAGCAAAACGGCCAAAGGTGGCCTGATTGGCGCTGGTACGGGTGCCGTGCTAGGTGGCGTAATCGGTGGGCTGATCGGTGGCAAGCAGGGCACGGCCATTGGCGCCATTGCCGGCGCTACGGTTGGCGGCACGACGGGCGCCGTCATCGGTCGGAAGATGGACCAGCAGGCAGCTGATCTGCAGCGCGATATGGAGGGTGTGAAGGTCGAGCGGGTCGGTGAGGGTATCAAGCTCACGATGCCAGCCGGTATTCTGTTCGAGTCGAGCAAATACGATCTGACGGCTGGTGCCCAGAGCGAAATCGGCAACCTGTCGACGATTTTGCAAAAGTACCCGGACACCAATATCGTGGTTGAAGGCCACGCCGATGCGTCGGGTATCAAGGAGAAGAACCAGACGCTTTCGGAGCAGCGGGCCCAGGCAGTGGTGAACTTCCTGACTACCAAAGGCGTCGATGCGGCCCGTTTCACGGCCAAAGGTTACGGCGACACTCAGCCGATTGCTGACAATGCGACCCCTGAAGGCCGCACCACCAACCGCCGGGTGGAAGTAGCCATCTTCGCCAACGAGAAGATGCGCAAAGCCGCCGAGCAGGGTAAACTCTAAACCGCCTCGGCCGTCAACGGCCTTCTTGCTTCCCACGGGCACCTTTCGCAGCAGCGGAAGGTGCCCGTTTTGGTTGTTGCCGGAAGCCAGCGCGGGCAGTCGGGGAATTACAGGTATGTGGTCAAAGGGTTTCGGTCGCCCGTTGGAATGACGTTTCAGCGCGTTTTCGTAGAGACGCATCCTTGCGTCTTTTTTGCTTTTTGGGGTCTTTTTTGGGTCGGCTCTCCAGTTGACGAGGGGCGGGTCATTGCCCAGCCAATTCCAGCGCCAGCGCCGCTGCACGGTCGTAGTGCTGGCGCAGGTTTTTCCAGTCGAACATTTCCGAGGAGGATTCTACGGCGTTGCGCTGCTGAATCCGCTCGCGGCGGGAGAGCTGGATGAAGTCGAACAGCAGGTCGGCGAGCTGCTGGGCGCTTTGCTCGAAGCCCCGGTCGCGGCGGTTTACCACGTAGCAGCCTTTCTCGTCGTGGCCGGGCACGTGCTGCATCACGTAGTCGCCGAAGCCGGCCAGGTCGCTGGTGACCGTCGGCACGCCGCGCGCGATGCATTCGAGCGGCGTGTAGCCCCAGGGCTCGTAGTAGGAGGGGAAGACGCCCAGGTGGCAGCCGCGCACGAATTGGCCGTATTCCATCCCAAACAGGGGCGAGGTGGGCGAGATGAAATCCGGGTGATAGACCACCTTCACGCGGTCGTGGGCGTTGTTGACGAGGTTCGAGGACCGCAGAAACTGGAGGATCGGGTCGGTGGCGTCGTTGGTGAGGTTGTGGGTCACGACGGGCGGCAGGCGGTGCGTTTTCCAGCTTTGCAGCGTCCGGCGGTAGCGCAGCTTCCAGTAATCGTCCACGAAATCGTTGAGGTTCGGGACGCGGAAGTCGGTGCTGGCCGCCGAGGCGTAGAAAAGCTTTTCGCCGACTTCCTTCGTGATGGCTTCCACCGACTGCCGGATCTCGTCCATCACGGCCCGCGAGTGCAGCACCTCCGGGTTGAGGCTCGTATAGGGGGCTTTGGTCACGAAAAACATCACCACCGTGGTTTCCACGCCGGCCTGTTGCATCCGGTAGTTGAGGCGGGCGAGGGCTTCGAGGGTCAGGTCGAAGCCTTTGTTCTGGTACTCGTAGCGGCCGGAGGTGAAGAAGTAGAGCGTCTTGTCCAGGTCGAAGGGGTACGACTGGAAGAAGTGCGCCATCACGAACCGGTGAATCTGCTCCTTGTGGCGCAGGTGCAGGTTCTGGAACTCGTGTAGGGCCGTGAACCGCTGGATATTCAGCCCGTTAGGCAGCACCACGTCGGGGATGCGGTCGAGTAAATAGATGCACTCGCGCACCGTCACTTCGCTCACCGTGCTGAACACGTGGGCGCCGTGGGCGGCGGCGCGTTCGATGGAAACGGCCGTCTCGATGTTGAAGTGGCGTGCTTCGCGGAGCCAGTCGATGGTCGAGAGATGGTCGTAGAACGCCGGGTCGTTCATCGCCAGGTAGCGGCCCAGCATCGTGGCGTGGGTCGTGAAGATGATCGCCGCCTCGGTGTTGCGGCGGCGCAGCTCCGGAATCGGCATCCCCACCATCCACTCGTGGAAGTGCAGGATCAGGCGCCGCGCGCGGGGCTTGACTTCTTCCAGCGCCAAACACCATTCGGTCAGCAGGTGGCCGAAGGCCTGCACCTGGTCCATCAGGTTGTCGCCGTCCTGGGTCGGGATGCCGTGGTTTTCCCAGAGGCCGGTGCGGATCTGGTGGCGTTCGTTCCAGGCCGAATACGGGTTCAGCAGCACGATGCGCGGGTTGCCCGATACCAGCCAGTGGCCGTAGTGCGCCTCGATGCCGCGCTCGCGCAGCTTGAGCACGGCGCGGGCGAAGGGGTCGTCGTCGTCGAGGCTTTCGGCCGGCTCGAACTCCGATGCGGCCTGATTCGGGAAGTAGGGCCCGACGAGGCAGTAATCTTCGTCCCAGCGCTCGATCATCGATGGGACTTTCGAGCGGATGACGGTATAAATACCGCCTACCTGGTTACAGACTTCCCAGGCAATTTCCACCAGCAGCGGGTGTTCCTGAGCGAATTCGTCGGATTGGGCGTCGGCGTAAGGGAAGTCGGAGCGCATCAGCAGCGGAGCCGGGAAAAAGGGGTGAAGCGGAATTGGTGCGAAAGCTAGCTTCGGCGCGGCAAAGAGGTGCCGCTATTCGCCCCGCTGCGCGAAAAATTATTTTTCTTTTGGGCAAACAGCAATAAAAGGCGCCCACCCGCGTCTGCCCGCGCAACGCCGTGGCCGGGGCAATTAAACCAAACCCCCGCCGAACCGTTCTGAGCCGACCGTGCTGCTTTTTACCTTCCTGTTTCTGCTGCTGAACCCGCCGATGGTCCTTCTGGCGGCCGCCCTCGGCGCGCCTGCGGTAGCCGATGCGGCAGCCGATGGCCGGCCCACGTCGGTCGCCTGGCCCTGGAAACTGGGCACCACCGCCCCCGCCGACACCCCTTTTGTGCGGCAGGCGCACCGGCGGTTGACCTTTCAGTTCGACAAACGGTACTCCTTGGTGTCGTCGCAGCTCGTCGGCATCAATGGCCTGAAAATCGGGGTCGAGTGGCGCGGGCGCTACCGGGCCGGTGGCGGGCTGTACCTGCTCAGTCCCGGCGTACCCGCCGCCCGCCCGGCGGAACTGCCGCTCGAGGCTACTGCCGAAATCCGGTTGCGCTACTTTGCTCTCTGGGGCGAGTACGTGCTGTACGGCAACCCGCGCTGGGAACTAAGCGTCCCCGTGCAGTTGGGCTACGGCAAGTATTATCATCAGTATCAGGTGCCCGGCGAACGCCAGCAGCGCACCCCGATGGACCGCATCTGGCTGCTCGAACCCACTATTGCGGCGCATTACCGCGTGTTCCGTTGGGTTGGCGTGGGCGCGGGCGTGGGCTGGCGCGAAGCCTTTGACGTGAAGCGCGAGTACCGCAACGAACTCGCCGGGCCGATTTTCTACGTGCGCGGCAAGCTCTTTCTAGGCGACCTGCTGAAAGTGGCGCGCGGCCGGCAACGCCTGTTCACCCAACGCGGCCTGCGCCGCGCCGATTGGGCCCCCCGTCATCTGGACGATGACGATGCCGCCGACGAGGCGGGGCTACCGTACAACTAGTTTACGGACGACCAGCCGAAGTCGTACAAACCCGATTCGACGGGCAGGGAAAGGCGTGCGCCTGAAGCAGCGTGATCGCCAGCGCCAGCAATTCAGTGCTATTACTCAGCCGATGAGCTCGCCGAACGGGCACGGCAGGCGCTGAAGCGCACGATCAGTCATTGACACGTCATTTCGAGCAGTTGAGCCTAGAAAACCGACTGTTAAGCGAAACCGGTATCGCAACTATGACCATCGGGGGGCATCTTTGCCTTTTGAAGCCCCAGTCTGAAATCGTTTAAATCCAACTGACTGCGGTTTTGGTGATGTTTTGAGCAGCAGTTTGCCGTTGGTAACTTCACTTTGATTTAGCTACTTTCGCAGCGCTGGGCTACCCTTGAGTCTTTTGCTTTCATTTTTTCTTTGCGTTATGCAAAAAATTTACACCCGGTTGATATTGGGGCTATTGCTCTTGTGCGGGCCGCTGACGGCGGCAGCCCAGGTGAATTTAGTTACCACGATCTCAGCGACGCCTAATCCCGTGAATTCTGGGGTGTCTGTGACCCTTTCCGTTGGCATTGCCAATACGGGTGCGACGAACGCCAGTAATATAGTGCGGCGGGTCGTGGGGTTGCCTACTGGTCTGACAGGGGTTACGTTCGGCGGGACTAATGCCGCCGATGCTTCGTATAACTCTGCTCTTGGCGAGGTGACTTTCAACCCGACCCGCAATTTGAACAGCGGTGCCAATCGGAACTTCACCATCATTTTCCCGGCGCCGACGGTAAACACGAACACGACGTATCCGATCCAGTCGCGGCTCTATGCCAGCAACGGCCCGGCTAACTCCGACGCGACGGCCGTAACGGCAACCGTGAACCTCACGGTTAATGCCCCTGCCGACGTTACTACGACTCTTACCGGGCCAACTGCGCTCACGCAGGGCATCCCCAGCGGGAATTACACGGTAACATACACCAACAACGGTCCTGCTACGGCCAGCACGGTCACTCGCACGGTGACACTGCCGACCGGCGCAACGGGCATCGTAGCTCCGGGCGGCAGTATTGCAGGAACCACCATTACGTACCCCGCCCTCGCCACGCAAGCGAGCGGCGGCACGGCCTCCTTCACGTTTTCGTTTACGCCCGGTGCTACGGGGGGAAACGTTACCAGCAATACGTCCACTGCGACCGGTCAGGGCGCGGATACCGGCCCCAACAGCGCGACGGTAGCCGTGACCGTCAGTCAGCCGGCTAACGTAGCCACGACCCTGACGGGCGCCACCACCGCTGCGGCGGGCGCGGCCGTCACGTACACCATTACCTCCCTGAACGGTGGCCCGGCGACGGCCAACGGCGTAGTCCCGCAAGTGGCACTCACGCCGTTTGCGGGGCTGGTCGTCACGGCCACCAACCAGGGGCAGTACAACCCCGCAACGGGTATTGTCGCCTGGCCCGCCGTCAATCTGGCAAACGGCGCTTCGGTAGTGTACTCGCTTACTTTCCAGATGCCGGCTTCGGGTAGTGTATCGGGCGTAGCGTCCTCCACCGCTATCACCGGCGATCCTACTCCAGGCAACAACGACGGTTCAGCGGCGGGCGCGCAGGTCACCACGGCTCAGGGCACCCCTTCGGCTGATGTGCAGGTCAGTCTCGGCGGCCCCGCGACCGTTTCGCCAGGCGCGCAGATCAGGTATTCGGCTTTAGCTTATAATGCGGGTACCTCACCCGCGGCTGGGGTTAGCCTGGTGCTGACACTGCCCGCCGGCACCACCGGCCTGACAGCCACCGGCGGTGGCGTGGTGAGCGGCGGCAACGTCGTGACCTGGACCGTCGGTACGTTGGCGGCCAATGCCAGTTCCGCGTTTACGGTTTCCTTCAACGGGCCAGCGGCATCCGGCGGCACTACGAATGGCTCGCTGGTAGCTTCCGCCACGACGGCCGACCCTGCGTCTGGCAATAACACTGCGACGCTGACCACCACGGCCAGCAGCAATGTTTCGGCTTTGCAGTGCGGCAACCCCGGCGCTGACGGCAACGTGACCATCAGCGCCCCGACGGTGGTGAATACGTACTTCCCCGGCACGAGCGTGAACGGGGCTAATACCCAAATTACGGTGGGGGGCGCGCCAGCCGGTTACGGCGCTACCAGTATTGCCGCCGGCGACCTCGTGCTGGTGATCCAGATGCAGGGCGCTTCCATCAACTCGACTAATGCGGATACTTACGGCGACAACCAGGCCGGTGACCCTGGCCAGGGGGTGCTGACGGCAGGACTGACGGCTGGTCAGTACGAGTACCGTGTGGTGCAGTCTGTGGCGGGTTTCTCATTAGCTGGCGGCGGCGCGATCAACTTCGCCACGGCCCTGACCAATACTTACACCAATGCTGACGCGACCACTGCCTCCGGGCAGGTTCGCTTTCAGGTGATCCGCATTCCGCAGTACCGCAACCTAACTCTGAATACGCCAACGCTGACCGTGCCTGCCTGGAACGGGCGCGTGGGCGGTGTGATCGCCCTCGACGTGGCCCAGGATCTCGCATTCGGCGGCAACACGATCAACGCGGCGGGCGCGGGCTTCCGGGGCGGCGCTGGGCGTGTTCTGGCGGGCGGCGCAGGTGCCAGCACCGATTATCGGACCTCCAATGCCATTACGACGAATGCTTCCAAAGGGGAAGGGATCGTCGGCACTCCGCGCTACGTCAACAATGGCGGTGTGCTGCTCGATACGCAGCCCAGTCTGTTGCCACTAGCGGTGCCTAATGGTTACCCGAACGGCGACTACGGCCGGGGCGCCCCTGGTAACGCTGGCGGCGGTGGCACCGACGGTAATCCGGGTGCCAATGACGAAAACACGGGTGGTGGCGGCGGCTCGAACGTCGGCTTCGGTGGTAAAGGTGGTAACGCCTGGCAGTCGAGTCGGACAACGGGTGGTTTCGGCGGTGCGCTCTTCACCCCGGCGGCGCCCTCGCGGCTCGTGCTGGGCGGTGGCGGCGGTGCCGGTACTACTAATAACGGCACTTTCGCGGCGGCTGGCTTCGCCTCCTCAGGGGCGGCTGGCGGCGGTATCGTCATTATTCGGGCGGCGACTGTAAGCGGCAGTGGCACGATCAACGCCAACGGCGCTGCTGCATCCAGCAATATCGGCAACGACGGTTCCGGCGGCGGTGGGGCCGGCGGCTCGGTGGTGGTTTCGACCACTTCCTCGCTCGGCAACCTGACCATTACGGTGCAGGGTGGGCAGGGCGGCTCCAACACGGGTAACTCCGATCCAGCAGGGACGAATGCCGGTACCCAGTCCGGCCCGCACGGCCCCGGCGGTGGTGGCTCGGGTGGGGTGGTGTACGTGACGTCTTCCGTCAACGCGGCCTCATCGCTGACGCCCGGCACCAACGGCTCGACCCGTAATATCGACAATACCACCACCCAGGCGTACGGCGCTTCGACGGGCACCAGCGTGCTGGGCGCCTCGCGCTACGACCTGACCCGCGCCGAACTGCCCAACCTGCTTGGCGGCGCCGATTGCGTGGCCGACGTAGCAACCAGCATCACGCCTTCGATCAACCCGGCCATATCCGGGCAGTCGCTGACCCTGACCGTTCCGTTCGCCAATCTCGGCATCGGCGCAGCGGCAGGTTTCGTGCGTTCCATCACGGGTTTACCCGCCGGTCTGGGTACGGTGACGATCACCTCGACCCAAGGCAGCGGTACTTACAATAACGCTGACGGTACGGTGAGCTTCACCGGAACACCTGCGTCGGTTGCGGGCGGTGCTAACGCTGATGTGACCATCGTAATCGCGAGCGTACCAAACGGCCTCGCTTCGATTTCGCTGACCTCCACGACCTCCACGACCACGACGGAGTATGTGAATGGAAATAACACGGCCTCACTGACAATTCCGGTGACGGCGGTAGCCGACGTGACGACAGCCATCAGCGGTCCGGCCTCGGTAGGCGCGGGCCAGCCGACGGGCAACTTCACGGCCACGTTCACGAACAACGGTCCCAGCCAGGCGGCGAGCGTGACGCAGACGGTGACGCTGCCGGTGGGTTCGACGGTGACGGCGGGTCAGTTGACCACGATCCAGACTGCCTATCCGGCAGCCACCTACAACGCTGGCACCCGGGTGCTGGACTTCGGTACGGCGACCACGCTGAACTCGGGAAGCACGAACACGTTCATCTTCGCCTACACGGCACCGACCACGACGGGCAGTGTTTCGACCAGCAGCAACGTGGGCACGGCCACCAGCCAGGGCCCCGATGTGGCACCGAACACGGCCTCGACCAATACCACCATCACGGCGGTAGCCGATGTAACGACGGGCATCAGTGGTCCGGCTTCGGTGGGCGCAGGCCAGCCGACGGGCAACTTCACGGCCACGTTCACGAACAACGGTCCCAGCCAGGCGGCGAGCGTGACGCAGACGGTGACGCTGCCGGCAACGTCAACGCTGACGGCGGGTCAGCTGGCGACCATCGTGGCGGCCTATCCGGCCGCCACCTACAACGCCGGGACGCGGGTGCTGGACTTCGGCACGGCCGCGACGCTCAACAGCGGCAGCACGAACACGTTCGTCTTCGCCTATACCTCGCCCACGACGACGGGCAGCGTCAGCACGACGACGAACGTCGGCACGGCTACCAGCCAGGGTATCGACGCGGCGCCGAATACGGCCAGCGCGACGACGAATATCACGGCCGTAGCCGACGTGACGACGGGCATCAGCGGCCCGGCCACGATTGGGGCCGGTCAGCCGACGGGCAACTTCACGGCCACGTTCACGAACAACGGTCCGAGCACGGCGACGAGCGTGACGCAGACGGTGACCTTGCCGGCAACGGCAACGCTGACGGCCGGTCAGCTAGCGACCATCGTAGCTGCCTATCCGGCTGCTACTTATAACGCCGGGACGCGGGTGCTGAACTTCGGCACGGCCGCCACGCTCAACAGCGGCGCGACGAACACCTTTGTGTTTGCCTATACCTCGCCCACGACGACGGGTAGCGTTAGCACGACGACGAACGTCGGCACGGCCACCAGCCAGGGCGTGGACGCGGCGCCGAACACGGCCAGCGCGACGACGAACATCACGGCCGTAGCTGATGTGACGGTGACACTGACCGGGCAAACGCAGATCATTCCCAGCTCGGCCGTCACGTTTACGGCGACCTACACGAACAACGGCCCCAGCGTGGCCAGTACCGTGACGCGCACCGTGACGCTGCCTGTCGGCGCGACGATGACACCTGCCCAGATTGCGGCCCTGCCGGGCGGCGCTACTTATACGGCCGGTACCCGCGTAATCGACTTTGGCCCAATCGCGAGCCAGGGCACGGGCGCTGGTAATGCCAGCGCGGTAACGTTCACGTTCACGTCACCGGCATCGGCGGGCAGCAGTACGCTGACGGCCAATGTGGGAACGGCTACCAGTCAGGGCCCCAACGCGGCGGCTGACGTTGCCACGCTTACCCTGAACGTGGCGGGCGCGCCGTTCACCTGTAACTCGGCTTTCCTGCGCGTCACGCAACCCGGCACTACCTCCAATCTGGAGCGCCTGGACCGGACGGCTGTTTCGAGTACCTCGCTGACGTACACGTCGGTGGTTCTTTACAACACGGGCGTGGCACTGAACGCTTTGGCGTTCAATTACCAGGATGGCTACCTCTACGCCTTCGGCGTGGGCACCAACCGCTTGTACCGCCTCAGCCAGACGGCGGCTCAGGACCTGGGATCGATTACGGCGTTGTCAGCGGCGGGTTTTAACGCCGCCACGTCTGACCTGAACGGCAATATCTACCTGGCCAACAACAATACCACTTCGCTATTCCGTTTCAATGTCAGTTCCCTGACGGTGACGCCACTCACGCTCAGCCAGGCCGTGAACTTTGGCGATATGGGCTTCAACCCCGTCGATGGGAACATTTACGCTTCCCGTTTCTATCCGGGGGGTATTTACCGCATCGATATGAACACCGCCGGCGCAACCCGTCCGGTAACGACCTTGGGTACGCCCGGAGGGTCAGGCGAGGACGTGGGGTCGATCTTCTTCGATGCGGCCGGCAAAATGTACGCCGCTACCAATCAGGGGACGCTCGCTGTTTACAGCACCAGCACCGGCGTCGTGACCAGTGTCGGCAGCGCTTCCAGTGCCGCGCAATCAGATGGCGCCTCGTGCGTATTCCCCACCGAGGAGATCGATGTGGTGCTGAGCGCCGCAACGCCGGTCCGCATCAACGCGACCACGTTCGACGTGCCGTTCACGGTGCGGGTGCGCAACACGGGGGCTGTCAGCGACCCCAATGTGCAGATCAACGAGTTCCTGTCGCAGACCTTTCCGACGGCCACCAGCACCACGGTCAGCGGGCTGACGGTGACGGGCGGCACCGGCCTGACGGCCAACGGCGCTTTCAACGGCCAGACCGACACGCGGATGCTGACCGGTACGCTGCCCTTGGCCTCGAATGCCACCGCGACCATTACGTACACGGTGCGGGTGACGTTCCCGGCCGGTAGTGTGCCCACAACTACGCAGTTCGACCAGGTGTATGTCAGCAGCACGGCAGGCAGCCCCAATAACGGCTGGGTACTGGTGAACGGCGCCCTGGTGCCGCCTACGCTGGTGCTGGCCGGAGAGCCTTCGACCAATTCGACCACCCCGCCAGCTACGCCCAATGGCGATGTGATCAGCCCGACGCCGATCAACTTCAGCCAGCCGCTGGCTAACAACGATGCCGTGACGACGCCGGCTAATACGCCGATCACGTTCCCGCCCGCGGCGAACGACGTGGTGGCCGTGAGTGGCAACACGCTGGTCGCAACCACGATTGACCTCGACCCCACGACTGCGGGCCAGCAGACGACGCTCATCGTGAGCGGCGGCACGTTCACGCTGATCACGACGGGTATCAACGCCGGTCAGGTAACGTTCACGCCGGTTAACGCGGCCTTCACGGGCGTGGCGACGGGTACTTACACGATCCAGGACAACGCGGGTAATCTCTCGAACGTCGCCACGCTGACCGTGACCGTAACGGCCGTAGCAGATGTGACGACAGCCATCAGCGGCCCCGCCACAGTTGGCGCAGGCCAGCCGACGGGCAACTTCACGGCCACGTTCACCAATAACGGCCCGAGCCAGGCGGCGAACGTGACCCAGACGGTGACGCTGCCAGCAGGTTCGAGCCTGACGGCCGCTCAGTTGGCGACCATCGTGGCCGCTTACCCCGGTACTACCTACAACGCCGGGACGCAGGTGCTGAACTTCGGTACGGCTACCACGCTCAATAGCGGCAGCACGAACACTTTCGTCTTCGCCTACACGGCGCCGATTACCGCGGGTACGGTCAGCACCACGACCAATACCGCTACTGCTACGAGCCAGGGCGCAGACGTAGCGCCAAATACGGCCTCGGCCACGACAACCATTCTGGCGGCTCCGGTGGCAAACGCCGACAACAGCACCACCACGCCTGGTACGCCGGTGACGTTCTCGATCACGGCCAACGATACCGATGCCGACGGCACCATCGCCCCAGCGACGGTCGTCCTGACGGGCAGCGCCATCGGGACGCCGGGCCAACTGACGGACGCTAACGGCAACACCTTCTTGGTGAATGCCGCCGGTAACCTGACCTTTACGCCCGCTCCGGGCTTCGTGGGAGTCGCTACGGCTACTTACACCGTGCAGGATAACAGCGGGCTAACCTCCAACCCCGCCGTGATTCGGGTGGTGGTGCAGGCGCCTTCGACCGATGTGGCCACCGTCATCACGGCGCCCGCTAACGGCGCTACCGTGCCGGCCGGTGATCCGTTGACGTTCACCATTCAGACGACCAATAATGGTCCGGCCACGGCCTATGCTGTGAGCCAGACTGCGCAATTCCCCGCCAACCTGGCGGTGGCTACGACGCTGGTGAACGGCCAGACCGGTACGCTCGCGGGCAGCACGGTGACTTACCCCGACGGCTCGACTTACAGCACCCTGACGGGCCTCGTGACGTTCCCGACGCTGGCCACCCAGGCCAACGGCGCCACCACGACCAATACCGTAACGATCGCGGCGCCCGCCAGCGGGCCGCTGAGTGTGGCGGCCCACGTCACGCAGAACGGCGCTGACACCAACGCTGCCAACAACACGGCAACGGTCAATCTGAATATCGATCCCCGCTTCGATCTGCTGACGACCATCAGCGGCCCGACGACCACGGTGGCCGGTAACCAGGCGACGTTTACGGTCATCACGACCAATAACAGTACCTCGACTTCCCCGGGTAACAACGTCGTGCAGACCGTGCAACTACCTGCCGGGCTGGTGCAGGTCTTCGTGACCAATAACGGCCTCTACGATGTCGCAACCGGCGTAGTGACCTTCCCGGCCGTGAACGACCTGACGCCCGGTCAGTCGGTGGTGAACACGATTTCGTTCGATGCGCCGGCCACGGGCTTTACCGCCTCGGCTACCGTGACGCCGAATACGTTGCCGACCGGCGACACGAACCCGGCCAACAACACCGCTTCGGCCACGCCGACCGTCGTGGTATCCGCAACGCCAGGCTCGGCGAACGTGGGGACGCGGATCTCGGCTGCCGCTCTCTCGGTGGCGCCCGGGGCGGCCATTACGCTGACTATCGTGAGTGCCAACTACGGACCCGCTACGGCGGCCAATGTGGCCCAGCAGGTGCAGTTGCCCACGGGCCTGACCTTCACCAGCCTCGGTGGTGGCTCGTACGATTCGAACACCGGGGTGCTGAGCTTCCCGTCGCTGGCAACGCTGGCTACGGCTGCAACCCAGACCTACACCGTCAGCTTCAACGCGCCCGCCGCCGGGCCCGTACTGGCTGCCGCTTCCGTGAGCAGCACGACGGCTGACCCCGTGCCGAGCAATAACTTCAGCTCGATCCGCATCAATGTGACACCGACTGCTGATGTGGCAACCAGCCTTACCGGTCCTGTCACAGCGGTGGCCGGGGAGCTGATCACGTACACCGTGGGCGCCAGTAACCTCGGCGGTCTGGCCGCCGCTGATGTCGTGCAAACCGTACAGCTCGCCCCCGGCCTGAGCGGCGTGGTAGTGAGCGGCGGCGGTACGTACAATGCCACCACGGGCGTGGTGACGTTCCCGACGATCACGTCGCTGGCCATCGGCACGGCGCCGCTGAACACGATCACGTTCACGGCGCCTGCGGACCTGACGACCCTCAATGTGATCGCCCGTGTCAGCAGCACGACGCCGGATGGGGTGCTGACGAACAACGTGGCCAGTGCCTCGACGGTACTAGCGTCCTCGGCTGATGTGGCGATAGCCATTAGTGGCCCGGCGACGGCGGTGTTGAACTCGCCGGTGACGTACACCGTCACGACGACCAATAACGGCCCTTCGCCAGCTGCTTCCATCGCGCCCACCATCCAGTTGCCACCCAACCTGACGTTGGTGAACCTGCCTGCTGGAGCTACCTACCTGGCCAGCACCGGCGTACTGACGCTGGCAACGTTGACGAACCTGCCCAGCGGCAGCGGCTCGACGACGGCATTCACCCTGGTGATGCCCGCCGGGTCGGCGCTGGTGCCGCAGGCAGCGGCTAACGTAACGGCTGCCACCAATGACCGCAATCTGACCAATAACGCGGCTACGACGACCACCGCTATCGCTGCGCCGACCGCCCAGACGGCCGATATGCAGGCTGCGGTGGTGGCAAATGCCGGCACCGTGACGGTTGATGCGCAGGTCACCTTCACGGCGACCTTCACCAACAACGGCACCGGTACGGCGGCCAACGTGGCCCCGCGGATGACCCTGGCACCCGGCCTGACGGTCGGCACCGTCAGCAATGGCGGAACGTACAATTCGACTACGGGCGTCGTGACGTGGCCCGTAGTAGCATCCCTCAACCCGGCGACCCCGCTGACCTATACGGTCGCGGTAACGGCCCCGGCGGCGGGTCCGTTGGTGGCTACGGCCATCGTAGCCTCCAGCACTAGCGACGAGGTGCCAGCCAACAACACGGCCAGCACGAGCGTGACCATTACGCCCCTGGCCGATGTGACGACGAGCGTCAGTGGCCCGGCTTCGGCGCTGCCCGGTGAGACGGTGACGTACCAGATTCGGACGCGCAACAGCGGTCCGTCGGCTGCTGCCAACGTGCAGACCACGATTACGCTGCCGGTGGGCGCCACGAACGTGGTGCTGCCAGCCGGCGCTAGTCAGGTCGGCAACGTAGTGACGCTGCCGCTCGACGCCGTGCAGCCAGCCGGCGGAAACAGCGACCGACTCTACCAGATCACCTTCGATGCCCCGAACGTGGCTTCCTGGACGGTGGATGCTAACGTCAGCACCGCAACCACGGAAACCAACACCGGTAATAATGCCAGCTCAGCGACGAGCAGCCGCACGAACCGGCCACCGGTGGCCCGGAATATCGTGAACGCTTCCATCGAACCCATCGGCGCGACGGCTGGACCCCGGGGGATCAGCAGTTTGGTAGCAACCGACGCCGACGGTACGGTGGCGAGCTATACCGTGGCTGCCCTACCTTCGGCGGCGCAGGGTGTGCTTTACATCAACGGGGTGGAACTGAATACCACCAACTTCCCGGGTCTCGTCCTGACGCCCCTGCAGGCATCGCAGCTCCAGTTCGACCCGGCGCCTGGTTTCACTGGTAACGTGTTCTTCAACTACACGGCTACTGATAACCTGGGTGCCGTAAGCACCCCGGCGCTGTACACGCTGCCGATTGGCCGCGATACGAACTCGCTCTACACGGCTAACCCACCGAAAGGGGCTCCCGGTACTCCGAATCCATACCAAGTCGGCGATGTCGTGGCCACCGTGTTTGACCCCAATGGTGGCCGGTACACGGCCGGCCCGGCCGTGAACGATACCGGTACCCGTAACGTGGTGCTGGCCCCCGGCTCGAACGCCATTCCCGCGGGGATGACCCTTAACCCCACGACGGGAGAAATTACGGTAACCAACCCCAGCCTGCTGACGGCGGGTACCACCGTAGTGGATATCACGACGATAGACGTCTTCGGTGGCACGAACACCCAGCCCGTCGCGATCACGATCACGAATACGACGCTGCCCGTCGAGCTGACGCGCTTCACGGCGCGCCGCCGTCAGTCGGATGCCGTTCTGGCCTGGGCTACGGCCTCGGAGCGAAACAGCGCGTTCTTCGCCGTGGAACGCTCGCGGGA
Source organism: Hymenobacteraceae bacterium (assembly GCA_031426455.1). GTDB lineage: Bacteria > Bacteroidota > Bacteroidia > Cytophagales > Hymenobacteraceae > JANNMJ01. Next base: position 54,402 of record JANPLI010000111.1, on the reverse strand, counting down.
TAATGGCCGCACGTTCACCGAAGTTGGCCGCCGGAAAGGGGCTGGCACTACCAGCGCCGCGCAGGAATATACCCTGACCGATGCCGGCGTTGGCCGGACGGCGGGTACGGTTCTCTACCGCCTGCGGCAGGTGGATACGGACGGCACCACCACGCTGAGCGATATCCGGACGGTGACCTTCACCGACCAGACCCGCGCCGATGTGGTGACCCTGTTGCCGAATCCGTTCACGGACGCGATCACCGTCAACCTGACGAACGTGGCCGATGGTCAGTACACGCTGACGGTGGTGGATATGGCTGGTCGCACCGTGCTGTCGGCTACCCAGGCCGGTGGTACCAGCGCGCGGCTCGATACCCAGCACCTGCCGACGGGCACCTACGTGGTGCGCGTCAGTGGCGCCGCTGATTCGGACTTCACCCCGACGGCCACCCGTCTGGTGAAAAACTAGCCGGTTTCCGGTCAGTTGTTCCATACGAAACCCGCCCCGTTGTGCCTGCTGGCACGGCGGGGCGGGTTTCGCTTTAGTGGAGTAAGGGGGCGGGTAGCCGCCGAGCCCTAGGCCGAATTTTGTGACAGGATCAGCACTGCGTAAGCCCCGATGCCGATAGTTCCCGTGAAGGGCAGCCCGTTGGTTTCGCCCTCGGTAGCCTCGATGGCGTGGCTTTCAAAGTCGCCGAAGTAGGCATCATAGCCTTGCCAGTCGGCGTTGAAACGCACGTGCCAGGTGCCAGGCGTGGGCAGCCCGATGGTGTAGTGGTCGAAGGTTTTCTCCGAGAAGTTGGCAATCACCAGCGTCGCGTCGGCGGGACCGACGGGCGCGTCGCCATCCGCCCAGCGCAGGAAGGCCAGTACTTTGGCTTCTTCGTTTTGGTGAATGACCTGGCAGTTTTGCCCCTTCAGCCCGCGCGTGACGCCGGAGAAGTTGCGCCGCAGCCGGATGAGGTCGGCGTAAAGGTTGGCCAGACCGTGGAAATGTTCGAGCCGGCCCCAGTTCAGCGGGCGGGTATCCACGAACTCGCCGTCTTCGAGCAGTTCCTGGCCCTGGAAAAGCATTGGGATGCCGGGGGCTGTCAGGACCAGGGCTGCGGCGAGGGTTGCGCGTTTCTTGGGGTACCAGTGGTCGGCGGCGCCGGGCATAATCTGCTCCGGAATGCGCGCCGCGCCGTTGGCTACCTCGTCGTGCGACTCGGAGTAGATGACCCGCTGGAAAGCGTCGCCATTGAAGCGGAAGGTCAGCTCGCGAACCATGGTGGCCAGGTCGCGTTCCTCATCGTTCATTGCCGTCACGGCGCGGCGTAGGGCGTGGGCGAAACCTACGTGCCATTGGGCGGCGAAGCCTTCGCCGCCGTCGGCTACAGGCCGGGTAATGGCATCCGTACCGGCCAGATCTTCGGCGATGGTGATTTTCCAGGGCATCGCTTCCCGGATCTCCTCGTGGAGCCATTGCACTAGAGTCCAGCCTTCGGGCAGGTCGAAGGCGGGGTCGTTTTCGCCCATTACGTTGCGGACGAAGGCCAGCGCGTCCGTCCGCAGGCCATCGACGCGGAAGTCGTGGAGCCAGTACAGCGCGTTGTCGCGGATGTACTGGCGCACTTCGGGCCGGCCATAGTCGGGCCGGGTGTGGCCCCAGGGCGTTTGGGCGCGCCAGTCGTTGTAGAAATAGATGCCGCCGCCTTCGTTTTCATACCAGCCGTCAAAACGCCAGTGGGGCAGGTGATCGGGGCCGAAGTGATTGTAAACTACATCCAGAATCACGGCGATGCCGCGCCGGTGCGCCTGTTTCACGAACTCCTTGAACGCCACCGGCCCGCCGTAGGCGGTTTCCACCGTGAACGGGTGCGCCGGGTTGTAGCCCCAGGAGCGGTCGCCGGGAAATTCCGAAGGCGGCATCACCTCTACGGCGTTGATGCCGAGGTCGCGCAGGTAATCGAGCTTTTCGATGGCCGTGTAAAACGTGCCCACCTGGCCTTCGTGCGGGGCGTGAAAGGTGCCTACGTGCATCTCGTAGATCACCAGTTCGTTCCAGGCGGGCATCTGGAAGGCATCGTCTTCCCAGTCGAAGTGAGGGTCGGGCACTACCGAATTGCCATCCGATGCCGTGACCTGCTTGGCGTAAGGGTCGTTGCGGATCAGCTCCCCGTAGCCGGTTTGTAGCACAAACTTGTATTCGGTACCGGGGCCGATGCCGGTTACATCCAGCGCCCAGTAGCCATTGCCCTCGCCGCTGAGTGGGTGGTGGCCCTGCCAGCCGTCGGCGCTGGTCATTACGGCCACGGCCTCCGCATTAGGCGCCCAGACCCGGAACGTGGTGCCGGTTTCGTGCGGAATGGCGCCCATTCCGGGCTGGGGCGGGCTGGTTGCTGGTTGCTGGTTGCGGGTTGCGGGCGGCGGGCTTACCGTTCGTGTTTTCCGGCTAACGACGGGTGGTTGATCGTTGGCGGCTTCTGGCTTTTTGGTGCGGGCAGGGGCCGATGTTGCGGGGCGGGGCATTGACAAGGAGGGTAGCCCGACGAGGAGTGCCGTCGGGACTGCGGCCTTCAACGGGCGGGGCGCGCGCGGGTTGGGGGCGGCGGTCGGTACCCTTGACCCAGATGCGTTGGCTGCTGTATCGGGCAACTGTTGATCAGCAGCTTATTGGGCAAGCGCCCAGGCGCGGCCCGCCACTTGGGCGGCTTTACTGCTTGACCAGCAGTCAGTATAGCGGCATCCGCTTGCGTGAGGTGGGTCCGGCCGGCCGAGGTCGGAAAAAGAGAAACCGGGGTTGGGAAAAAGCCGGAGGCGTCCCGCTTTTTCCCAACCTCGGTTCCTGACGTGGCGCGTAGAGCCGGGCTCCGAGTGCCCCTTACTGCCAACCCCCGCCCAGGGCGCGGTACACGTTTACGGCGGCGGTGAGCTGCTGGAGGCGGGTGTCGATGAGGTCGAAGCGGGCTTCGAGGGCGTCGCGCTGGGTGATGAGGACTTCGGTATAGTCGGCGCGGGCCGACTGGAAGAGGTTGCCGGCAATCTCGACGGAGGTGGTAAGGGCGTTGACCTCTTTGGTCTTAGCCTCAAAGGCGCCGGCCAGGTTGGCGACGTTGGCGAGCTGGTTGGTTACTTCGAGATACCCATTGAGGACCGCGCGCTGGTACTGCAGCACGGCCTGGGTCTGGCGGGCGGTGGAAGCGGCGTAGTTGGCTTTGAGGCCGTTGCGATTCACGAGGGGCGCCAGCACGTCGGCGCCGAGGCCGAAAAGGAGCGATTCGGGGGTGGTGAGCAGCAGGCCGGGGCGAAAGGCCCCCAGGCCGACGGTGCCGTCGAGGCGGAAGGCGGGGTAGAAGGCGGCGCGCGCCACGCGCACGTCCAGCTTGGCGGCCGTCAGGTTTTGCTCGGCCTGGCGAATGTCGGGGCGGTTCTGGAGAAGCTGGGCGGGGGCACCGGCCGCCACGACGTTGGGCACGGTGGTGGCGAAGGCGTTAGGGGCGCGGGCTACGGGCTGCGAAAACCGTCCACAGAGGAAGTTGACGCGGTTTTCGACTTCCACGATGCGCTGCTGAATGCCGTATTGCAGGGCGGTGGTATGCTGCACCTGCGCCTCGAAACGGCGCACGGCCAGCTCCGTGACGCGGGCCGACTCCTTCTGGAGCCGCACCAGTTGCAGGGCGTTGGTCTGGATGCCGATGTTTTGCTGCACCAGCGCAAGCTGGGCGTCGAGGGCCAGCAGCTCGTAGTACGTGTTGGCCAAATCGGCCACTAGGTTGGTGACGGTGAAGTTTCGGCCCTCCACCGAGGCCAGGTAGCGGTTGGTGGCGGCCTGCCGGGCGTTGCGGAGGCGACGCCAGACGTCCAGTTCCCAACTGGCTACGGCCGCGACTTGCAGGTTGCCGAGGGGGTCGGGGGTGCGCTGGCCTTCGCGGATATTGATGTTGTCTTCCGTGGCCCCCTGGATGGTCGTCCGGCTCATGCGGTCCAGGGCCGCCCGGCCGCCCAGGCCCACGAACGGCAGGTACTCCCCCTTGCGGGCGCGCACTTCGGCGCGGGTGATTTCGATTTCCTGCCGTGCGATGGTCATCTCCTGGTTGCGGGTCAGGGCCGTGTCGATAAGGGCGCGCAGGTAGGGGTCGGCGAAGAACGCCGCCCAGCGGATGCGGGCGGTCGTGGCCGTGTCGGCGGCGGCAGTGGTGGTGGCCGACGCAGGCGTGTAGGCGCCCGGCACAGTACGATTGGCCGACTGCTCGATGAGCGCCGGCGCGCAGGCGCCGACGACGAATGTCAGCACGGCGGCCGCCAGCGCGGGGCGCAGGTTAAGTAAGCGCATTGATTTCAGCTTGTTGTTCAACGGTGAGGCGCGGCTCGACGCGCTCCGATACCGGGTGCGACTCTTCGCCGCGCACCAGGTCGCGGCCTTCGCCCAGCTTGGCGAAAATGTAGTAGAGGCCCGGCACCACCAGCACCCCGAACACGGTGCCGAACAGCATTCCGCCCAACGACGAGGTGCCGATGGTGCGGTTGCCGATGGCGCCGGCGCCGGTAGCCAGCACCAGCGGTACCAGCCCGGCGATGAAGGCGAACGAGGTCATCAGGATGGGCCGAAACCGGGTTTTGGCGCCTTCGATGGCCGCTTCCAGAATGGTCATTCCGTTGGCGTGCTGCTGCGCGGCGAATTCCACGATCAGCACCGCGTTCTTACCCAGCAGGCCCACCAGCATCACCAGGCCGACCTGGGCGTAGATGTCGTTGGCGAGGCCCATCATCTTGATGAGCAGGAAGGCGCCGAACACGCCGGGAATCAGCGAGAAGATGACGGCCAGCGGCAGCAGGAAGCTTTCGTACTGCGCGGCGAGCACCAGGTACACGAAAATCAGGACAATGATGAAGATGTAGAGCGCCTCGTTGCCTCGCGAGGTTTCGTCCTTCGAGAGGCCGCCCCAGTCGATGTCGTAGCCGCGCGGCAGGGTCTTGGCCGCCACTTCCTGCACGGCCTTGATGGCCTCGCCGGAGGAATAGCCCGCCGCCGGGCCGCCCCGGATGCCCGCCGTGGTGTACATGTTGTAGCGGTTGATCTCGTTGGCGCCCTGCGTCTTGCGGAGCGACATAAAGGCCGAGAACGGCACCACCTCGTCCTTGTCGTTCTTCACCCAGAGGTTCAGCACGTCCTCGGGCAGGCGCCGGTACTCCGGCGCCGACTGCACGAAGACCTTGAAAAACCGCTGGTATTTGATGAAGCCCAGCTCGTAAGTGCTGCCGATGAGCGTCGAAAGGGTATTCATCGCGTTGCCGATGCTCACGCCCTTCTGCATCGCGCGCTGGTTATCGATTTCCAGCTCGTACTGCGGGTATTTAGCCGAAAAGAACGTGAAGAGGCCGGTCATTTCCGGGCGCTTTTTCAGCTCTGTCATAAAGGCGTCGTTCACCTTTTCGAGGGCCTTGTAGTCGCCGGTGTTGGTTTTGTCGAGTAGCTGAAGCTGGAAGCCGCCGGCCGCGCCGTAGCCCGGCACGGCGGGGGGCTCGAAGAACTCGATGGTGGCGCCCGGAATCTCGCGGGCTTTCTTCTCCAGCTCTTCGATGATATGGCCCACCGATTCGCTGGGGCGCTCGTCCCAGGGCTTGAGGTTGATGATGCAGGTACCCGCGTTGGAGCCGCGCCCTTCGGTCAGCACCTCGTAACCGGCCAATGACGAAATACTGGCGATGCCGGGTACCGTCTTCGCCTTCTGCTGAAGCTGCTTGGTGATGTCGTTGGTGCGTTCGAGGGTCGAGCCGGGGGGCGTCTGCACGATGGCGTAAATCATCCCCTGGTCTTCGCTGGGGATGAAACCCGACGGCAAATCCGCCGCCACCCATACCGTGCCCACCGCGAAAATGGCCAGCATCCCGAACGTCACCAGCCGGCGCGCGGCAATCTTCGTCAGCAGCACGGTGTAGCGCCCGGTCAGGCGTTCGAACCAGCGGTTGAAGGCGTCGAGGCCCTGGTCGAGCCAGTTGCGCTTGGCGCCCGCCGCGTGCGGGGGCTTCAGAATCATCGCGCACAGCACCGGCGTGAGGGTGAGGGCCACGAGGCCCGAAATGACGATGGCCGTGGCCATCGTGATGGAAAACTGGCGGTAGAAAATGCCCACCGGCCCGCTCATAAAGGCGACGGGCACGAAGACGGCCGTCATCATCAGCGTGATGGCGATGATGGCGCCGCTGATTTCGCCCACCACCTGCCACGTTGCGGCGAAGGGCGAGAGGTGTTCGTCGTGCATCTTGGCGTGAACGGCCTCCACTACCACGATGGCGTTATCGACCACAATCCCAATCGAGAGCACCAGCGCGAAGAGCGTGATCATATTGATCGTCAGCCCAAAGGCCTGCATCGCGGCGAAAGCGCCCACCAGCGAGACGGGCACGGCCAGAATCGGGATCAGCGTCGAGCGCCAGTCGCCGAGGAAGATGAACACCACCAGCGCCACCAGCAGGAAGGCGTCGCGCAGGGTATGAATCACGCTCTCAGTGGAGGCGTCGAGGAAGTTCGACACGTCGTAGCTGATCTTATAGTCCATCCCCGGCGGGAACGACGACTTCTTCAGCTCATCCAACTTGGCCTTCACGCTGGCGATCACGTCCTTGGCATTGGAGCCGTAAGACTGTTTCAGCACGATGGCCGCCGATGGCAGGTCGTCGAGGTTCGAGTAAAGGTCGTAGTATTCCGAGCCCAACTCCACGTCGGCCACGTCGCGCAGGCGCAGCAGTTCGCCGTTGGCGTTGGCGCGCAGAATCACGTTCTTGTACTCGTCCACTTCGTTGAAGCGGCCCTTGTAGGCGAGGACGTACTCCAGGGAAGCGGCTTTTTTACCGTCGGCGCGCCCGATGCGGCCCGGCGAACCGATGACCGACTGCGAGCCGAGGGCTTCCATCACCTCGTCGGCCGAGATATCGTAGGCCCGCATCCGGTCGGGCTTGAGCCAGATGCGCATCGCGTACTGCCGCGACCCCAGGATGCTGGCCTGCCCGATGCCCGTGATGCGCTGCAACTCGGGTATCATATTGACCCCCGCGAAGTTGAAGAGGAATTTCTGGTCCGTGTTCTTGTCCTTGCTGTACAGGTTCACGTACATCAGCATACTCGGCACGATCCGGTTCACGATCACGCCTTCGCGCTGCACCAGCAGGGGCAAGCGGTTTAGCACCTGCGCAATGCGGGTGTTGATGTTCACCACGGCCTGGTCGGGGCTGGTGCCGAGGTTGAACACGATCTGGATATTGCACTCGCCGGCGCTGGTGGCGTCAGAGGTCATATACTTCATCCCCGGCACGCCGTTGACGGCCTGTTCGAGCGGAATCAGCACCGATTCGGTCAGCACCTTGGCGCTGGCGCCGGGGTACGACGCCCGCACGATCACCATTGGCGGTGAAATCTCGGGAAACTGCGAGATCGGCAGCGTGTAAATGGCCAGCGCCCCCAGAAAGAGGATCACCACCGAAATGACGATGGCAAAGACCGGCCGGCGCAGAAATTTATTGAACATAGCGAAGGCTAGTTGATCGTTGTTGGTTGATCGTTGTTAGTTTTCAGGTAGCAGTTTTGGGAGGGCGTGTGAGGGTTTTCGTTAGGGATGAGCCAGCAACGAGCAACCAAAAACGAGCAACCAACAATTACTCGGCGTACACGTCCAGTTTGGGCATCACGGACTTCATATCCTCGAACGTGTAGCGGATCTTGTCGCCATCCTTCACCTTCCGGATGCCTTCGAGCAGGATCTTATCGTCGGCTTTCAGGCCCTTGTTGATGGCGTAGAGGTTGGGCATTTCGGCGATGATGCCGATTTCGCGCTGGTGGACGACGTTCTGCTGATCGACCACGAAAACGTACTTTTTCTCCAGCACCTCGAATGTGGCCTTCTGCGGGATGATCAGCGCGTGCGGCAGCGGCACCGGCAGCAGGATATTGCCCGTCTCGCCGTTGCGCAGCAGGCGCTGCGGGTTGGGGAAGGTGGCCCGGAAGGCGATGTTGCCGGTTTCGTTGTTGAAGTCGGCCTCGATGGTCTGCACCCGGCCGGGGTAGGCGAACATTTCGTTGTTGGCCATCAGCAGGCCGACCTTCGCGGCGCTGTCGGAGTGGGTGTGCTGCTTATAGGTCAAGTACTCGGCTTCGGGCACGTTGAAATAGACCCACATCTTGCTGTTGTCCGAAAGCGATGTCAGCAGGTCGCCTTCATCGAGCAGCGAGCCGAGCCGGGCCGAGAAGTGGTCCATAATGCCCGTGAAGGGCGCGTTGATGGACGTAAACCGGAGGTGCGTTTCGGCCAGCGACACTTCGGCGCGGGCCTTGTCGAGCTTAGCCTGCGCCAGCGCCAACTCGTTGACTGAGACGACGTTCTTGTCGGCCAGTTTCTTGGTGTTCTGGTACTCGATGTTGACGTAGTTGGCCTCGGCCTTCGCCATCTTCAGCTCGGCCTCATAAATCATCGGCATAATCTGAAACATCGGCTGGCCTTCGTGGACGAGCTGGCCTTCATCGACGAAGATCTTCTGGAGGTACCCCTTCTCCAGGGCCCGCATCTCGATGTGCTGAATCGAGTGAATCTGCGCGACGTACACCTTGGTCAGGGTGGTGTCCTTCACCAGCGGACTGGTAGCCAGTAGCTTGATCTGTTCTTCTTTCTCGGCTGGCGGCTGCGAGCAGCCCGCCAGGCTGCCCACGGCGACGGCCAGCAGCAGCAGGAGGGAGGACGTGATTTTCATTAATACCCGGGGTTGAGGACTGCCGTCGGACGGCGGCAGCGGCAAGCCGGGAAACAGGGGAGGGGCGGTCAGGCCACGCGGCTCCCCGGATTGCGGGGGCAAAGCACCGCGCCTTTGCGTGAAGCAATGATGAAGAAACGGGCGCGGACCTTAATCCGCGTTTCGTCCGGCCGCTCCGGGTAATCTGACGCCTTTTGCGCCCTGTAAGGTGTAGAGACGCCTCTCGGCGTCTTCCGTTAATTGTAGAGACGCCAAGAGGCGTCTCTACTAGCCGCTTTAGGTCAGCGCGTCAGCAGGTGAAAATACAGCGGGATGCCGAGGGCAATATTGAACGGGAACGTCACGGCCAGCGCCATCGGCAGGTAGATGCCGGGGTCGGCCTGGGGCACGGCCAGGCGCAGGGCCGCCGGCACGGCGATGTACGACGCCGACGCCGCCAATACCGTCAGCAGCAGGCCGTCGCCGGGCGGCAGGTGCAGCCAGTGGCTCAGGCCGATGCCCAGCGAAGCGCCCAGTAGCGGCAGCACCAGTCCCAGCCCCACCAGCGGCCACCCGGCCCGCCGGAACGCCCCGAAGCGCCGCGCCGCCACCATCCCCATCTCCAGCAGAAACACGGCCAGGAAGCCCTTGAAGATGTCGGCCGTGAAGGGTTTGATGCCTTCGGCGGCTTTGGAATCGGCCAGCAGCCCGATCACCAGCGACCCCACGATCATCAGCACCGACCCGTTGGTGAAGGCTTCGTGAAGGATGGCACCGAGGCCGCTGCCGGGCGCCGGAGCGTCGGCCGTAGTCGCGTCGGCGGGGTCGGCGGCGGGCGCAAACCGCCGGATCAGCAGCAGCCCGATGATGATGGCCGGCGCCTCCATCAGCGCCATGGCGGCCACCATATGACCGCCGTAGGCCACGCGGCGGTCGTCGAGAAAGCTGGAAGCGGTGATGAACGTCACGGCCGACACCGAGCCGTAGGCCGCCGCCAGCGCGCCGGCATTGTACACGTCGAGCACGCGCCGCAGCAGGAAGTACGTGTACACCGGCACCGTGAGCGCCAGCCCCAGCGCCGCCCCCAGCGCCGCCAGCACCACCGGCGTGAAACCCGAATGCGCCAACTCCTGCCCGCCCTTGAAGCCGATGCTGAACAGCAGGTACAGCGAGATGAACTTGATGGTGGAGGGCGGCAACTCCAGGTCGGACTTGACGACCGTCGCCAGCACCCCCAGCAGGAAGTACAGCAACGACGGCGACGTGAGGTTGACCAGCAGGGCGTGTAAATCCATCCGGCAAAGATGGGGGAAGGGCGTATGTCCGGTGCGGCCCCCGGGAGCCAGCCGGCGGCCCGGCGGTGGCCCGATTTGCACATCATTCGGCCAAGCCCCATATTTGGGCGCTCTTTACCTCATATCGGCTTGCTGACGCCCGCGCGGCGGACCAGGATCCGAACAAGCGCCCCCGCGTCGGGGGGCGACTTCGACCGCAAAAATGGAAAACATCTTAGTCCCCGCCCGCCCCTATGGCGCCCGCCTCTGTTGCCTCCCCCTTGCTGGTCGTTGGCCCGCCCACGCTGCAACGCGCGGGTTTGCTGCGCACCCTCGCTGACCACCTGCCGGACCGGCCGGTCAGCGTCATCGCCGACCCCGACGCGGCCCTGCCCCGGCTGGCGCACCAACGCCACGCGCTACTGATTCTGGATGCCGCCCTCGTCGGGCCGCAACTCGACACCCTGCTGGGGCAATTGCGCACCCAGTGCCCCGGCCAGCGGGTGCTGGTGCTGGGCGGCCAGCGGCTCCCCTTCGGCGTGGGGCGGTTGCTGGTCGAGATGGGCGGGGGCGTGCTGCTCGCGCGGCGGGCCACCCCGGCGGATGTCGTGGCGGCAGTCAGTCGGTTATTGGGGGGCACCGCCGACGCGCCCTCCAGTCCCGTACGGCGGTCGTCGGAGCCGCTGCGGCCCTACGCCCGGCGGCGCCCGGAAGCCGAGCCGATCACGCTCCTCAGTCCGCGCGAACTGGAGGTGCTGCGGCTCGCCGCCACTGACTACTCGAACCAGGAAATCGCCGCCCAACTCGGCATCAGTGTGCGCACCGTAGAAGGGCACCGCCGGATTCTACTCGAAAAGACCGGCGCCCGCTCGATGGTGGGGCTGATTTTCCGGGCCGTGCGCCAGGGCTGGCTACAGGTGGTCTGACGGCGAAAGCCGAAAAAAGTCACTTCTGCACGGGGTTGGTCTTAAAAACACGTAAAAACACGGTGGCGCCGGGGTAGGGTGGGGGCAGACCTTTGTCGCGTTCAATCGCTACTGCTTTTACCCTTTTTTACGCCAATGGCTATCCGCTATTCCCTGGTCGAAAATAAGCTCACCCCGGACCCGAACGATATGCGGGCGCAGGTAGAACACGGCGCCTCCATTGGCGTCGAGGAACTCGCTGCCGCGATCACCCGGTCGGGCTCCACCGTCACCAAAGCCGAGATGCTGGCTTTCTGGGAGGAGTTCAGCGAGGAGATCATCAAGCAGTTGCTGCTGGGCAATCGGATCGTGCTGGATCTGTTCAGCGTGTCTATTTCCATCGAAGGTGTTTTCAATAACGGCCAGGACACCTTCGACCCCGCCCGTCATCACGGCCGCATCAAGGTGACGCCCAACACCCGCCTGCGGAATGCCGAGGTCGACCTGAAGTTTGAGCAGGTGCGCGCCACCATCACCGGCCCGGTACTCGACCAGGTGCGCGACTTCAAGACCAAGACCACCAATGGCACCCTCACCGGCGGGGGCGCAGCCCGCGTGATGGGCAGCCAGCTCAAAGTCGATATGGCCGACCCGCAGCAGGGCGTCTTTCTGGTGGCCGCCAACGGCACGGCCACCCGCGTCGCTGACCTCCACGACAACCTGCCCGCCGAACTGCTCTTCACCGTGCCCGAAGGGCTGGCGCGGGGCGCCTACCGGTTGGAGGTGCGCAACACCTACAAAGGTGGGCAAAGCCTGCGCACGGCGCAACTAGCGATCCCGGTCACCATAGCCTGACGGCAGCAAGCGCCTTGCCGTCGGTCGGCAAGGCGCTTACCGACCGACGGCAAAGCAATGTCCCTCATCATCCACCAACCACCTTCTACGCCGCCGCCTTCAGCAAGCCCCAGCTCGCCATCGACGACCAGAAGATCAAAGGCGCCACGGCCGGCGCCGCCCTCAGCGCGCTCAACCGCTACCTGAAAAACGACTTCCGCGCGGGGTTGGAGCTGCTCGAAGACACGCATTTGGATGCTTACAAAGCGTTGCGGGAGGCCTGTCAGGTCGATGACCCCGCCTACCGCGCGTAACGCGCGTTACGCGCGCGGTACGGTAGGCGAAGCGGATGGTGAAAAGGGCGGGGGCGAGTACCCCTAGTGCTACCCCGGCAACTTCTTGAAGCGTCCCATCTTCTCGAAAATTCACTCAAGATTTCATCTCAAATTGCTGATAATCAGTCTGCCGGGATCAGTTGCACGATCGCCGCTGCCTACGCGGTGCATTACGTGCGTGACAAGATAGTAAGCCGACGCATCTATTGACAGTGACTTTTCTACCCATTTCTGCAACACCCTAACTCATAACTCAACGTGATGCGCTGCTTTAGCATATTCTTCGTCTTGGTCTCACTACTTTTTCCACAGCGGCTAACTGCCTACACTCTCGCCCTGCCACCCGCTCCGGCACCCGCCCCCACGCTTCCGGTAGTCTTGAAAGCCGAATTTGCGGTCGAGCGCGACAGTGTGATGGAGCCTTCCAGCAATTCTACGCTTTATCGAATTAAGGTGACAAGCACCGGCGTTGTAGGCGCAAAAGTAACTCCTACCCCCATCGTGGATGTTCAGGTATTGCCCACTAGCAGCGCAACGGCTGATATTGATTACCGCTGGGTAGCGAAGCCTGCCATCACCTTCGTGGCGGGGCAGCCCAGCACCAGGGAGTTGGTACTGGAAGTTTTATCTGATAAGGTCATCGACGCGCGCGAATTCCTGAACCTGCGCCTCGAGCTCCGCAACGGCTCGCTCAAAGCCACTGCCTGCAACTGCGCCTTCACCGCCGGTAAGGATTTTCAGCTCATTATCACTGCTCCACCGACTTCCCCGTCGCCGCCCACATCTCCGGTGGCCTTGAAGGCCGAATTTGCGGTTGAGCGCGACAGCGTGACGGAGCCTGCCAGCAATTCTGCGCTCTACCGAATTAAGGTATCAACCACCGGCAGTGTCGCCAGTGCTGGCGCCACTCCCACAGTTGATGTAGAAATGTTATCCACTAGCACTGCCACCGTTAATATCGACTATCGTTGGGTTTCCAAGCCGGTCATTACTTTCGTCTCCGGCCAACCCACTATCACCGAGCTTGTATTGGAAGTCTTACCGGATAAAGTCACTGACGTACGCGAATTCTTGGACCTGCACCTCGAGCTCCGCAACGGTTCGCTCAACGCCGCTGCCTGCAACTGCGCCTTCACGCCCGGTAAAGATTTCCAGCTCATCATCAAAGAGCAGTCAACCGAACTGCCGTTCAATATTCTGTCCATTGGGTTAGGCTCTAACCTAAACGTGATCGACAAGTCTACCACTGGCTCCAATATCTACTTGGATCTCATGGCGTTCCAGCCCCGTATCAACGATGATTTCCGCGCTGGTGGCTACATCCGCGCCTTTCAGGAGCAGGGTACCACCAGCATCGAGGGAGCGGCGCTAGCCCGGTTCCTCGGTGCTACCCTCATCTTTCCGACTTATACCCAGATCGGGCCTGTTCGCGGTGATTCGCTTCGAGTCGCCCGCACCTTCAAGCGCGCCACTCCCAAAGACCCTACCGTCCGCAGCACCGGCGCAGTACTCTCCTATGGCTGGAATGCCCTCTATCGGAGTACTTCTAAATTTCGGGCCACCGGGAATATTAATGCTCACCTGGAATGGGTGCGCCGGGAAGTGACAGTAGCGTACGAGCAGGCCGACTTAGCGCAGGATTCCATTTACATTCCTCTCCGCAATTTCAACACCGCCCCCGTGCTACCCAGCGGCCGTTATGCCTTTACAGACCTCTTCGTTGGCATTGATTTCCCTTTTTTTTACCAGGCGAAATTTGGTGATAATAGCCTTGAATTTAAGGCTATTCCTGGTGCTGGCCTAGCCAACATTTCCCTCGGCGGCCGCTACGAGCGAACTTATTACTACAATCTTTACGCCTGCCTCACCGAAGTCAACCACGGTTTTTCCGTCGGCTTTGACACCCGTAATGTGCCTGATCTGCCCAGTAAAAACTTGGGTTTCACCGTTTTCGCCATCAAGAAATTCAACCTCGACAAAATCGGCGATCTTCTCAAATTTGGCGAAGGTGGTGAATGAGGGGAATCGGGTTTTCCTCGTATTCGAGGCAGTGCTCGTCGGGCTGGGGCGGGCCGATGCCGCTCGCCAGGTACAGCGAGTAGCGGGCGAAGGCGTCGGGCATCGCGGCCCGCAGGTGTTCCCGGCGGATTTCGTTGGCCAGCGCAATCAGGGCGGGACGCCAGTCGGGTTTAGGCTTCGGTGAGGGGCAGGTAACCGCCCTCCTCGGCCAGCAGTATGCTAGCCATATCCTTCGTGGCGGCGCAAAAAGTCGGCAATGGCGATCATCCGCAGTATTTGGGGTGGCTTACGTCTGTTTCTTATATCAGTGTTACCTCGCCGAGCGGCTGCTTGCTGTCTGCCTCTTAGCGCGGTTTTCGGGTCCGTGTACGTGTTAGCGGGCGTGTCCTACGCCTGTTGAGCGTACGGCCAAGCGACAGGCGTGGGACGCGCCTGCCAACGCCACCGTACACCGACCCAAAATCTGCTCTAATTGGAAAAAAGCCCTGAAGCACACCACCTTCGAATCACCTTCAAAGGTGAAGGTTTAGGTAACGAGGCGGTCTGGAAACCAGCGGTTGTGAGAGGTGATACAGGCGCAGGCGGTAAAGTTAGCCAACTCCTCCTGCGGTCTGCGCAGCGAGAATAGCAGAGCCTCGTATTCTCAAAACTCAAAATCCCGCTCGCCGTTCAGCTCCCGGCCCCGCAGCACCCGCTCGCGCTGGTTGGTCAGGGGGATGGGGTTCTCCTCGTCAAAAGCAGAAATTTCGCGCGGGGGCAGCGGACGCAAGCCGCTCTCGATGCACAACGAGTAGCGCGCGAAGGCGGCGGGCATCGCGGCAGCGGGGCGTTCGCGGCGGATGCCGTTAGCGAAAAGTCCGACGGCGAAGGTACGGGCCGCTAAGCCGGCGCCCGATAACGGCTTCCTGGCGGGGAGGCACAAACCATGAAAACCCACCACCCCCCCCCCCACACCTCACCCCAACCCCCCGCCGGTTCACCCGCCGATATCCGTCGGTTCACCGCGATTTTGCTGGTAAAGGGTCCCCGCAAGGGCCAGTTTTGAGGCGTCAAACGATCCTCAGAACCGTTTTCCCCTGGTTGGCCCGATGAAAAAGTCCTTTCCTTTTGTTGCCGTGGCGCCCGCGTTGGTGGCGCCTGTTTCTGTTAATGCTCCCGTTTCAAATGCCCAACCGGGGCCGGGCTGGTGGAGCCTGCTGCTGTTTGGTCGCCCGGCGCGGCGCCTGGCAGGGTTGGTGCTGCCGCTACTTGTCATAACGACAGCGCCACGGGTTTCCGTGGCGCAAAACGCGCCAGCTAACAGTAAGCCGGGTGAAATCGCCGCCGCTACCGGCCAGACGCAAACACTGCGTGGCACCATCACCGACGCCCAGAGCGGGCTGCCGCTGCCGGGCGCCACGGTGCGCGTGATCAATGCGGCCAGTGGGGTAGGAGGGGGCGGCACCGCTACCGGCCCGGACGGCACGTTCCGCCTGGCCGGGGTACCGCTGGGGCGCCAGACGATCCGCGTCTCGATGATCGGCTACCGCGACGTGACGGTGCCGAACGTGATCGTGACGGCCGGCAAGGAAGCCATCCTGACGCTCCAGCTGCAGGAAAGTCTGACCGAACTGGCCACGGCCGAAGTGGTGGCCAAACGCGGCGGCGACAAGCGCCAGCCCAACAACGAAATGGCCCTGATTTCGGCCCGCACCTTCGACGTAGAAACGACGAACCGCTTCGCCGGCGCCCGCAACGACCCCGCCCGGATGGCCCAGAACTTCGCCGGCGTGGGCGGCTCCAACGATTCGCGCAACGACATCGTGGTGCGCGGCAACTCGCCCGCCGGGCTGCTCTGGCGCCTGGAAGGGGTAGCGATTCCGAACCCCAACCACTACGGCGGCCTCGGCGCCACGGGCGGGCCGGTGAGCATCCTGAACAATAATATGCTCGACAAGAGCGACTTCCTGACGGCCGCTTTCCCCGCCACTTACGGCAACGCGCTGTCCGGGGTGTTCGACCTGCAGCTTCGGGCCGGTAATAACCAGAAGCGGGAATACCTGGGCCAGGTGGGCATCAACGGCTTCGAGGTGGGCGCCGAAGGGCCGGTGCGGCAAGCTTCGAGTGATGAGTTTCGAGTTTCGAGTTTGGATTCAGTCCTTAGAACACCGTCCGCGCAACTCGCAACTCGCAACTCGAAACTCGCAACTCCATCAGGCCACGGCCGGTCGAGCTACCTGGTCAATTACCGCTACTCGACACTCGGCGCCTTCAAGGCCATTGGCCTGAGCTTCGGTACTGGCTCGGCCGTGCCGGAGTATCAGGACCTGAGCTTCAAGTTCGACGCGCCCCGCAAAAACGGCCGCTGGACGGTCTGGGGAATGGGCGGAGTGAGTAAGATCAACCTGCTCGGCTCTGACGTGGACACGACCAAGAGCGAAAACCTGTACGGCGACCAGAACACCGATGCCCGCTCCCGTTTCCGGATGGGCGTGGCGGGAGCGTCGTACACGCACTACCTGGGGCTGAACTCGTTCGCCAAAGTCACGCTCACCGCGAGCCAGAGCTATCAGCGCTTCACTCAGGACTCGTTATCACGCATCGACCGCCGGCCCGTTCCGCAGGGCCGGGTTCAGTTTCAGGTCAACCGGCAGGGCGTTCACGCGCTGGTGAGTCATAAGTTTTCGGCCCGCGACAATGCCGTGGCCGGCATCATCGCCGACGTGTACACCGTCGATCTGGAGCGGGCGCGCCTGCTGCCGGGCGCTGCCAACGGCTTCGGCGCCCTCAACACCACGGGTACTCGCACCGTGGGGCAGGCCTATGCCCAGTGGCAGCACCGGTTCTCGGAGCGCCTGAGCGCCACGGCCGGCGTCACGGCCCTGACGCTGAGCGGCGGCAACAACGAGGTGTCCGTGGAGCCGCGCGCGGGGCTGAAATGGCAGCTCGACGAAGCTTCGACCCTGAGCGCGGGCGCGGGGCTGCACTCGCAGATTCAGAGCTGGCAGATTTACAACGTGCAGACGCGGCTGGCCGATGGCCGTACCGTCGAAACCAACCGTAATCTGGGCCTGACCAAGGCCATCCACTACGCCCTGGGCTACGAGCGGGCACTGTCGGCCAACCTGCGGGTGAAGGCCGAAGCTTACTATCAGCAGCTGCGCCGGGCACCGGTCGAGACGGGGTCATCGTCGTTCTCGATGCTCAACGCGGGCGCCGATTTCACCCTGCCCGACAACGACTCGCTGGTCAACAAGGGCACCGGCCGCAACGTGGGCGTCGAACTGACCATGGAGCGCGCCTTCAGCGACGGCTACTACTTCCTGCTCACCGGCTCGGTGTTCGACTCGAAGTACAAAGGCTCCGACGGCGTGGAGCGCAACACGGCCTTCAACGGCCGCTACGTGACCAATGCCCTGGCCGGCAAGGAGTGGACGATGGGCCCTAACGGCCGCAACGTGCTGAGTGTCGGCCTGAAGCTGACGGCTTCCGGTGGGCGCTACACCACGCCCATCGACGAAGCGGCGTCGATGGCAGCAGGCATTGAGAAGTATCAGCAAGACAAGGCTTTCACCCGTCAGGTACCAGCCTACTACCGCGCCGACCTGCGGATCGGCTACAAGCTCAACCGCGCCCGGCTGACGCACGAAATCGCGCTGGACGTGCAGAACGTGACCGACCGCCAGAACGTGTTCTCGGAGCGCTTCAACGTTTACACCGGCAAGTACGCCACCGAATACCAGCTCGGGCTGTTTCCGATTCCGCTGTATCGGCTGACGTTCTAGCGCGCCGGTGCTTGCCCCGCGCCGGAGCCATCCGCAAGCCCCATCTTCGCCATTACTTATGCTGACCTCCGCCACGCTCTTTCAGATCGTCAACACCGCCGTGCTGCCCGCCTGGGCCCTGCTGATGTTCTGGCCCACGGCCCCCCTGACGCGGCGGCTGGTACGTTCCTACGCCTGGAGCGGGGCGCTGGCGGTTGGTTACCTCGTGTTGCTGGTGCGGGGGCTGGGCGCGTGGCCCGAAGGCGGCTCGTTCAACACCCTGGCCGGCGTGATGCGCCTGTTTACGTCCGAAGCCGGGGTGCTGACGGGCTGGGTTCACTACCTGGCATTCGACCTGTTCGTGGGCGCCTGGATCGTGAACGACGCCCTCGTCCGCAACCTGAACCACGGCTGGCGCCGTTGGGCGCGGCTACCGGTGCTGGCCCTCACGTTCCTGTTCGGCCCCGTGGGGCTGCTGACGTGGCTGGGAATGCGGGGATTAATGAGGAATGAGGAATGAGGAATGAGGAATGAGGAATGAGGAATTACGGTTTCTGGCTGCTAATTATTAATTCAGGACTTACGCACGCCGTCATTTTCGCCCCAAAAAGGGCTTTCTTTAGCCCCAGAGGGGCTATCTACCGGTAGAAAAACGACGTTTTGAGCGTCCTGCGGCCCCGGGGGGGCTACCTTTTTTTAGCTGTTGCGTAAGTCCTGTAATTGTTAATTCGCCAAGCGATGCTGCCGCTTTTGCGCAATTCGGTTTTGAGCTACACCGGCTGGCTGCACGTGGCGCTTTTGCTGGTAGCCTTGGTGGCGCTGCGCTTTGACCAGCGCTTGGTGACGGGGGCCAACGCGTGGCTCAAGCCGATCAAGTTTTGCTTTTCGATCACGGTTTACCTCTGGACGATGGCCGTGCTCCTCTCCTGGTTGCCGGCCGCCGACGCGGGTAAAGTGCGCGGGCTGAGTGCCGGCCTGGCCCTGACGATGGTGGTGGAAATCGGCTGCATTTTTCTGCAGGCCGCGAGGGGTACTACCTCGCACTACAACACCACCTCTGCCTTCAACGCGGCCGTGTTTGCCCTGATGGGTACGGCAATTGGCCTGAATACCTTGCTCAACGTAAGTGCGTTGGGGTTGCTCTGGCTTCGCCCGCTGGCGGTGGCGCCGGCCGTGGCCTGGGGCGCGCGGCTGGGGCTGCTGCTTTTCATTAGCGGCGCAATGTTGGGCGGGCTGATGATCCGGCAGGGCGCCCACACCGTGGGCGCGCCCGATGGTGGCCCCGGTCTACCGCTGCTCGACTGGAGTACCCGTGCCGGCGACCTGCGCGCCGCCCATTTCCTGGGGATGCACGCGCTGCAAGCCTTGCCGCTGCTGGGTTGGCTGCTCACGCGTTGGGCGGTGCCCGCGCCCGTGCTGATGACGCTGGCCGGCGCGATAGGTTGGTTCCTGCTGGCGGCCTGGCTGCTGACGCGCGCATTGGCCGGGCGAACTGTATTTTTGAGTTGAGTACGGTCCGTCCCGACGTTTCTCTGCCGCTTCATTTTCTTGTAACCTATGGCTACGATTCATTGGCGGGAGCGCCTCGCAATTCCGTTCGTCGCACTCGGGACGCAGTATTTCTACGATGGCGGCACTGTGCATTGGTGGCCGGGAACGCTGATCGCGCTGCTGTTCACCACGGTGATCTGGGAAGGCAACGTACTAATTCTGCGGAACGCCCGGCGCCGCTTTCCGCGCCCTGACCAGACCGCGCATCGTTTTTTGGTGCAGATTCCCGCTCACCTTGTTTACACTTTGGTGTCGGGATCGCTGCTCAAAATGGGGCTATCCTGCACCATTCCCGAGGTGGTGTGCAATATGCCCACCCTGACGCACTCGTTTCTGATGAACCTGATTCCGACCGCGCTGGTGGTGCTGGTTTACGAAACGGTGTACTTCTTTCAGCAGTGGAAAGCTAACTTGCTGCGCGTGGAAGCACTGGCCCGCGCCGCTGGCCAGCGTGAATTAGAAGCGCTGCGTCAGCAGCTCGACCCGCACTTTCTGTTCAACTCGCTCAACACGCTGGCGGCGCTTATCGACGAGCAGCCTGCTGCCGCGCAGCTCTATCTCAGTCAGTTAGCCGACGTGTACCGCTACGTGTTGCTGGCCCGCGAGCAGGAAACCGTGTCGCTGGCCGACGAGCTGGCCTTCGTCGATGCCTATCTGCACCTCAACCAGATTCGGTTCCGTGATAACCTGCGGGTGCAGAACACCATTTCGGCCACCGCCCACCCCCGCCGCGTGGCGCCGCTGAGTGTGCAGACGCTGGTAGAAAACGCGCTGAAACACAACGTCGTGAGTCGCGAGCACCCGTTGGCGCTGCGTCTGGAAAGCGCCGGTCCGGACGCTATCCGGGTGGCCAATTCGGTGCGCCCCAAAACGCTGCTGGCACCCAGCACCCGAACGGGCCTGCGCAACCTCATCAGTCGCTATGCGCTGCTCACGGAAAGTCCGATCCTGGTACTAGCAGGGGAGAGCGAATTCAGTGTAGAATTGCCGCTGCTTTAAAAGCACTGTATGATTGAGTGACTGAGCGACTGAGTGATTAATGAGGTTAACCACGGTCACTCAGTCACTCAGTCCCACTCAGTCCCACTCAGTCTCACTCAGTCACTCAGCCACTCAGTCCCACTCAGTCACTCAGCCCCCCAATGCGCCTTTTGCTGATCGAAGACGAATACCCCGCTGCTGAACGCCTGCGCAAGCTGGTGGCGCGGGTGGAGCCAGCAGCTGAGGTACTGGCCGTGATCGAATCGGTGGAGCAGGGCGTAGCGTGGTTTGCGGCCAACCCGGCGCCGGACCTGATCCTGTCTGACATTCAGCTCGCCGACGGTTTGAGCTTCGAGCTGCTGGAACGCGTGGCCCTGGCTTCACCGGTGATCTTCACCACTTCCTATGACGCCTACGCGCTGCGCGCCTTTAAGGTGCATTCGCTGGACTACCTGCTCAAGCCTGTGAAGGAAACGGAGCTGGCGACGGCCCTGGCCAAGTTCCGGAACCTGCGCACGGCCGGTCCTGGCCCCGCCGCCGATGCCACCGCCGCGCATCTGGCCCGCCTCGAGCGCCTGCTCGACGCCCTGCCCGACCGCGCGCACCACGCTCCTGCTGCGAGCCCCTCCACGCCGCGCGCGGCTTACAAAGCCCGCTTTCTGGTCCGCCACCGTGAGCAGTTGCTGCCGATTCCGACCGCCGACGTGGCCTTCCTGCATTCGCAGCACGAGCAGGTCTGGCTGACCACCACCGGTGGCAAGCGCCACGCCGTGGACTACACCCTCGAACAGGTAGAAAAACTCCTCGACCCGGCGCGCTTCTTTCGCCTGAACCGTCAGGTGCTGGCCACCGCTGAGGCCATTCAACGCATCGACCTGCACTTCAACGGTAAGCTCAAGCTGACGCTGCGTCCGGAATTGACCGAGGAAGTACTGGTGTCCCGCGAGAAAGCGCCCGCTTTCCGGGGGTGGCTCGAACAGGGAGGCTAAACGAACGGGCCAGTATCCGACTGGCCGGAAGATAGACCGTTGTGAATAGGTGCGGGGGGAACGTACCTTTGGCACCCTTCATCCGCCTCCGATTCCTCCGATGCAACTGCTTTATTCCACGCCCACGTTTCGGCTGCTGCTGCATCCAACCCAGGAGGCGCTCGAGACGACGTTTCTGGGCTTTATGAGCGGTCAGGAGCTGCGCACGGCCTACGAAACGGCCCTGTCGGCGGCCGTCCGCTACCGGGTACGGTGCTGGTTGAGCGATCACCATCAGATGCGCGCCGTACGGCAGGCCGACCAGGACTGGCTGGTGCAGGACTACTCGCCGCGCTTCGTGGCGCTGCTCACAGGCCTGTTGCGCCGCTCGGCCATCGTGGCTTCGGTGGATCCGATGAATCAACTCTTCACCCGAGACGCCATCGACCGCACCGTTTCCCACGGCCGGCCCTGGGAGTTTGACGTGTTCGATGCCCGCGAAGAAGCCTGGGAATGGCTGACGATGCCGTGGTCGGAGCCGGGCCTCTGAACCGCTGCCGTTACCGTACCCGCGTTTGGGGGCGTACTTTTGGGGCTACCCGACCCACCGGGGGGTGGGTACGCCTTCTCCGTTTTCCTTGCGCACGTCTCCTCTTTTTCGGTCCTGGGGCCTTTTTGTGCTACTCCTGCTGAGCGCTTTGGCGGCTCGGGCGCAGGCGCCCGCCGAAGTCCGGGGCTTCCTGTTCGGCAAGCGCGACGGTCAGCCGATCATCTACGCCCGCGTTCAACTCAAAGGCACTGGCCTGGGCGCCATTACTGACAATAAGGGCTACTTCGCCATCTCGCGCATCCCGCCCGGCACTTATCGGCTGCTGCCCACCGCCCTGGGCTACGACACCGTGAGCGTGGCCCTAACCCTCAAAGCCGGCGAATTGCGCACCGTCAAGCTTTACGCTCCGGACGCTGAGCAGCAGCTTCAGGAGGTGGAAGTGACCGGCACCCGCACCCAGCAACTGACTGAAGTGCGCGCCGGGGTGCAAAAAATTACGCCCGTCGAAATCAAGCTGATGCCGTCCGTGGGCGGCGAGCCGGACCTGGCCCAATACCTCCAAACCGTGCCAGGGGTAGTGTTTACCGGCGACCAGGGCGGGCAATTATACATCCGGGGCGGTACGCCGGTGCAGACGCTCGTGCTCCTCGACGGGATGGTGATCTACAACCCGTTTCACTCCATTGGGCTGTTTTCGGTGTTCGACACCGATATCCTGCGTTCCGTGGACGTGTACACGGCCGGCTTTGGAGCGCAGTACGGCGGGCGCACGTCGGCCGTGCTGGACGTGACCACCCGCGATGGCAACCGTTCGCGCCTGGCGGGTAAAGTGAGCGTCAATCCGTTCACTTCCAAGCTGCTGCTGGAAGCTCCGATTGGTAAAAAAGGCGCCGATGGACTGGCGCCGGCTTCGATCCTGATCAGCGGGCGCAATTCGTATCTGGAGCAAACCTCGAAGGTACTTTATCCTTACGCCAACAAAAACGGGCTGCCGTTCAACTTCCGCGATATCTTCGGTAAAGTCACGCTCAACGGCTCGAACGGCGCGCGGATCAGTGCTTCAGGCTTCAATTTCACGGACCGCGTGGGCCTTACCACCGGCTCTGACGTACGCTGGAATACCTACGGCGGCGGGCTGGATTTTCTGCTGCTGCCGTCGCGCTCGTCCGTGATTATGCACGGCGCGTTGGCGTATTCCAACTACCAACTCGGGATCAGCGAGCCGGGTCTGCCGGACCGGTCGTCGAATATCAATGGCTTCAATATGAACTTCGACTTCACGTATTTTATCGGGAAGAACGAGTTGAAATACGGCCTCAACATCCTGGGCAACAGCACCGACTTCAACGCTTTCGCCCTGCTGGGCAAGGACGGCAACGGCGCCCCGCTCTACGTGCCGCAGCAGCAGCAGAGCAACAACACTGAGCTGGCGGGCTTCGCCAAGTACCGCGCCGTGATTGGGCCAGCGGAAGCGGCGCGGCTTGTGCTCGAACCCTCGCTGCGGCTGCATTACTACGCTTCGCTGGCGCAGTTTTCCCTCGAACCCCGCGTAGGCGCCAAGTTCAACCTCACCGAGCGGGTTCGGCTGAAGGCCGCTGGCGGGCTGTACGCGCAGAACCTGCTCGAAACCCGCTCCGACCGCGACGTGGTGAACCTCTTCGCCGGCTACCTCACTTCGCCCGACGTGTTGCAGAACGCCGACGGCTCGCGCCTGGAAAACCTGCTCCAGAAAGGGCGCCACCTGGTCGGCGGCGTGGAAGTGGACCTGCTGGCCGACCACCTGACGCTCAACGTCGAAACCTACGTGAAAGACTTTCCGGTGGTGGTCAATATCAACCGCGACCGGCTGTTTTCGCCCGCCAAAAGCGAGTTCATCGTGGAGCAGGGCCGCGCCACCGGGCTGGATGTGTCGTTCAGCTACCGGCAGGGCCGACTGATGGCGAATGGCAACTATTCGCTCACCTCGGTCACGCGCCAGTACGGCGACTTCGAGTACCGCCCCAATTTCGACCGCCGCCACAACGTCAATCTGCTGGCTTCGGTGAAACTGGGCGCGAAAAAGACTTTCGAGCTATCGGGGCGCTATAATCTGGGCACCGGCTTTCCGTTTACGCCCACAGCGGGTTTCTACGAGCAGCTTTTGCTGGGTTCGATCTCGCAGCCCCTGGCGCAGCAGAACGGCAACCTGGGCATTTTCTACGGCGAACTCAACTCCCGCCGCCTGCCGCTTTACTACCGGCTCGACTTTTCGGCGAAAAAGACCTTTTCTTTGAGCCAGAATACCAAGCTGGAACTGGATGCGAGCGTGACCAACGCCACCAATCGGCCTAACGTTTTTTACTTCAACCGCGTCACGGCCACCCGCGTGAACCAACTGCCGATTCTGCCGGCCGTGGGCGCGAGTTTGAATTTTTAATAAGGAATGAGAAATGAGGAATCGGAAAATTTTGGGTAAGAAACTGGCGGTAACCCATTTCGTACTCCGCACTCCCCATTCCTTCCTCCCCATTCCTCATTCTTCATTCCTCATTCCTCATTGCTTATGAACCTTCGTCCCTGGCTATTTCTGGCTGCTTCCTGGGGAGCGGGTGCCGCCCTGGTGGCGCAGCCCGCCGTCGCTCAGCAGACGCAGCAGGTGCTGCACCCGGAAGCGCGTTATCAGGAGGGCGTTCGGCTCTTCAGCCGTCAGCTTTACGGGCCAGCCCAGGCCGCTTTTGCCGAGTACCTGCGTCAGCCCGCCGTGAAGGCCGACCCCGAGCGCGGCGCCGATGCCACCTACTACGCGGCCGTAAGCGGGTTGCGGCTCCTGCAACCCGATGCCGAAAGCAAGATGCTCGGTTTTGCGGCGGCTTACCCGGCGCATCCGAAGGCCGCACTGGCATTCTTTGAGCTGGGGCGCTTCTATTTCGAGCGGAAAGACTACGCCCAGACCATCATCAACTTCACGAAAGTGGGGCCGGCGCTGCTGAATCCGGAACAGCGCACGGAGTCGGAGTTCAAGCTCGCCTACGCCTACTTTTCGACCAAGGAGTACGACAAGGCGCGGATTCTCTTCGACCGTAATAAAAAAGGAACGCACGAGTACGCCGCCGCCTCATCGTACTATGCCGGCTACCTCGGTTTCCGCGCCAACGACCTAGCCGGTGCCAAAACCGACCTCAACAACGCCGCCAAAAGCCCCGCTTACAAGCCAGTCGTGCCGCAACTGCTGACGGGCATCCTGTACCGCGAAGGCAACCTGGCCGAAGTGATTGCCTACGGCGAGGCGGCGCTGGCCATCAAGCCCGCCGTGCAGGGCACCGACGAGATCAAGCTGCTCGTGGGCGATTCCTACTTTCAGCAGGAGAATTACGCCCAGGCGCTGCCGTCGCTGGCCGCCGCGGCCGGCAAGCCCGGAATGACGCGCGGCCCGCGGGGCGAGGCGCTGCTCGAATACAAAACCGGTTTCGCCGCCTACAAAGTCAAGGAGTATCCGGTGGCCGTGCAGCGGTTTCAGCCAGTAGCTGCGCTGCGCGACACGCTGGGGCAATACGCCGCCTACCACTTGGGCCTGAGTTATTTGCGGGCAGATAACAAGCCTTTTGCCTTGACTGCTTTCAACCAGGCGCGCATTACGCCGCTGGAAAAGAAACTGACCGAGCAGGCCACGTTCAAGGTGGCCGAAATCAACTTCGAGCAGGGTGATACGCGGGCCGTCATCCAGACGCTGACCGAATTCAACCAGAAGTTTCCGAAGTCGAAACTCGGCGACGCGGCCGACGATATGTTGTCGGAGTCGTACCTGAACTCGTCGGACTACGTGGCGGCGATCAAGTACGTGGAAAGCCTGAGCAGTGCCCGCCGCACGACCAAGATCAACAACCTCTACCAGCGCGTCACTTTCTACCAGGCCTCGCAGGATTATAACGCCGGTCAGCCGGAGGCGGCGCTGGTGAACCTCAATAAGTCGGTGCAGCACCCCGGCGATGCCGAGTTGCGCGCCGCGGCTACGTTCCTGAAGGGCGAGGCGCTTTCGGGCCTGGGCCGCTGGGACGATGCCGCCGACGCCTACGCCAATGTGTTCCGCGACGATGTGAAGGCCGGCCAAACGAACTGGTACCGCCTTTCGCGCTACGGCCTCGGCTACGCTCTCTACAATACTAAGCAGTACGACAAGGCGCTGATTCATTTCAAGTCTTTTGTCGAGAATGCCGATTCCACCCGCCTGGCGTCGGCGCCCAACGTGGTAGATGCCACGCTACGGCTGGCCGACTGCTACTTTGTGGCGAAGGACTACCCAAAGTCCCTGTTTTTGTACGACAAAGTGCTGGCCGCTGGCGGCCCGGCTCAGGATATGGCCCTGTTTCAGAAGGGTGTTACGCTGGGGCTGAGTGGACAGCGCGAGCAGGCTATCGCCGCGCTGGGGGAATTGGTGACGCGCTTCCCGCAATCACCGCTCTTCGACAACGCGCTGTTTCAGCAGGCGCAGTTCGATTTCGAGGCCGGTCGCTACGCCCAGGCTGCCGATGGCTTTACGGCGATGCTGACCCGGGCGCCGCAGTCAGGGCTGGTGCCGCAGGCACTGGTGAAGCGCGGCGTGGCTTACTCGAACCAGCAGCAGACCGATAAGGCCGTACTCGACTTCAAGAACGTCCTCGATAACTACGCCTCCAACAAGGTGGCCGAGTCGGCGCTGTTCTCGTTGCAGGAGGCGCTGACGGCCGCCGGCCGGACGGAAGAGTTCGACCCGTATCTGCAAGCCTTCAAGCTGCGGAACCCCGGCACGAAGAGCCTGGAAACGGTGGAGTTTGAAGCGGCTAAGTCGCTGTATTTCGCCGAGAAATACCCGCAGGCGGTGCCCAAGTTCGAGGCTTTCCTGAAGCAGTACCCCAGCAATGGTCTGGCGGCCGATGCCCGCTACTTCATCGCTGACTCCTACGTGCGCGGTGGCGACAAGAAAACCGGTGGCCAGAAGCTCGATGAGGTGATTCAGGAGGGCCGGACGCAGTATATGAACAAGGCGGTGAACCGCGCCGCTGATCTGGCCCTCGAAACCAATAACCTGGCCCGCGCCAACGAACTGTACGCCCGTCTGGCGTCGAGCGCCACGTCTCGCCGCGAAGTAGGCAACGCCCAGTTGGGGCTGCTGAAAGCCACTTATGCCAGTGCCGATTACGCCCGGACCCGCCAGATTGCAGCCGACATCCTGGCCGCCGGCTCGTCCACGGTGAACGCCACTAACCTGGCGCTGCTCTATCGCGCCAAGAGCGCCCTGGCCACCGGCCAGACTGCCACGGCGCTGGAAGAGCTGCGGACGGCGGCCAAGTCGGCTAGCGACGACAACGGCGCCGAAGCCCAGTACTTGATTGCCAAGACCCTGTATGGTCAGAAAGAGTACAAAGGCGCGCTGGACGAAGCCATCAAGGTGAACCAGAACTTCGGCGGTTTCGAGCTGTGGCTCGGCCGTTCGTACCTGCTGCTGGCCGACATCTATTCCGCCCAGGGCGAAGTTTTCCAGGCGCGGGCAACGCTCAACTCGCTCATCGACGGTAAGTTCCCGGTGGCCGAAGTGCTGAACGATGCCAAGCAGAAGTTGGCTTCGCTGAGTGCAAGCGGCAAAACCGATGTGCCGGTCGTCGCCGATCCCAACCAGCCCGCGCCGAAGAAGCGCACCGTGCGCAGCAGCCAGCAAGGCAAGAATACTAACCCCAACGCCCAGCCGGGCGACTCCACCCGCTAAGTGGCCGCTGGCCCCGCTGTTATGTCAAAATTCAAGCTGACTACTCCCTTTCCCTCCGTGCCCGCCCAGACGTTACCGTTCGCCCTGGCGGCATTCGCCCTGACGGCCGCGCTGCCCCAGTTGGCCCGCGCCCAGGGCCAGGATGCCCGCCTCGAAGACACGGAAATCGTGGTCGAAAAGTCGCGCACTAACGAGCTGCCCGTGCAGGGCCGCAACTTCGACAAGATTCCGTTTTCGCCGCCCCCACCCGTCAAACGCACGGTACGCTACGACTTTCCGGACTTCAAACTAGGCGATAAACCCCTGACGGTGGTGCCGAAAGTGGCCCCGATTCGGCAGGAAGCCGCCGCCCCGGTGCCCGGCCTGTACGCCGAGTTGGGTTTTGGCAACTACACGACGCCCTACGCTCGCCTGGGTGCCCACACCAAACCGAGTGACGATTACCATCTGGGCCTGGACGTACGCCACCAATCGTCGGGCACCGGGCCGGTGGACGGCAAAAACTCCGGCGGCGGCGACACCCGCGTCGGTGCCGAGGGCACGTACTTCACCAAGATCGCCGCGCTGGGTGCCCGCCTCGACTACGAAAATCAGACGACGCACTTTTACGGCTACGACCGTAGCCTGAAGGATGCCTTTGCGGGGAAGGACGGCGATATCAAACAGCAGTTCAACCGGATCGGCGCTGAAGTGAATGCTCGGTCGATCAACCCCAAGTCGCATTTTCAATATGACCTGGCGGGCGGTTTTCAGCAGTGGAGCGATAACTTCAAAGGCAAGGAAACCAACCTGATTGGGCGGGTAAATGTGGCGTTCGCCTTCAATGAACACAACCGGCTGGCCGTGCGGAGCGATGTGTCGTCGATCAATTACCAGGATTCGGCCAAGACCGAACGTACTTACGCCAAAGGCACCGTAGCCTACGAACACGACGGCGAGCGCTTTGACCTCTCGCTCGGCGCCACGGCCGGCTACTCGTCGGACACGCTCTTCAATGACTCCAAAGTCAATATCTACCCCGCCGTGCGGATGGCCGTGGAGTTGGTCAACGACCGTTTCGTTTTCTTTTTGGGCGCCGGCGGTGGCCCGGAACGCGTGACGATGTACAACCTGACCCGCGAGATGCCCTGGTTGGCCCCCAACCAGCGCCTGCGCGATATCGACCACCAACTCAGTGCCTACGGTGGCTTCACGCTGACGCCCGTCCGGGCTGTGCGGCTGCTGGCGCGCGGCTCCTACAACCTGTACCGTAACCTGTGGTTCGTGAACCCTAGCGGGCGTGACACCACGCGCTACGTGGTTTCTTATCAAGGTTTTGTCAAAGATGCCCGCCAGACGAGGAATATCAACGCCCACGTCGAACTGGTGGCCGACGCCACCTCGCGCTTCCAGCTTTCGGTCAAGGCCGATTATGACACTTGGGATACCGACTCGCTGAAATTTGCCTGGCACCGCCCTAATCTGCGCGGCTCCGTGACGACCTCCTACAACGCCGCCGACAAGGTGCTGATCAGCGGCGAAGTGTACGTCGTGGGCCAGGCTTATGGCCTGCGCGGCGCCGGGCGCCTGCTGACCGAGGGCGAAAAAGTAGATAAAAGCCTCTATCGTCAGACCGACGCTGTCATCGACCTCAATGCCCGCGTCGATTACCGTTTCTCGCCCCAATTGAGTTTCTTTGCGATGGGGCAGAACCTGCTGGGCAAACAGTACCAGCAGTATCTGAACTACCCGGTGCGCGGTATCACTGTGATCGGGGGGCTGGGTTATCAGTTCTAACGTGCTGATACGCACCTCAGGTATTTTATCTTATTTTCAATCGGTTCAGGCGATTATGATTGCAGATCAGTTGCGACAGTTATTGCTCGAACACGACTGCGTGACGCTGCCCGGCTTCGGCGGGTTGCTGGCCGAGGTAGTCCCGGCGCGGGTACACCCGGTACGCTTCACGCTGGCGCCGCCCGCCCGCCGGGTGGTGTTCAACGAAAAACTTTCGCACGATGACGGGCTGCTCACCGAAGCGGTCCGACGGACGTTGAACCCAACGAATCTGCCGTCGCCGGTTGGCCTGGAACCCGCCCGCGCGCAGGTCCGCACCTTCACCGACGAACTGCGCGCCTCCCTGCGCCAGCACCGCGCCGCCGAACTGCCCGGCCTGGGCACCTTACGCCGCGCTACCGAAGCCGAGCCGATCCGCCTGGAACTGGCGCCCCCCGGCTATTTGCCCCTGGTCACGGCCTTCGGCTTACCGGAACTGGTGGCCCGGCCTGTGCTGGATACCGCTTGGGCCGAGCGCGGTACCCGTACGTCGGCCACGCGCGCTAACTCGTCGCAACCAATGCTGACCCGTCTGCGGACGGCCCTGGGCACTGGTTCGCAACCGTTTTACCGTCTGGCGACGGCGGCCGTGGTGGTGTTGAGCTTTACGGCGACTTACCTCAACGCCCGCCTCACGCCGCTCGACAGCGGGTTGATTTTTCCCGCTGAGCCGCTACCGGCCGTGGTGGCTTCGCGCCCCGAACCGGGGGGGCAGTTGGCATCGATAGCCCCGGCGCTACCCCCCGCGCCAGTGGCCACTCCGCGTCCTAAGCCGGTGGCGGCTGCTCAGGCGGTAGGGGCGGTGGTTCGGCACGAGGTAGCTACCTCAAGGGGAGTGGCTGCTCCGAAGCCGGCCCGCATAGCGCCGGTTGCCGTCGCGCCGGTGGCGCCGAAAGTAGCGGCCGCTGCGGTCGTAACACCGGTGGCGCCGGTGGCAGCCACTAAAGCTGCGAGCGGGCATTTTTACCTGGTCTGGAACGCTTTTTCCTCGCAAGCGAAAGCCGAAAAAGGCCGCGCGCTGGCCGCAAAAATGGGCGGCGAGGGCGCGGCTCCCCAGGTTTTGGCACCACCCGTGGGGTCGGCACTTTACCGGGTTGTGGTGGGCGATTACGACTCGATGGCGGCTGCTACGGCTGCGCTGTCCGCGGCCCGCACGCACTATGGCGCTGCAGTCTGGGTACTTCGGAATTGAGATCAGGCGCGCCAGACGGGTAGGAGGGAAGCGATTAGCGCGTTTTACCTGCTCCTGGCCACGACCGGATTCACGCTCCTACAAGGTGCGGCGTTTTTACCTTTGCATCGATTTCGAGCTGCCCGACCGCGTTAGCTGCCGGGCAGCGGTGTTTTCCGCCCGACCGGGAACGGATGCCGCCGGTTTCCTTTTGCCCTTTTTTTGATTCACCCGTTCAGCGGCCAGCCGGCTGCGGTAGCTGGCCTGATTTTCCGCGCACACTTTCCTCCGAATGCTGCTCACTCTTTTGCTCCAGGGGGGGGCCACGACCGCCGAAACGACCGCTGCCGCTGCCAATGCGGCGGCCGATGCGGTGGCGGCGACAAAGCCGATTTCCATCATCGACCTTATTTTCAAAGGCGGCTGGGTGATGATTCCGCTGTTGATTCTGTCGATGGTTTCGGTGTACATCATTGCCGAACGCTACATCGCCATTCGCCGGGCCTCCGCTGATCCGACGCAGTTTATGGCTACCGTGAAGGCCAAAATCATTCAAGGCGACCTGGTGGGCGCTCGTTCGCTGTGCGCCAAAACCAACACCCCGCTGGCGGGGATGATCGACAAAGGCATCCGCCGGATTGGCGCGCCGCTCAAAGACATCGAGTCGAGCATCGAAAACCAGGGCCGGCTGGAAGTATTGAGTCTGGAAAAAGGCATTTCGGTGCTGGGCATCATCGCCGGTATCGCGCCGATGCTCGGTTTCGTGGGGACGATTCTGGGGGTAATCAAGATTTTCTACGCCATCGCGTCGAGCGGCGACTTCGGTATCACCCAGATTTCGGGTGGCCTGTACGAGAAGATGGTATCGTCGGCGGCGGGTCTGGTGGTGGGTATCATCGCCCACGCCGGTTACCACACGCTGACCGTGATGATCGACCGGGTGGTATTCCGGATGGAAAATTCCGCCGTGGAATTCACCGACGTGCTGCAGGATAACTAAATTTTAATGAGGAATTATGAATGAAGAATGAGGAATGCCAGACACTGATTCCTCATTCCTCATTCCTCATTCCTCATTCCTCATTCCTATGAATCTCTCCCGCCGCCGCAAGCTCACTTCCCACGTGGAAACGGGCGCGATGAACGACATTATGTTTTTCCTGATGTTGTTCTTCCTGATTGCGTCCACGATGGTGAACCCCAACGTGATCAAACTTTTGCTGCCAAATGCCAAGTCGGGCAAGGCGGTAATGAAGAAGTCGATCAACCTCTCGATGACCGCCGAAGGGGGCATTTTTCTGGACAAGGACCCCGTGATCGCCGCCGAGCTGGAGGCCAAGCTGGCCGCCAAAATTCCGGTCGATACCACGGAGCGTAAAGCCACCACCGTGATTCTGCGCGTGGACCGTTCGCTGAACGTGCAAAAACTGGTCGATGTACTCGATATCGGCAATCACTTGAAAGTGAAAGTGGTAATGGCTGCTGACGCGCCGAAAAGCTAGCTTTATTTTCGCGCTGCATGCACTTCCACCCGTTAGTGCATCGTTAGCCTGATGAGCTCGGGACGGTGTTCTAAATTGAGTTGACGGGTATCTGAGTTATGCTTCCCGCTTATTTTCTCCAATGACTACTGAAACGCCTTCCACTGCCGACCGCACGACAGCTATTTCCTCGACGGTCATTTTCCACGCGCTGCTGCTGGGTATCTTTTTTGTCTCGTTGGTGAGGCTGCCAGAGGCACCGATTCTGGGCAATAACGGCATTGTGCTGAACTACGGTCAGTTAGACGAATCCGGCTCTGGCGATGTGCAGACCAATGCACCGGCCAATGCGTCCCTCAATAAGGAGAATTCGGCGCCCTCCCAGAACGATCCCACGCCGCCCCCGCCTACTGAAGCCGTCCCGACGCCTGTGCAGCCCGATGCCGATCCAGATGCCAAGCCCACGATGACTAACGAGGTGGAAATAACCGTGGCCGCTCCGAATTCGGACGTCAAGGAGGTCACGAAATCGGCGCCGACGCCCACCGTTAACCCAAATGCGGCCTACACACCCCAAAAAATGGGTGGTAATAGCATCAGTGGTACGTCGAACACGCCCACCGGCAACAATAACGGTGACCGCCCCGGCAGCATTGGCGATCAGGGCAACCCCAACGGTGACCTCAATGCCCAAGCCCTTTACGAACGGGCCGGCACGGGGCGTACCGGCCCCGGCGTGGGCTCGCTCCGTATGCCGGGCTGGATTTGGGACGAAAAGCCACTCGTGAAGGACGCCTCCAGCGAAAACGGGCTCCTCGTGTTCGATATCAAGGTCAACTCGGGCGGTGAACTGGAATCGATCGTCAAAATTTCTGGTAATGTGACCCCGGCCGTCGAGCAGCTATACCGCACCGCGCTCGAAGAAACCTCGTTCAAGCGCACGGCCGGCGGTGCGGGCGGCGCCTCAGGTATCGTCACATTTCATATCGTGGCGCGGTAGGTATTGAGTGATTTCCAAATGACTACTGAAACGCGCACCACCGCCGACCGCACCACGGCTATCGCCTCGACGGTCGTTTTTCACGCCCTGCTGCTGGGCATCTTCTTCGTCTCGCTGGTGAAGCTGCCCGAACCGCCGATACTCGGCGGTGGCGACGGTATCGTGCTGAACTACGGCCAGCCGGAAGAATTCGGCTCCGGCGATGTGCAGACCACCGCCCCGGCGAATGCCTCTACCAATACCGAGGATTCGGCGCCCTCGCAGAGCGACCCTACCCCGCCACCGCCTTCCGAAGCCATTCCGACGCCCGTGCAGCCGGACGCGGAGCCGGAAGCTAAACCCACGATGACCAGCGACGTGGAGGAAACGGTGGCCGCCCCTAAATCAGACCCTAAGCCGGAGCCCAAGCCGACCGTCAAGGAAACGACCAAACCGACGCCCGTGGCGAACCCCAACGCGGCGTATACCCCCAAGAGTACGGGTGGCAACGGCACCAACGGTACGTCGAATACGCCCACCGGTAACAACAACGGCGACCGTCCCGGCAGCGTTGGCGACCAAGGCAATCCCAACGGCGACCTCAATGCCAAGGCCATCTACGGTTCAATGGGGCCGGGCCGCGGCGGTTCCGGGGGCGGCTCGCTGGATATGCAGGGCTGGACCTGGGACGAAAAACCCCTGGTAAAGGACGCTTCCAGCGAAAACGGCATTTTGGTGTTCAAGATCAAAGTCAGCCCGGACGGGGAGTTGGAATCCATCGTCAAAATCTCCGGCAACGTAACCCCCGCCGTCGAGCAGCTCTACCGCACGGCGCTGGAAGACACCTCGTTCCGGCGCACGGCGGGCGGAGGAGGGGGCGCTTCAGGTATCGTCACGTTCCGGATCGTAGCGCGGTAGGTATTGACTGAGTGACTTTTTTGACTGAGTGACTGAGTGAGGCTGAGTGACTGAGTGACTGTTTCTTTTGCACCTAATCACTCAATCGCTAATCGCTTAATCACTCAATAAATTAAAGTATGACCTACCCGGAGACGCTCGACTACCTCTACGCCCGGCTGCCGATGTACCAGCGGGTGGGTGCTGTGGCGCATACCCGGTCGCTGGCTAATATTGAAGTGCTTTGCGCGCGGCTGGCGCACCCGGAGCGCGGCTTTCGGGCGGTTCACGTGGCCGGCACGAACGGGAAAGGCTCTTCGAGCCATATGTTGGCTGCCGTTTGTCAGGCCGCTGGCTACCGTACGGGTCTCTACACCTCGCCGCACCTGATCGATTTTACCGAGCGGATTCGCCTCAACGGCGAGCCAATCCCGCCGGAAGAAGTCGTCCGGTTCGTGGAAACGCACCGCGACCTGTTGGAGGAGCTGCAACCCTCTTTCTTTGAGATGACCGTGGCGTTGGCGTTTCGCTACTTTGCCGATCAGCGGGTAGATATCGCCATCATCGAGGTAGGGTTGGGCGGGCGGCTCGATTCCACCAATGTCATCCGGCCGCTGGTTTCCCTGATCACCAATATTTCCTGGGATCATCAGGATTTACTTGGTGATACGCTGCCGCTGATTGCCGCCGAGAAAGCCGGTATCATCAAGCCTGGTGTGCCGGTGGTGATCAGTCAGGTGCAGACGGAGGTAGCGGCGGTTTTTCAGCAGGTGGCCGCCGCCAATCGCGCGCCGATTCGTTTTGCCGATACGGAGTTGTATGTGGCGACGCAAACGCCGTTGCCCGAAGGGGTAGGGCAGTCGATGGATGTGATGCACCGCGATGCCCTGGAGCAGTGGACGCCCTATTTGCCGAACCTGCACCTGGATTTGCTGGGGGAGTACCAGTACCTCAACGTGCCCGGCGTACTGGCCACGCTGGAAGAGTTACAGGTGCAGGGCTTCCGCTTTACGCAGCCGATGGTGCGCGCTGGCCTGAGCGAGGTGCAACGCCGTACGGGCCTGCGCGGCCGGTGGCAGGTGCTGGGGCGCGATCCGCTGGTGGTGGCCGATACGGGCCACAACGAAGCCGGGCTAGGCGCTGCCATCGCGCAATTGCTGCGGACGCCTCACCAGAAGCTGCATATCGTGTTTGGCGTGGTGCGCGACAAGGATATTGGCGTGTTGCTGCGGCTACTGCCCCCGGAGGCTACCTATTATTTCTGCGAAGCGAAGATTCCGCGCGCCCTACCCGCCCCGGAATTGCGCGAGCAGGCCGAGGCCTTTGGGCTGAAAGGCAAGCTGTACGTGAGTGTGGCGAAAGCCGTGGATGCTGCCCGCGCCGCCGCCGCCCCTGAAGATGTGGTGTACATCGGTGGCTCGACCTTCGTGGTGGCGGAGGCGGTGTGAATCGGTTTTGATGTTGGTGGCAAGGGCGCCTGCCCGTTACTGATAGTTTGGTACGAGTTGCGCCGCTGCTTGGCGGAGCACGCGTCGATTTTGCTTAAATTTTACGATTTTGTCCCGCGTTAAGCTCGTCCGTTTTGCTGCCAATGCCCTGCGTTCCGATATCGTGGAGCCGGGTAAGGCAACCTACCAAAACCTGCGGGGGCGCTGGAACGAGGCCTTTTTTCAGGCCGACGCTACCACGCCGATCACCTTGGAGATGGGCTGTGGCAAAGGGGCCTACACCGTAGCATTGGCCGAACGGACGCCTGCCGCCAATTTCCTGGGCTTCGATGTGAAGGGTGAACGGTTGCACAGCGGCGCCACGCAGGCCGAAGTGCTGGGCCTGCGCAACGTGGGTTGGCTCCGGGGCCGCGCCCACGAACTGGCCGATCACTTCGCGCCCGGCGAACTGGCCCATATCTGGATCACCTTCCCCGACCCGCGCCCAAAACTTGGGGATGCCAAGCGCCGCCTGACGGCACCGCGCTATCTAGCACTCTATCAGGAACTATTGCGACCCGGCGGCACGATCCATTTCAAGACCGACGACCAGGACCTGTTCACCTACACGCTGGAAGAAAGCCTGCCCACGTTGGCCGGCGCCCGCGAAATCTGCTTCACCCGCGATCTCTACGGCCCCGACGGCGCCGCGCTACTGCCCCGTACCCACGGCATCCAAACCCACTACGAACAACGGTTCCGCGCCGAAGGTAAACCCATCTGCTACCTGGAGCTTGAAATTTAATTACGAATTACGAATTACAAAGTTACGAGTTAAAAACTTTGTTTAGTAATTCGTAATTCGTAATTCGTAATTCGTAATTCGTAATTCGTAATTCGTAATTCAGTCCGTCTCAAGTGCTTCCAGGATATCGGCCAGGGCGCCGAAATCGCGGATGCCTGGGCGCAGTTCCTGGCCGCCTTCCAGGGCGAGGCCAGCCAGGGCTGGCAGGGCAGCGAGGACTTCTGCTGCTTCCGTAGCCGATGTTTCATCGGTCAGCGCCAGCAGGACGGGAGGGTAGCTGGGGCTGGTCAGGAGTTCCAGGAGCGTGGTGTCGGCCAGGTCGGTCAGGCCCGTCAGGACGATGAAAGCGGCGTTGGCTGGGGCGGTACGCAGTTGGTCGGCATCGAGAAGCCAAATGATCGGGCGGGCCAGCTCGTCGGGCGCGAGGTGAACGTCTGGCTCCGTCAGCAGTACGTAGTCGAGGGCGCAGGCCGAAATCAAGGCGTTGATTTCGGCCGCGGACAGGCTGTTATCGAACTCACCGACGCGCTGGATGCCGCTGACCCAGCCGCCGATTTCGTTTACGGCGGCGGCAGTCAGGGCGTCGGAGCCGGTCAGCGGAAAGCCAAGCAGTTCGACGCCCATCCCGGCGCAGTAGCGGGCATCGGACAGGTTCGTGACGCGGCGAACAAGGACAGTCGTACGGAGCATTCGGCAAAGGTCGGGCAGCGTCAGTTGACAGGGCCCGCTTGGGCTGCGCTACTGGTCGATCCGGAATCCGGCGGCGAACTGAATCAGTCCGCTTTCCTCCTTCGAGGAGCCGTATAAAATGCTCAGAGCGAAGCGGTCGACGAAGGGCGAGACGTACACGCCGCCGCCATAGCCGGCTTTCAGGTCGCCGGGCGAGGCGCCGCGTACGTAGACGCGGCCTACGTCGTAAAAGCCCAGAATACCGTAGGAAAACGGCACCACGTTGCTCTTGACGCTACCCAGCGCCAGCCGCAGTTCGGTGTTGAAGTAGGCCACGGCGTCGCCGGTGAAGCGGTTCCGGACGTAGCCGCGCAAGTTTTGCGCCTGCCCGAGCTGCGGGAGCTTGTAGAATGGAATGGCTGAATCAGGGGCGCCGTAGGTTTTGGCGCCGCCGCCTTTCAGCACCAGCGTCACGGGGAGGCCCACGCGCACGGTGCCGTAGTAGGCCGCAAAGCCTTCGGTGGTGTGGAAGAGGTGGCCATTATCGCCGCCGGTGCCGGACAGTTGCTGATAGCTGGTGTGGCGGGCGAAGAAGCGGATGCCGCGCCGGGCGAAAAAGGCGCGGTCGCGGAAGTCGAAATCCAGTTCGGCTCGACCGCCGAGCAGGCGCTGGTTAGCGGTACTGACGTCGCGGACGGCGGCGGGCAGGTCCGAATCCGTCGCCAGCACGGTGCCGGCCGGGGTGTTGGTGGTGAAGTCTTCCAGCAGTACGCCCGCGCGGAAGCGGCTTTTGGAGCGTAGCAGCACCCGTTCCAAGTTCAGTTCGGCGCGGGGGCCGCTGAAACGGGCGCGGTAGAAGCTACGGTTGTAGCGGTCGTTGTCCTTGTCGGTGTTGTTGCCGAGGCCGAAGAAATTGTAGAACGGGTAGTAGTCGCCGTATTCGGCGAGGGCGGCGAAGTCCCATTGCCCGATGATGTGGCGGTAGCGCACGAAGGCCGACGCCTGCCGGTTGCCTTCGCTCGTGAGTTGGCCGTAGATACCATACTGGGCTTTGAAGCCCGGCTTGCGCCAGCCCTGTTTGTCGAAGGAGAAGCCCGCGCCAATGCCGTAGCCGTCGTTGGTGTTGTAGAGCACGTTCAGCAGGGGCGTGTAGCCGTCGTACTCGAAGCCCCGGCGGTCGTAGCGGTTGATGCCGAGGCGGTCGGCGCGGTTGTCGTTGGTATCAGGGCCAGGGGTGAGGTCGGCGCCGTCGGTGCGTGCATCATAGACTTTGGTGTAGCGCCGCAGGCCGCTGACGCGCGACTCGTCCACGATCACATCCTGGCCCTCGCCGCCGATTACACGGACCAGAATGGAGCGGGGCGCCGTGCCGGTGAGCTGCACGACATCTTTGCCGGCCAGCGCGTAGAGGTCGATTTCGTGCGTCTCGCCGCGCTTGAACGTGCGGTCGTAGAGCGCGGGGCCGTCGGGCTGGTTCGTGTCTTTGGCTTTGTCGAAAACCCGCACCCGCACTTCTCCGGAAGCCAAGCGTTCGATCTGAAAGACCTCGGCCTTATTCGACCCCACCACATCCACACGGCGGGCCAGCATCAGGTAATAACCGTCGAGGGCGCGGGGCAGGTCGGCAAGGCGGGTGCGGAGCTTGCGGCTGATGTCGGCGCCGGTGGTGGCGCGCAGCTCCGGCGGCAGGCGGTTAGCGGCGCGGTCGATGACGGCGGGCGTCAGTTGCGTTTGCAGGTATTTTGCCGCCTCGGCCCACTGTTCGCGCGTCACGCTCTGGAGCAGCATCCGGTCGAGGTGGCGGGCGGGCCAGTTCAGGCTTTCCAGCCCGTGAATGCGCGGGCCGAAGTCTTCGATGCTCGGCACGGCCCACTCGCGGTTGGCAGTCCAGGTCAGGGCACCGTTCCAGAGGGTGAAGCTCTGGTCGCGGTCGCGCGGAATCGGCTTATAGATCAGCGTCTTGCCGGGGCCTTCGTAGCCGGCCCAGCGAAAGTTATCCTCGTGCTTGCCGAAGTCGGCTACCAGCATATCGAAGGCACGGGCGCGGGCCAGCGCCGGGGCATCGACGTGCGTGTCGTGGTCTTTGTAGAGCTTACGGAACAGCCCGAACGAGCGCGTCACGTCGTCGGATTCGGCAAAGCCCTTCTGATTACCGCGCTCCGCATCCTGCGGACGGTCTTCGAGCGTACCGAAAAGCCCGGCAAATTCGGGCCGAAATACGCCCAGGTGCGCCGGATCGTCGGGGAGGCGGTAAAGCTGCGGCCGGGCGTGCAGAATGTCGGTAGCATCCAGCAACTCGCTGCAAATCAGGCCGGAATAAGGTTGTGAAGTGGCCGTGACG
Organism: Hymenobacteraceae bacterium; assembly: GCA_031426455.1. Taxonomy (GTDB): domain Bacteria; phylum Bacteroidota; class Bacteroidia; order Cytophagales; family Hymenobacteraceae; genus JANNMJ01. The sequence continues at coordinate 15,253 of JANPLI010000111.1, read as the reverse complement.
TCGCGTAGTACGTCGGCGATCACCGTGTTGCGCAACTCCGGCGGCAGTGCGCCCTGAAGGTCTTTGTTGATGGAACGGAAGACGTATTCGAGCGAATCGCCGCCGACCAGCTTGAGCGAAGTCGTCTGACGCCCGCCGCCGCGCCCGAAGGCGTGCAGTCCGCCGTGGCTCTCGGCCAGGTTCAGCGTGGGCGCCTGCACGGCGGTCGTCCAGTCGCGGCGATAAACCGGGCCGATCAGCGTCCGGCCCCAGAAGCCGGCTTTGTACTCTGGCCCCGGCACCACGGTGGTACTGGCCGTGCCGGGCGCGGGGGCGTCCTTGATGGTCAGGGCCGACTGGGTAGGCGCAGTATTGCCGCACGGAAAGGCTTCATTGGCTAGGGCGCCCGGCGAATCAGCGGGCGCCGATGCGCACGGTGCGCGCAGCAGGGTGGTGGCGAAAGCGACGGTCGGCGCGGCGATGCTTTTGCCGCCGTCATCTTCCGGGAAGGTCAGAAAGGAAGCCCGAACGGTGCCGTCAGGGCTGTATTCGAGCTTCGCGAAACCTTCCTCCGGGCGGTTATAGAGTGCCCGCCCGTTGTGCCCCACGAATTGGTGCTGCGTCAGCGAGCCGCTGACCAGCTGAAAACCCGCCGCCAGAGGCTGCAATTGCAGCGAAAAATCGTGGGCCGAGGCGTACACCACGCCGGGGTGGTCGCGCAGGGCGTTGCGGATGGTTTTGGCGTAGGCCGTATAGGCCGGAAAAGCGAGGTCGCGCGGCGTGCCCACGTTCTGTCGGTAGGCCGCATAGATGGAGCCGAAGACGGGCAGCGGCACCGGCATATTTTCGAACGGGAAAAGGTGGCGTTTGAGCGGCACCCGGCCCCCGTAAATGCCTTCGCTCACGGCCGGGTGGTGGCCCACCAGCAGCACGTTGCGCCGGCCCCGGTCGGAAAGCGCGTCGTCGAGCTGCTCGTCAAATTCTTCCTTCGACAACGTTTTGCAGTCCGTGTCCGGCTCTTCGGGCCGGTCGTAGGGGTGCGTGAACCAGGCCGAGTTCACGGCTACCAGCCGGACGTTCGGGGCCAGGTCAAGGATGTCTGGGCCGGGGCAGCCGCCGCCCGGCAGCAATACCCGCGCTTTGCCCTTGCCTTCGATGTTGAGCTTGGCATCCAGATACTCCCCCAGGCGACGAACGGCTTTCAGACCTTCTTTACCGGCGTTGGCCCAGTCCTTATCGCCGGGCACCACCACCAGCCGGGCATTGGGCAGCCCAGTAACCAGCCCCACCAGGGCATCGAGGCGGGCGGTGAGGATGACGTCGGGTTTTTTCGGCAGACCGTCGTTGGCTACCACGTCGCCCAGATGCACCAGCGTCAGCGGCCCGGCGGTGGCCTGCAATACCTGCCGCAAGGCGGCGGCGCGGATTTCGGTCAGGGGAACAGCGGCCGTATTGCCGATCAGATAAACCGTGTGGATGCTGATCGGCGCTGCCTGTTGGGCCCAAGCGGGCGCTGTCGGGGCAATCAGAAAGGCAAATCCGGCGGCCAGCGCGCGGATTCGGCGGTAGGGTTGGAGCATAGGTTAAAACGCCCCCTTCGGAACGCCGGGCGTTTTACCTATCCGTTCGGGAAAAGGTTGTTTGTGTAGCCAGGGGCTTTGCCCCGCAGCAACTATACCCGTCACGAAGCGACGAGGGTGGTAGTGGTGGTGACACTTAGACTACACCACCTCACAACCCGCCCCCCCCGCACTACACCGGCGCGTGCTGGTAGCGCGTCAGTAGCTCGCCGAGCTTGGCGTACACAAAATCGGCGGCCTGCTGACGGAGCTTTTGGCCGGTGCCTTCGAGCTGCACCCGATATTCGTGGGCCTGGTGGTGGAAAAGGACCGTGACCAAGATCGTCCCGACAGGCTTGTCGGCGTCTTCCGAAGCGCCTGGCCCGCACAGGCCCGTGATAGCCACGCACACATCTGCCTGCGGCAACTGGCGACGCAGGCCCTGCGCCATTTCGCTGGTCGTTTGCTGCGATTCAGCGGTGTACTGGTCCAGCGTGGCCTTTTTCACGCCCAGCAGCTTTTGCTTGGCTTCCGGATGGTAGGTCACCACGGACCCGAGCAGGACTTCGCTCACGCCCTGCGCCTGTACCAGATCGGCGGCGAGCTTGCCGGCGGTGCAGCTTTCGGCAAAGGCCAGGTGCAGCTTGTGCTGAAGGAATTGCTTGACGAGCGCGTCGAGGGCGGTAGGCGACATTGGGTGGCAGATGGCTTGTTTCTGCCTGTTCGTACTACCCTGGCGCGGGTTGGTTGTCTGGGAGCGCCTCCTTTATGGGTGCCTCATTGCCGGGTGACGTGGTTTTCGACGGCGCGGCGCACCGTCGTTACATTGCCTCGTCATTCGTGCTGCTGATGAGCGCCAGCGCCTTCGGCACTCCCGTGGAAGCGGCTTCCTCGAACACGCGCACCCCGTGCGGCAGGTTGGTGGGCGCGTGGCGGTCCACCAGAAAGAGCGAGGTTTTCCGGGGCACTTGGTGAATCAGCCCCGCCGCCGGATATACTTGCAGCGACGTGCCCACGACCAGCAGCGCCGTGGCGGTGGCGGCAATGCGCGTGGCTTCCTCGATGGCGGGCACGGCCTCGCCGAACCACACGATATGGGGCCGAAGCTGCCCACCGGCGGGGCAGAGGTCGCCGGTTTCCAGGTCGCCGGGGCAGTCGAATACCTGGCCCGTTTTCACGGAGCGCGCCTGGTCCAGGCGGCCGTGCAGGTGTAGCACGTGGGGCGAGCCGGCGCGCTCGTGGAGGTCGTCCACGTTTTGGGTGATGATGCTGATGCGCCATTCGGGGTTGGCGGCGGCGAATTCAGCCAGCGCAAAATGGGCGGCGTTGGGCATCACGTCGCGCGCCTGCCGGCGGCGCTGGTTGTAGAATTCCTGCACCAGGTCCGGGTTGCGCTGGAAGGCTTCGGGCGTGGCCACGTCCTCAACGCGGTGGTTTTCCCAGAGGCCGTCGGAGTCGCGGAAGGTCTTGATGCCGCTTTCAGCGGAGATGCCGGCGCCCGTCAGGACGACTAAATGAGGCATAAAAAACGGGGTTTGGTTTCGCTATAAAAGTACGATTTTTGGGTCGGAAAACCGCGTCTGGCGGGTGGTTTTTGGCCGAAAAAAAGCCCGCTGGCCTTGTTTTTACTGACCCTGGCCGTCGCGCTGCTACTGAAGATTGATCGGGAATCAGAAGATACACCCTGTATCAGGGCGCCGATGCTGTGAGGGGTGGGAAGTGTGCGTAGTTTCGCTGACAAGATGCGCACGTTTGAGACGTACACCGACCGAAAGGGAGTCGATCCGGTCAATGAGTACTTAGCTGGGCTTTCGTTGAAAGACGCCACCAAAATCCTCCGGATACTGACCGGCTTGAGCAGTATCGAACGCTTGGGTAGCCCTTATCTGAAGCTATTTTCCGGGTACCCTTTCTGGTTCGGCGAGCTGATCATTGGCAACTACCGTATTTTCGTGCATCGGCTGGGAGGCGAAGCGGGAGAGGAACGCTACTTGCTGCTGCACGCGTTTCGAAAAAAGACGCAGCAGACGCCACCGCGCGAGCTTGATCAAGCCATTCGTAATCTGCACGACCATTATGCGCAAGAGAGGGAAGAATCTGGAGGAGCTTAAAGCCGACCTGATGAAACGCGGCAAAATCACCGAAAAGAGTTGGGAAAAGGCTGGCCGCGAATTGGAAGCCGATCCCGAGTGGCAGGCGTTCGTAGCCTCGCAGCCCAAGCCGCAGCCAGCTTGACCGAAAACGCCCCACCTCACCTGGCGAGGCATTTTGGTTTCAACAGCGGAGCGCCCGGACAAAAAACACGAAAAAAGCCCGCCAATCCGGCGGGCTTTTTTCGTTGCGTTCAACTCAGTAGTCGAGCGGAAATAAGCGTGGGTTTGTCATTGCGAGGAACGAAGTAATATCCATAAAATCAGTTTATTAAACGACTAATTTTTAGCGTAAAACGTGCCAGTGAACCTGCTTGAGATTGCTTCGTCGTACCTCCTCGCAATGACAAATTAATTCTGCCGACCTATTTCGAATGTCAAAGGCGGATGGCGTAGCTTGCCGCTTGAAGCTTACCGCTTGCGGCTGCTTCCTCACACCACCACGTTCTCACACCACCACGTTCACCATCCGGCCGGGTACGACGATGATCTTCTTCGCCGCCTTACCCTCGGCGTAGCGCGTCAGGAAGTCCGATTCGCGCACGGCCGTTTCAATTTCGGTGGCCGTGGCGGAAGCTGGGAACACCTGCTGATGCCGCACTTTGCCGTTGATGGCCAGCGGATACGTCACCTCATCGGCCACCAGGTATTTCTCTTCATACACGGGCCAAAGTGTGGTGCTGACGGTGCCCGCCTCGTGGCCCAGCAACGCCCACAGCTCTTCGGCCAGGTGCGGCGCGTAGGGCGAAATGACCACCACCAGCGGCTCCAGCACGGCGCGCTTGTGGCAGTTGAGCGCGCCCAACTCGTTGGTGGCAATCATCAGCGCCGACACGACGGTGTTGAATGAGAGGCGTTCCACGTCGTCCTGCACCTTCTTGATGGTGCCGTGCAGGATGCGCAGTTCCGCCGCCGTGGGCGCGTCGTCGGTCAGCGCAAAAACGCCTTCTTCGGGGTGGAACAGCCGCCAGAAGCGCCGCAGGAAGGTGCTGACGCCCGTCAGGCCGTTCGTATTCCAGGGTTTGAACTGTTCGAGGGGGCCGAGGAACATCTCGTAGCAGCGCAGGGCGTCGGCGCCGAACTTGCCCACGAGGTCATCGGGGCTGACGACGTTGTGCTTCGACTTCGACATCTTCTCGACCTCCGTGCCGCACAGGTAGCGCCCATCTTCTTCGAGAATGAATTCGGCTTTAGCGTACTCCGGGCGCCACTGTCGGAAGCGCTCGATATCCAGCACATCGTTTTCCGCCAGACTCACTTCAACGTGCAGCGCCGTGGTCTCGAACTGGTTGCGCTTTGAAGCCGTGACGAACTGGTTCGTGCCGGCTACCCGATACACAAAACTCGACCGCCCCAAAATCATCCCCTGGTTCAGCAGCTTGCGGAACGGCTCTTCGCCCGTTACCAGGCCCCGGTCTTTGAGGAAAAGGTACCAGAAGCGCGCGTAGAGCAGGTGACCGGTGGCGTGTTCGGCGCCGCCGAGGTAGAAGTCCACTTCGCCCCAATACTGCTCCGCTTCCGCGCTCACGAACCGGTCGGGGTTGGTGGGGTCCATATACCGGAGGTAGTACCACGACGAGCCGGCCCAGCCGGGCATCGTGCTCAGCTCGAAGGGGAAGCGCTCGCCGTTTTTGGTGTACTTCCAGTCAGTGGCGCGGCCCAGGGGCGGGTCGCCGGCTTCGGTGGGCTTGTATTCGCTGATTTCGGGCAGCCGGATGGGCAGATCGGCTTCGGCCACCCCGCGCGCGGTGCCGTCGGCGGCGTAGTAGATCGGCAGCGGCTCGCCCCAGTAGCGCTGGCGCCCGAAAATGGCGTCGCGCAGGCGGTACGTCACCTTTGCCTGCCCGATTTTTTTCGCTTCCAGGTGGGCCAGCAGCGTGGCCGTGGCTTCGGCGTATTCCATTCCCTGGGTCAGGCCGGGCTGCACGTAGCGGCCCTCTTTCGTGGGGTCGGCCTGTTGGTCGAGGTGCTGCTGAGCGTTGGAAACCGGCACGATGGGCAGGCCGAAGTGGGTGGCGAAAAGCCAGTCGCGCTGATCGCCGGAGGGCACAGCCATTACGGCGCCGGTACCGTAGCCGGCCAGCACATAATCGGCAGTCCAGACCGGAATATCTTTGCCCGTGAACGGATTGCGCACCGTAAAGCCGGTGTCGGCGCCGCTCACGGTCTTCACGTCGGCCTGGCGGTCGCGCTCCGAGCGGTTCTTCGCCTGCTCGACGTAGGCTTGCAGCGTGGCCCAGCGGGTAGCCACGGCGGGGTTGGCGGCATCAGCTTGAAACGCGCGCTCACCCAACGTCAGCGTCAGCGGGTGTTCAGGGGCCAGCACCAGAAACGTGGCGCCGTAGATGGTGTCGATGCGGGTGGTGAAGACTTCAATTTCTTCGGCCGTCGCCGCCGTTTCGGCGCCGTCGGGCAGCATCACCCGAAACTTCATTGAGGCGCCCACCGACCGGCCGATCCAGTTGCGCTGCATCTCCTTCACGGCGTCGGGCCAGTCCAGCCCGTCGAGGCCGCGGAGCAGGCGGTCGGCGTAGGCCGTGATGCGCAACATCCACTGCGGCATCAGGCGGCGCTCGACGGGGTAGCCGCCGCGCTCGCTCACGCCGTCCTTCACTTCGTCGTTGCTCAGCACCGTGCCCAGGCCGGGGCACCAGTTCACGTAGGTTTCCGTCTGATAAGCAAGGCGGTAGGGCGCCACGGTTTCCAGGCGCTGGTGTTCGGTCATCAGCTGCCACTGGCCGGCCGTGAACACGGCGCGCTCGCCATCGTCGCCGGCCGCGCGGATGCCCTCGGAGCCGTGGGCGCCGAAGTGGTCGGTCAGTTCCTTGAGCGACCGGGCGCGATCCGCGTCGAGGTCGTACCAGGCATTGAAGAGCTGGAGGAAAATCCACTGCGTCCAGCGGTAGTAGTCCGCGTCAGAGGTGCGGACTTCGCGGTCCCAATCATAGGAAAACCCCAGGCTCTGCAACTGCCCGATGTAGCGGGTGATATTCTCGCGGGTGGTCTGCTCCGGGTGCTGGCCGGTCTGGATCGCGTACTGTTCGGCGGGCAGCCCGAACGAGTCGAAGCCCATCGGGTGCAGCACGTTGAATCCCCGGTGACGCTTGTAGCGGGCCACGATGTCGGAGGCGATATACCCCAGCGGGTGCCCCACGTGCAGCCCCGCCCCGGACGGGTACGGGAACATATCGAGCACGTAGTACTTCGGCTTATCGCCGCCATTCGTGGCGCGAAACGTCTTCTGAGTCAGCCAGTGGCGCTGCCACTTGGGTTCGAGGTCGGTGGGGTGGTAGGCGGGCATTCTGCTTTGTTTCTGGTTGCTGGTTTCTGGTTTTTGGTATGAAACCTGAAACACGCGCAGGGGCAAAGGTCGGGCAGGACGCGCGTAGCACGAAACCCGATTGCCGACAAAAGGCGCCTCACGGTCTTATGGAGAACGTAGCGGGTAGCCGTCGCCCTTTACCGCTTCAGAATCTCCAACTCCACCCGCCGATTCTGTGCGCGGTTGGTTTCCACATCGTTCGGGGCGATGGGCTGGGTGCCGCCGAAACCCTTGCTGCGCAGGCGCGTGGCGGCAATGCCCTGGCGGGTAAGGAAGGCCACCACCGTCTGCACCCGCTGCTCAGATAGGAGGAGATTTTTTGCGGGATCGCCCTGATTGTCAGTGTGACCATTTAGCTCGATCTCAAGCGCTGGATTCGCGTTCAGTACGGCCACCAGCCGGTCAAGTTCCGGGTACGACTCCGGCAGTAGCTCCGCCTTGCTCTGGCGAAAACGGATGGTATTGAGCGGCATCTTCGCCCCAACTTCCTGCGGCACCAGCCGCACGGTGAAGTTGGTCGGCGTACCGGCCACGGCGCTTTGCGGCACTTCCTGCGACACATACGCCAGCGCCGACACCACGAACCGGTACGGGCCGGGCGTTTCGCCCCACACCGTAAAGCCCCCGTTGCGGCCGGTGAAGAGGTGGCTCATCGCGTCGGGGGTGATGGTGCCGTACACCGTCACTTCGCCCGCCAACGGGCGCTGGGTGTTGGCATCGACGATGGTCCCCTCGAAGCGGTAGGCGCCCTGGGCGTGGCTGGTCCGCGGAAACGCCCCCAGCAGCAGGCAACCGATGAAGAACAGGTGCTTCAGCATAGCCCGCAAGGTACGAGCCGCTCGGCGCGCATTCGGGCAGCCCGGGCGGAATCGGTGGATGCCCGCCCGGTTTACTCCACCACCAGCCGCGCCACGCGCCGGCCGGCTTGCAGCAGGTAGAGGCCCGGCGTGAGGTCGTGCAGGTCCAACTCGGCGGGCGTGGTGCGGGGAAAGAACTGGCGCACCGGGTACCCCAGGGGGTTGAGCAGCATCACCGGCTCGCCCGGTCGCAGGCCCGTGAGGCGGGTGGTGCCCGAAGCCGGGTTCGGGACTGCTTCCAGGCGCGGGGCGGTGCCCGTTAGGCTGGCAGCCCGCACTTTAGCTGTAGTCGTGCGGGCTTGCAGCCGTGCGGCGGGTAGTACGAGGGCTAGGGTCAGCAGCAGGAAAGCGCCGCAAATCGGGCGGAAACGGGAGGTGTAAGATGCGTACATCGGGAGCAGGATTAGCGCCCACAAAGCACGGCCCGGCGCCCGGCACCCACAACCACATCATTGGGTGACGTTTTGGGGCGCCTCCACCACCCGAAACCGGGCAAAAAGCTCCTCCGAGTACCAGCCTTCGGCGCGGGTGCGCTTCATCACATCCAGGTGCGCGGGCGCCCGGTAGGCGTAGGCGCGCATCGCGGCTTCGGATTCCCAGATGCTCAGCGTGGCCTGCCGAACGAGCGGTAACTCGCCCATTCCCAGCGAAAAACGCAGCCCTTCGGCACCCGCTACGGCACAGGCTGCTGCCGGCACGGCCTGCCAGAACGCCCGCAACCGGGACCACCGGATGGCGGCACGGGTCAATACGGCCACCGGGCCGTCCGGCGGCGCGGCTGCGGGGGGAGTTGTCGGCCGAAAGGGCTGCGCGCCGCCCCAGGCACCGTGCGCGTGCAGGGGTTCGAGCCAGGTGGTGATCCAGGTCCAGCCGCGCGCGGCGAAGGCGGTCAGCACGGGGTCCGTCAGCAGGAAGGCCTGAGCGGCGGTGGCATCGGTCCATTCGGCCAGCAGGCCGTAATGGCGTAGGTCAGGGCGCAGGCCGTAGGCGATGCCCGTGCCCAGCATTCGGGCAAAGCGCAGGCCCGGCACTTTGCACAGATGGCGCGGGGTGGTGCCCATTTGCAGCAGGCCCCGTTGCCAGTCGCCGGGCGGCAGCGTGAAAAAGAGGAAGGTGACGGGCAAGTTTGGTTGTTGGTTGTTCGTTTTTGGTTGTTCGTTTTTGGTGGTACGTTGACGTGGTTATGCGTAACCAGCAACTAGAAACCAGCAACGAGCAACTAAAAAAACGGTCAGGCCTCCCGTTGGAAGCCTGACCGTTTGGTGGTGCACAGTGAATGCAGCAAAGGGCCGGCGAGGGTTGCCGGGTGAGCGAAAGTAATACCGGGGCCGTATTCGCGGCGGGCTACGCCACCACTTTGGCGTGTTCGGAGCCGGGTGCGCCGTAGGCTTTTTCGCCGGTCGTCACGGCTTTCAGGTAAGCGTAGACCTGTACGAAAGCGTTAGAGGGCGAATCCCAGTACTCGCCGCGCTCGATGGTTACGCGCAGTAGGGCGACGCTGGGGTCGTCTTTGCCGCCCGGAAACCAGGCTTTCAGGTTTTCGGTCCAGAGTTCGTCGATCTTCGCGCGGTCGATCACGACGGTCGCCTGCCCCGTGACGGAGGCGTAGGTGTTGGCGCTGGGGTCGGCGTAGGCGATGCAAACCTGGGCATCGCGCTGCACCTCGTGGACTTTAGCCGAATCTTTCTCCGTGAAAAACCATAATTCGCCGCTGGTGGTCGGCTCTTGGGTGTACATCGGGCGGGCGTGCAGGTGGCCGGCAGCGTCGGCCGTCGTGAGCATTGCGTAGCGCACGTCCTTGATTTTGGCGATGAGCTGGGTCAGGTCGTGGGTGGGAGCGGGGGCGGAAGCGGCCATCGGAATGGAATGGAAGGAGGGGAGGTGAAAAATCAGTTGCCCCTCCCATACGCGCGGCTTTGGGCCGGGGTTGTGGGGGTAGTGGTGGTGAGGTGGTGAGGTGGTGAGGTGGTGAGGTGGCGGTAATCAGCTACGGGCCTACCTTGCCGCCGATGAATCTGCTTGCCCATCTCTTTCTGTCGCCGGCCGCTGACGAGGACGCGCTGCTCGGTAATTTTTCCGCTGACCACGTAGGCGGGCGCCGCGCCGCCGAAGCGTACCCGGAAGGTTTCCGGCGCGGGATTGCCCTGCATCACCGCATCGACGGCTTCACCGACCAGCACCCGGTGGTGCATCAAACGAAAGCCCGCCTTCGGGAGGCGGGCTTCGGTAAGTACGCGCCGGTGATTGCCGACGTGCTCTACGATCATTTCCTGGCCCGCGACTTCGCCCGTTACTCGCCGCACGAGCCGCTGGCCGCCTTTACGCACCGGATGTACGCCCTGCTGACGCGCCGCGCCCACGAACTGCCGGCCGGGGTGCAGCAATTTTTGCCCTATATGGTCCGGCAGGACTGGCTCACGAACTACGCCACGCCCGCCGGCATCGACCGCTCGCTGGCGGGCCTGAGCCGCCGGGCCTCAGCCCATTCCGGCATCGAAGGTGCGGGCGCCGAACTGGCCCGCCACTTCAGCGCCTACGAAGCCGAGTTCGCCGTTTTCTTCCCCGAACTACAAGACTTGGTACTGAGTGACTGAGTGGAACTGAGTGACTATGCACAACCGCCTTCAGTCACTCAGTCACTCAGTCACTCAGTGGTGATGCCCGTCGGGGCCGTGCACGTGGCCGTGCTCGATCTCGACTTGGGTGGCGGGGCGCACTTCGGCTACGCGGCCTTCGAAGTGCATCGTCATTCCGGCGAGGGGGTGGTTGAAGTCGATGCGCACGGCGTCGGCGGTGATTTCGTCCACCCGGCCCTGCATATGGTTGCCCTCGTTGTCGGCCATCGGTAGGTAGTTGCCCACCTGCACCATCTCCTCGTCGAGCTGGCCGTCCACTTCAAACGTGTTTTTGGGGAGCGTGATGAGCATCTCCTCGTCGTACTCGCCGTAGCCTTCTTCCGGCGCCAGTGTGATTTCGAAGGCGTCGCCGGACGTTTTGCCCAGTAGCGCGGCTTCGAAGTGTTCGGGCATACCGCTGCGGCCGAACAGGAAAATCATCGGCTCGTCGGCCTCGGCGGTTTCGACCAGGGTTTGCTGGCCGTTTTCGTCGCTCACGCGTAGTTCGTAGGTCAGCGAGACGACGGTATTGTCAGTGATTGCGGTCATTGGAAAACGGGGTTAATCGGTTCAAGGGGAAAGGTACGGGGGAATGGTAATCCAACGGGGCGCTTCCGGATGTGTTGCGGGGCCTGCCAGCCGCCGGGGCCGTCAGATTCAGCCGCCTACCGCCCGACTGCGGTCAAAACAACGGCATCACTTCCCAGGCCGAACGGTAGCCGCCGACGGCTTCGACGTAGGCGATGAACTCGCGGAAGAACGGGTGCGCCGAGAGCGTGGCCGAGTCGCCGACGGCAATCAGGCGCTTGCGGGCACGGGTCATCGCCACGTTCATTCGGCGGATATCGGCCAGGAAACCGATTTCGCCGGTGGCGTTCGAACGCGTCAGGCTCAGCACGATGATGTCGCGTTCCTGCCCCTGGAAGCCGTCCACGGTATGGATGCTGAGCTGGCGGCGGTGCATCAATTCGCGCAGCAACGGGTACTGGTCCTCGGCCTGGTCGCGCAGGTAATTGATCTGGGCGCGGTACGGGGCGATGACGCCGATGGTTAGGGGAGGGTGGGAGGGTTTGAGGGTGGGAAGGTTTGAGGTAGTTGGCGTAGGGGCTATCGGGGCCGTCTCGTCAAAATCCTCGGCGTCGGCCGCTGTTTCTTCTGGTGCAGGGGCGGTGGGGTGCTGGTCGGGGTCGTAGCCGGTGAGCAGGTACTGGAGGTAGTTGAGCAGCAGGTCGGCTTCCTCGGGGTTAGCGGCGGAGCGGGAGTTTTCGATGGCCACTTCGTTGAACCCGGTGCCGGCCGTGTCGATGAATTCCACGGCCGGGCCTTCGGCGAACACGTTCGGGTCGTAGGCGTGGAGGTCCGCGTTGGCCACGGAATCGGCGGCGTGCAGGCGCCCGTCGTAAAAATAGGCGCTGCTGAACTGCATCACCTCCCGGTGCATCCGGTACTGGGTGGTCAGCATCCGCGCGACGCCATCCTGCCGGGCGATCACCTTCTCGAACAGCGTTTCGCGCAGCCCTTTACGGGCGGCTTCCTCGCTCTTGACGGTGGGCGGGAGCTGGTGATGGTCGCCGGCGAGCACCACGCGGTCGGCGCGGGCGATGGCGATCCAGCAGGCCGGTTCCAGGGCCTGGGCGGCTTCGTCGATGAAGACCGTGTCGTACAGCAAGTGGCGGACGGCGCGGCCGGCGGTGCCCACCAGCGTAGCCGTGATCACCTGGGCGCGTTCGATGAGCTGGTCCGAAGCGTAGCGTTCCAGGCGGTCGGCCTGGTCGTACATCTCCTTGGCTTCCTCGCGCAGGCGGCGGCGCTGCTCGCGCTCGGCGCCGCCGAAACTGCTCTTGTACTCGGCGGCGGCCTCCTTGAACTGCTCCGCCGATTTCCGCAGCGCCCGGGCCTCCTGATAGTCCGGGTGGCGCAGGAGCTGGGCGTCGAGGGTGTGGTCGAGCAGCAACTCGCTGACGCGGCTGGGGTTGCCGATGCGCACCACCCGTACGCCGGCCAGGGCGAGCTTCTCGGTCAGCAGGTCCACGGCCGTGTTTGAGGGGGCCGTCACCAGCACCCGGCGCTCGTGGTTCAGGGTCTGCACGATGGTTTGCACCAGCGTCGTGGTCTTGCCGGTGCCGGGCGGGCCGTGGATCACGGCCACGTCCACGGCGTTGAGGCAGTGGCGCACGGCGGCTTGTTGCGACGGGTTCAGCCCGGCCATCGCCTCGGCGTCGGGCTGCTGGCGCCGCTCGATGAATGTGGCCGGGCGGTGCCCCAGCAGTACCTCGCGCAGCTCGGCCAGGCGGGTGCCGTAGGCGCCCATCGTCTTCTGGAGGGCGAATTCCATCTCGCGGTACGACATCTCGTCGTACGTCAGGTCCAAGCCCAGCTTCACGCTGCGGTCGTCGGCCCACTCCGGCAGTTCGTCCTTGGCCAGCGTCACGGTCAGCACGTTGCGGCGCAGGTTCGTCACGATGCCCGTCGCCTGGGGGCGTTTGTCGGGGTCGGCTTCGGTGCTTTTGTTGCCCCGCTGCGAGCCGCTGGTGGCGTTGGCGAAGAGGGCCACGTTCTTGCCCACCTGAAACAGGTGCAGCGCGCCGGCGCCCGGCGGGCGCTCCAGCTCGATCACGAGGCGGCCGGCAAAGCCCACTTCTTCGCTGATGATTTTGATCGGGTACCAGCACAGCCCGCGCCGCTGGCGTTCGGCAATCGTGCTCTTGGCCGCCCGGATGCGGTACTGGTCGCGGTCTTCTTCCTGCTCGATGCGCAGCAGGCCTTGCAGGTGGCGGAGTTCTTCTTCGGAAGTCATTCAGGAGGGAGGATGCGGCCGGGCCGCGCCGCAAAGGTCGGCACAGCCTCACTCCCCCGGCCCCGGGACGGGCATCGCCCAAGTGACGGGCCGCGCGCTGGGCTGGGATACGCCGGTGGCCGCCTCGTCGGGGACACTGGCCGTGCTGTTCAGTTCCGCCATCGGGGTGTTCTTCGGGTGGTACCCGGCGTGCAAGGCCGCGCGGCTGAATCCCATCGACGCGCTGCGCTATGGGTGAGCGCGGGCACGGGCCGATAGCCCCCGGCTGCCGGTCCACACCGCCTGAAAGCCCACACGGGTGATACTTTCGCCCCGCGCGGCCAGTCGGTCAGCCGACGGATGGCGCGGCATTTCCGGCCGCTCGTAATCAACTCCCCCCGATTCAGCCGATGCCCCCGTTCACGCAGCCCAGCGTTTTCATCTCGCACGGCACGATGTACGAAGCCTTCAAGAGCAGCGAGCTGAAGGCCGATTTCGCGGCCCTCCGGGCGCAGCACTTTCCCACGTTGCCGGCGGCCATCGTGCTGTTCTCGGGGCATTGGCAGACCGACGTGGTGGCGGTCACGACCAGCCCCCGGCTGGCGCAGCTCGACGAAGGCTTTCCGCCGGAATTCCGGTCCGCCTACCAAGCACCGGGGCATCCCGCGCTCGCCCACCGGATCATCGACCTGATCACCGCAGCCGGCATTGCGGCCCGGCCCGAGCCGCACCGGGGCCTCGACCACGGCGCGCTGATTCCGCTGTTGTTGCTGTTCCCGCACGACCCGATTCCCGTCGTTCAGCTCTCGCAGCAGGCCGCGCTCGACCCCGTTTTCCACCTGCGCCTCGCCGCCGCGCTCGCGCCCCTGCGCCACGAGAACATCCTGTTCGTGGGCAGCGGCGGCCTGGTGCACAATCGGGAGGAGATCGTCCGGTTCGGCGGCCACGCCCTGGCGCCCGACAACTGGGCAAAAGCCTTCGATGACTTCATCGCCGCCGAACTCGCCGACCCCACCGACCGGAACTACCCCGCTAAGCTCCTTTCGGCCTACCAGCACCCGCTTTTTGCGCGGGCGCACCCCACCTCCGAGCACTTTCTGCCCCTGGTGTTCGCCAGCGGGCTAGGCGGGCAGCCCACGAGTATCTACGACGGGTTTCAGTGGAAAAACCTCTCGCTGCGGGCCTACCAGTTTGCGGGGGCTTGAGGAAGGGGGCGGGCGATGGGCCACCCTGCAGCGGTAGGAGCGCCACCCGCCAGCCGGTACCTGCCGGAAGCGCGTGCCGGTGCTTATATAATTGGGGGCGTATCCCGCCCTTCATTCGTTCGGCGCCTGGTCGGTGGCCTCAGCCTTTTTCGCGCACCAGCACCTCGTCGATCAGCCCGTAGGCCTGGGCTTCGTCGGCGCGGAGCCAGTAGTCGCGGTCGGAGTGGGTGTGGATTTCGTCGTAGGTTTTGCCGGTGTGGTGGGCCAGAATGTCGTACAGCTCCTGCCGCATCTTCAGGATCTGGCGGGCCGAAATCTCGATGTCCGACGTCGGCCCCTGCGCCCCGCCCGAGGGCTGGTGCATCATCACGCGGGCGTGGGGTAGGGCCGAGCGTTTGCCCGCCGCACCGCCCGCCAGCAGCACGCTGGCCATCGACGCGGCCATCCCGGTGCAGCTCGTGGCGATGTCGGGGCCGACATACTGCATCGTGTCGTAAATCCCCAGGCCGGCGTACACGCTGCCGCCCGGTGAGTTGATGTAGAGGCGGATGTCCTTGCGGGCATCCACCGACTCCAGAAACAGCAGCTGGGCGTTGATGATGTTGGCGATCTCGTCGTCCACGGGCACCCCGAGGAAGATGATGCGGTCCCATCATCAGGCGCGAAAACACGTCGATCTCGCGGAAATGCGTCGGCCGTTCCTCGATCACGGCGCGGGTCATCGCCGTGAGGGAATGGCCCGCCGCGCCCTCGACGTGGCGCACGTACTGATCGACGCGGGTGCCGCTCA
>JANPLI010000110.1:0-4499 GCA_031426455.1 Hymenobacteraceae bacterium | reverse complement strand
ACCAGCACGGCGAAGCCCGCCAGCTCCAGCAGTTCGGCGGTGTTTTCGCGGATGAGGTCGTGGTCTTCAATCAGCAGGATCGTTTTCATACGGAACGGTGATAGTGACGGTAGTACCCTGATTCAGTTCGCTTTGCAGCTGGATGGTGCCCCGCAACAGCTCCAGATATTTGGCGACGATGTAAAGCCCCAGGCCGGTGCCGACGACATTGGTGACGTTGCCGGCCCGGGAAAAGGGTTTGAACAATTGCGCCTGATCGGCGGCGGAAATGCCGATGCCAGTATCCTGCACCGAGATGGTTAGTTGGTGACGCAAACAGTTGGCTTTAAGTGTGATGACTGATTTTTCGCCGGAGTACTTGATGGCATTGGAGAGCAGATTCACTAGGATTTTACGCATCAGCGAAGCATCCAGCCGCAGGCGGCTGGGGCACTGCACGTGCTGCGTCACGGTCTGGCCGGCTTTGAGCAGCCCCTGCACATCGGCCAGGGTTTCGGCGAGCAGGTCGGTCATATCGAAGGTGGTCGGATGGGCCTGGATGGCCCCTTCCTCGATGCGGCCCACGGACAGGAATTCTTCCAGGATATCGTTGAGGTGCTTGACCGAGGCGCGAATGCGCTGCACGTGCTTGAGCCGGTGGCCTTGCTGATCGGTGGCGGCATATTCTTCGATCAGCCCGGCCGAGGTAAGTACGACGGTGAGCGGCGTTCGAAACTCGTGCGAGGCAATGGACACGAAGCGGGATTTCAGCTCGCCCAGCTCCTGCTCCGCCGCCAGGGCCAGGGTTAGCTCGCGGCCCCGTTTCTCCAACTGCTCCAGCGTGATGAGCAGCGCGTGGGTGCGGTCGGCCACTTTCTGCTCCAGGTCGGCATTGAGGCGCGCGATGTGCTGGCTCTGCGCGATCAAATCCTGCTCAGCCGCCTGCTTGAGCGTGACGTCCAGAATGCAGGCCACCGTGTACAGCTCCTGGTCGAGGTAAAAGTAGCTCAGGCTGACCTCTACGGGAAACACCGAACCGTCTTTACGCTGCCCCCGCAAGGCGCGGTGCGCGCCCATATGCCGCACCTGCGGCTGGGCGTTGAAGGCCGCGCGCAACTGGGCGTGCTGCCGGCCAGGGGTATCGGGCACCAGTACTTCGATGAACTGGCCCAGTAGCTCGGCCGGTTGATAATCGAACAGTTTTTCAACCAGCTGATTGGTGGCCACAATGGCGCCGGGCTGGTCGCAGACGATGATGCCAATGGTAGCGTTGGCAAACACGGCTTCGAACCGCCGCACACTGTGCGCCAGCGCGCGCTCGGCCTGCTGCAGGCGGTTGTCTTCCGTCAGGCAGACCAGAAAAAGGGCCTGCCCTTCGATTTCAAAATAAGAAAACCGGATGTGCCCCCGGAGTGGCTCGCCTGTGTAGCGGCGGATTTCCGCTTCCACCTCCAGGTGCCCTTCGCGCCGGGTTTGCTCGCACAAGGTCTGCCATTGCCCAGCAGTCCAGGGTGGTTGGCGTAATGAGTGGTCCGGGTCGTCCAGAAAGGCCTGTGCCGACGGGTAGCCCAGCAGTTTTACGGCCGCCGCATTGACCTGCGTAAACCAGCCCAGCGTCAGGTCATAAACCCCCACAAAGCCCTTGGCCTCGGTGTACAGCAGGTGCGCAAGCGTGGGCAGATAAGCAGGCGGCAGCGGGTGCATACGGGGGCCGGAAAAGGGATACGCGCGGGCATACGCAGTCCGCCTGGCAGCAGCCGGTAAGGTTGGTATTAATTCAGCCTGACCCCGTCTGATAGATGTCAACCAGGTACTTGATGGGCGTCATATGACCGCTTGGCAATAGCCGGTAATTTTGCCCTCATGCTCGTTCTAACGCTCTGGTTTTGATCAATTTTTCAAATTTTGTAATTTATTTCTACCATGAAACTTCTTGCCACCCCCGCCAAATCCCGCAATAAAATGCGCCGGTTCCTGATCCCGGCGATCTTCGTCGGGTTACTGTCCGTCAGCGCACCGGCTTTCGCCCAGCCTGACCTGATCATTACCATCGATATGACAATCCCGCCGGGCACCTACCATAACATCGAGATCCGGCCGGGGATAAACGCCACGGTTGGTGGCGAGGTAACCGTGACCGGCAGTTTTCAAATCGATAGCGCCGGGGCTGCCGCGATTTCCGGCTTGGCGCACATCGACGGAAACCTCTTCCGGCTGATGGACGATGCGAAGCTGACTATCCAAAACGCGGAGGGCGTTGACGGGGTGCTGGTAGGGCCAATCCGGACCGTAACTAAGAATTTTGGTACCAAAGCCCGCATTACCTTCAGCAGCGCCGTGACGGCCCAGGTAACGGGGCCCGGGTTCCCGGATGAAGTCAGCGAGTTGGTCATCAATAACCCGTTCGGGGTCACGCTGTCACGGGCGTTGGGGGTCCGGGAACGGTTGCACCTGCGGAATGGGAGCCTCATCACGGACGGCCAAACGCTGACCCTGATCTCCCGGGTGCCGGACATTACGATGGTGACGGCCGCTTCGGCCCTGATTTACAACCAAAACCTGACCGGCCAGGTGGTGGGCAATGTCACGGCCCAGCGCTATATCAACCCCCGCTACAATACCGGCACCGGCTACCGCCACTTCTCGTCCTCCGTCACGGGCACGGGCGGCACCGGCGGTACGGTAGCTGACCTTACCACCCCTGGCTTCACGCCCGTGGTGAACCCGCAGTACAACACGGTGCCCTACAACATCCGCTTCATCGCCGGCAACGTGTTGCCGTACCCGAATGCGTTTTTCTACGACGAGACGCAGGTGGGCACCGGCGGCCCCGGCACCTCCGACGCCATCTTCCGCCAGGGCTACCAGTCGCCGGCCTCGCTCACCGCGCCCCTGGGCGTGATGCAGGGCATCACGGTCCGCATCCCGGCCAACCAGACCGTCGATTTCGTCGGCCAGCCGAACAATGGCCCGATGGATTCCGGCCCGCTGAGTAGCGGTTCGCTCCCCGAATCCGGGTGGCATTTGATGGGCAATCCGTACCCGTCCAAAATTGACTGGACCCTGCTGACGATGACTAATATGTACGATCAGCTGTCGAAGTACCGCTCCCTCACGCTCACCGAGGGCGTCTATGATACCTACGTCAATGGCATCTCCACGGGGCCGTCGGGCAGCGAGTTCATTGCGGCTAATCAGGCCGTTTTCGTGCGGGTTTTCACCCCTGGCCTCCCCGGCAATGTCCACTTCGAGAATTCGGCCCGGATCATTGAATTCCGCGACGACCCGACGGCCCCGTTTTTCCGGGGCACTGCTGCCGCCCAGGCCCGCCCGTTGGTCCGGCTGGCGCTGGAGGGCGTCGGTTCCCTCCACGACGAAGCCGTCGTGTACTTCGAGCAGAACGCCACGACGGGCATCGACCCGGCCTACGACGGCTTCTACCTCAACGCCGGCAACCACGTGGGCATCTACTCGCCCGTCGGCACGGAAACGCTTTCCATCAACGGCCTGCCTGCCCTGCTGCCCACCACCGACTACACCGTGCCGCTCGTGGTTAATGCCTGGGAGGCGGGTGCCTACACGCTGCGCGCCGCCGAAGCCCTGAATTTCCCGGCGGGCTTCGCCGTACTGCTCCAGGATGCGGTGACCGGCGTCAGTCAGGATTTGACGCTGAACCCCGCTTTCAGCTTCACCACCGCCAGCCGCAACGCGACCAATACCCGTTTCTCGGTGCGCTTCCGGGCGGGCGGCGTAACGGGCCTGAACGAAACGGCGGGAGTATCCAACTTTGATGTGTACCCCAATCCGATGAAAGGCGGCGAGCGCCTCAACCTCGTGGTGACGGGTGTGCAGGCGGGCACGACCGTCTCCGCCGTGCTCTACAACCAGGTGGGTCAGCCCGTCTGGAATGCCCCGCTGCGTGCGGAGCTGGGTGGAATCCGGACCAGCGTGGCGCTGCCGCTGCCCGGCGGCGTGTACACGCTCCGGGTCGTGCTGCCGGATGGCGCCCGGCAGAGCCGCCGCGTAATCGTCAACTAAAGGAAAAAAGTCGCTTGCTGCTGCGCCCTAAAAAGAGGTCTGCTGATAAGGCAGATCTCTTTTTAGGGCGCAGCCTTGTCAGCAGCGCAGGATAAGCGGGCCAATTGCTCCGCCACCCGCGCTGATCAAAATCAACCCGAACCCTGATTATCGTCAGCTAGCTGATTAGCGCTCAGGAAGAGGCTTTTACGTTTACCCCACCGTCCGGCTGAAGCAAAGGTGCCCCAAACGACTGCTGGCTGCCTCCGGCGACCAAATCTGGATGCCGGGACTTTATGCACCAAATTCATTTTACTGCTGACTCGATGCCAGGTATCTTGCCGTCACTTCCGGGCCTGACTGACGCGGCCGTCGTGCAGTCGCGCGCCGAAAACGGACGAAATGTGCTCGTCGCCGACGCCGGCTCGGGCCTGCTGACGACGATGCGGGAAGTCGTCGCGGAGCCAATGTTCTTGCTGCTGGTGGCGGCCTGCGCCGTGTAT
>JANPLI010000109.1:0-29471 GCA_031426455.1 Hymenobacteraceae bacterium | reverse complement strand
GACGTGATCGGACTTGGCCTTCGACACGCCCGCAGCGACGGTGCCTACCCCAACTTCGGAGACCAGTTTGACGCTAATGGACGCTTTCGGATTGGCGTTCTTGAGATCATGAATCAACTGCGCCAAATCTTCGATCGAATAGATATCGTGGTGGGGCGGCGGCGAAATTAGTCCGACTCCGGGCACCGAGAAGCGCAGTTGAGCGATGTATTCGGAAACCTTGTGGCCGGGCAACTGACCGCCTTCGCCGGGTTTTGCCCCCTGGGCCATCTTGATTTGCAGCTCATCGGCATTGGTGAGGTAATGAGCGGTGACGCCGAAGCGCGCCGATGCCACCTGCTTGATGGCCGAGCGCATCGAGTCGCCATTGGGCAGCGGTTCGTAGCGCAGCGGGTCTTCCCCGCCCTCGCCGGTATTGCTCCGGCCGCCGATGCGGTTCATCGCAATCGCCAGCGTGCTGTGCGCCTCGTGCGAGATCGAACCGAACGACATCGCCCCCGTGGCGAAACGCCGCATAATGGCGGTGGCCGGCTCCACGGCTTCCAGAGCAATGGGTTCGCGGTGCTGCGCAAAATCGAGCAGACTGCGGAGCGTGAACAGGTGGTCGGCGGGCTGATTAAGGAGCTGGGCGTAGCGTTGGTAAAGCGCGTAGTTGTTGGTGCGGGTGGCGTGTTGCAGCAGGTGGACGGTCTCCGGGTTGAATTGGTGCGCTTCGCCCCGCCGACGCCACTGGTACACGCCACCATCGGGCAGCAGGTGCTGCTCATCGGGGGTGCTGCTCTTGAAGCCCTGAAAATGCTTGTAAAGCGTCTCGCGGGCGATGTCGTCCAGCCCCAACCCCCCGATGCGCGTCACGGCGCCGATGAAGTAAGTGTCCACTACGGCTTGGTTCAGGCCCAGAATTTCAAATACCTGCGCCCCGTGGTACGACTGCAGGGTGGAAATCCCCATCTTGGAGAAGATCTTCAACAAGCCGTCGCAGACGGCCTTGAGGTAGTTCTGCGCCAGCTTCGGATAGTCGAGGCCAACTGGAAACAGGCCGTCGGCGTGGCGGGTCCGAAGCGTGGAAAAGGCCAGGTAGGGGTTGATGGCCGTCGCACCAAATGCCAGCAGACAGGCAAAGTGGTGGACCTCCCAGACATCCCCAGCCTCCACGACCAGGCCCACGGAGCCTCGGTAGCCGAGCCGGATCAAGTGGTGATGGACAGCCGACACGGCCAACAGGGAAGGAATCGCGGCGTGTTGCGAGTCCAGCGAGCGGTCGGACAGAATCAGCACCTCGAAACCATCCCTGGCGGCATCTTCAGCGTAGCGACAGAGGCGATCGAGGCCGTTGCGCAGGGAGCCGGGCTTTCCGTCAGCGCGGAAATAGGCCAACAGGGTCTTGGCGTTGAAGATGCCCGTATCGATGCTGCGCAGCTTCTCCAGTTCGTGGTTGGTCAGGATCGGCTGGCGAAGCGCCACGCAGTGACAATGCATTTTATCCTCGTCGAGGATGTTGCCGTTGTTGCCCAGAAAGGTCTTCAGACTCATCACCAGCTTCTCGCGGATGGGGTCGATCGGTGGGTTGGTGACCTGGGCGAAGAACTGCTTGAAATAAGCGCTCAGGTGCTGGGGCTGGTCAGAAAGCACCGCCAGCGGTACGTCCACGCCCATTGAGCCGATGGGTTCCTTGCCCTCCACGGCCATCGGGGTCAGGATGGTCGTCAGATCCTCACGAGTGTAGCCGAACACCTGATGGTACTTGAACACGGCGTCATCGGCTAAATCGGTAAACGCCTGGCGGGGCTCGGGCAGCTCTTCGAGGCGAATCTGATATTCATTGAGCCACTCGCCGTACGGCTGCCGACTGGCGGCGTCGTTTTTCAGCTCTTCGTCGGTGATGATGCGGCCCGCCACCGTGTCGATCAGCAGCATCTTGCCCGGTTGAAGGCGGCCTTTCTCGACGATCCGTTCCTCGGGGATGGGCAACACCCCAGCTTCGGAGGCCACCAGCACCCGGCCATCGTCGGTCCGGGCGTAGCGCAGGGGGCGCAGGCCATTGCGGTCGAGCATCGCGCCGATCAACTGGCCATCGGTAAACAGGAGCGCCGCCGGGCCGTCCCAGGGCGCCATAAAAGTGGCGTGAAACTCATAGAACGCCCGCTTCAGGTTGGTCATTTGCGCGTTGCCATCCCAGGCTTCCGGCACGAGCATCATCATCACGTGCGGCAGGGAGCGGCCCGTGTGTAGCAGAATCTCGACAATATTGTCGAGGCAGGCTGAGTCCGACTGCCCCGCGTCGATCACGGGCAACAGCATCTCCATTTCCTCCGCCGAGAAAAAGGGCGACGTGTAATTCCGTAACCCCGCATAGAACCAGTTGAGGTTACCGCGCAGGGTATTGATCTCCCCATTATGGGCCAGGAGGCGGAACGGTTGGGCCAGCTTCCAGGAAGGAAAGGTGTTCGTGGAAAACCGGGAATGCACCAGCCCGAAAGCCGACGTTACGCGGGCGTCAGACAAGTCGGGGAAATAGACCCGCACCTGATAGGTGGTCAACTGCCCTTTATAAACGATGGTTTTGCACGAAAGCGACGCGAAGTAAAAGTCGCTGTAAACGTCTGGCGTCAATTGCTCCCGACCCAACTTGCTGATCAGCCGACGCAGCACGTAGAGTTTGCGCTCAAAGTCCGCGGCCGTAGCCAGCCCGGTCGGCCGGGCTACGAATACCTGCTCCATCGCCGGCTCCCCGCTTAGGGCCGTGACGCCGATGCCGGCTGGATTCACCGGCACGGAACGGTAGCCAAGCACGGTGATCCCCCGTTGAGCGGCGGCGGTATTAATAAGCGTTCGGCAAGCCTCACGGGCGACCGCATCTTTTGGCAAAAAAACCATCCCAACGCCGTAGTCGCCCGGCTCGGGCAGGCGGATGCCGAGGGCCGTACATTCTTCCAGCAGGAACCAGTGCGGGAGTTGGAGCAGCAGGCCGGCACCGTCGCCGGAATCGGCGTCGCAGCCACAGGCGCCGCGGTGCTCCATATTCTCCAGCACCGTGAGCGCATCCGTTATCATCTCGTGGGACTTACGCCCGTTGAGCGAGGTGATGAAGCCCGTACCGCAGGCGTCGTGTTCAAACGCCGGGTCGTAAAGCGTTGGCAGTGAGGCTTGCGAGGTAGGTGCGAAGAAGGTCATATGAAGCAGGGATTGGGTGGCCAAATGCGACACAGCGAACAACCATTGGCAGCCCTTTTGGCAGAACGGATAGCCAGCAGCGCCCGCACCTGGCAGTAGCTACCGGCTGATTTGCTGCGCCAATGTAACGCTAAAAGCCGGTTTAGTCAATTCTGGAAACTGAAACTCAGACAAGCCGCACCAACAATTCGGGACCGCAACGAAAGTGTATCACTGGAAATTTTTTCGAAAACTTTCAAAAACTTTTGGAAGTTTACGCCCAACACCCCCACCTTTGTGCTATGAATCTTGATGACGCCAAACGCCGCTTTCTGGAAGGCTGGGGAACCTTGGGCTCGGCTTGGGGCGTGAGCCGGACAATGGCTCAGGTACACGCACTGCTACTGATTGCCCCCGGGGCATTGAGCGCCGAAGACGTGATGGCGGCGCTTCAGATCTCGCGCGGCAACGCCAACCTCAACCTGCGCGCCCTAATAGATTGGGGGATCGTGCGTAAGGAACTGCGTCCGGGCGAGCGGCGTGAGTTTTTCGCCGCCGAGAAGGATATTTACCGCGTAGCGACGCTGATTCTCAAGGAGCGCCGCCGCCGCGAGCTGGAACCGCTGTTGCGAGTCCTGCACGACGTGCAGACCGTGGAAGCCGCAGAACCGGCCCAAGCCGCCGAAGCGAAAGAGTTCGCAAAAGTCATCGATGCCATCAGCGCCTTTGCCGACCGCGCCGACAAAGCGGCAGACACGCTGATCCGGGCCGATGAAAACTGGTTTCTGAACACCTTCTTCAAACTGCTACGCTAACGGCGCGGCGGCTTGCCTACCTCCCACCCTGCCGGAATTGCTCCGGCATTTTTTTGACAGTTGTCTTTCATTTTTTTCTGAAAGTTTCATTTTTTCAAACCAAACCCTGTTTACCATGTTTCTCCAACTCACGGCCAACCCGACCGCTTACGCGCTCCCGCTGTATCTGCTATACCTGCCGATCACGATTGGCGTCACGATCTGGGTAGCCCGGACGCTGTTCACTAATGGCCGGCTTTTCCTGGCCGAAGTTTTCCACGGCAATCAGGAACTGGCCGACGCAGTGAACCGCCTCCTGCTGATGGGCTTCTACCTTATCAATATCGGCTACGCTACGCTGACGTTGCGCACCCACGAATCTGTGCCCACGCTGACGGCCATGGTGGAAGTATTGAGCGTCAAGCTCGGAATTATCCTCCTGATTTTGGGCGCAATGCACTTTTTTAATCTCTACGTATTCTACCGGCTGCGGAAAAACCACCTTGATCAGGTGGCGATGATGCCCGTGATGACAACCGCCGAATAGGTAGCCCCAAAAGGTTTTGCTACCTGACTACGCCGCCGTCAGGCCGCGTAGGCCATCGCAGACCAGTAGATCCCGGCCAACTGCCAATGCGGCCGAAACCTGCCACAACGGCCGCGCCGCCCGTTCCGGCGCGGGACTTGCCGAACCAGGCGCCGACCGAGTTGGTTAGCCGCCGGTTCGCAACCTTTGCTTCGTGGGGTTGGCCGCGAAACGCTGGCCCCCGTATTCTTTTGTTTTCGCCACTTCAAAAATTTCCCAGCAATGGCACATAAAGCCCTGGAAATCACGGACGCTAATTTTGAAAGCGTCATCAATACCGACCAACCCGTACTCGTCGACTTCTGGGCCGAGTGGTGCGGCCCGTGCCGGATGGTTGGGCCCATCGTCGAAGAACTGGCCGGCGAGTACGAAGGCCGCGCCGTGATCGGCAAGGTTGACGTCGATTCCAACCCGCAGATTTCGGCCAAATTCGGCATCCGCTCGATCCCCACGCTGCTCGTTTTCAAGAACGGCCAGGTGGTGGATAAGCAGGTGGGCGCCGTGCCGAAAGGCGTGCTGGCCTCGAAGATCGACGCCCAGGTGACGGCCTGATCCGCGCCCTTTTCCGCTCGAATTACGTAATGCCCGCCCGAACCTTGTGTTCGGGCGGGCGTTACTTTTGTGTGCCCTTATCGCGCACTGGTCGTGAACAAACCGGCCCAGACTGCACTTTAGGTCGGGCGATGTGCTGTCGCCCCTGTTTCTTCCTCGTTTTTACTGTTCCTGTCTGAATGGCCGTTGCCACTGCCCCCTCCCCTGCTCCTGCCCGCGTCAAGTTCGTGGACCCTACGCGTTCCACTTTTTTTGCGACGCTTCGCCAACGGGTGGACGCTTACTTTGAAGATCGTCAGCTTTCGCGCCACGCCAACGGCCTGGTTTGGGCCAAAACGGCGCTTTACCTGACCTCCTTCGCCGGCCTTTATCTCTGGATGCTCTTTGGTGGTCTGAGCGGCGCGGCCTTGTTGGGCAGCGCCCTGGCCTTGGGCTTTCTGGTGGCGATGATCGGCTTCAACGTGGGGCACGACGCGCTGCACGGCGCTATGTCCAGCTCCAGCCGCGTCAATAAGATCCTGGGCCATTCGTTCACGCTGCTCGGCGCGAACCCGTATTTGTGGCAGATCGGCCACAACACGATTCACCACACGTACACCAATATCCCCGGTCACGACGACGATATCGACGCCGCCCCGGTGCTGATGCGGATGGCCGACGACGGTCCGCTGCACCCCTGGCACCGGGCGCAGCATTTCTACGGCTTCGCGCTCTACGCTCTGACCACCATTTCCTGGGTGCTGCGGAAAGACTACTGGAAATTCTTCCAATGGCAGGGCAGCGCGCACGTGCCCGGTGGCCGCCACCCGCGCGCCGAACTGTTCAATCTGTTTTTTTACAAGGCCCTGAACTACACGGTTTTTCTGGTGCTGCCTACGCTGCTCTTACCGTACAGCTTCTGGCAGGTACTGGGGGGCTGGGCGCTGATGCACGCCGCCTCGGGCCTGACGCTGGCGCTCGTCTTCCAGTTGGCGCACGTGGTGGAAGGCCCGGCCTTCCCGCTGCCCGACGAAAACCTGACCATCGAGGATAGCTGGGCCGTGCATCAGCTGCGCACCACGGCCAACTTCGCCGTCGGCTCGCCGCTCACGGCGTTTCTGACGGGCGGCCTGAATCAGCAGGTCGAGCATCACCTTTTCCCGCGCATCTGCCACGCGCATTACCCGGCGCTGTCGGCCATCATCCGCGAAACCGCCGCCGAGTATGGGTTGCCTTATATGACGTATCCGACTTTCGGCACGGCCCTGGCCTCGCACTACCGCACGTTGCGGCGGTTTGGAGCGGAGGCGTGGCAGGCGCGGCGGATAGCGGCGTAGCGGCAAAGCCAGCGGCTGCTGGGCTATAGCAGCATCGACACCACCAAAATCTGCCCGCACGTTGCCCAACGCACCCGCCCACCCTCACCCCTTGACAGCTTGGGCCTATAAGGAGCGACTTGCGTTAAGCACGCTGATTTGGCCGGTATCCCGCAACCTACTTGCGTACTGTGGAAGGATTAACGCAACTTGCTGCGAGTGCGAGTTGCGTTAATCCAGACGTTATATGCCATTTAAAAAAACAAAACATAATAAATGTTTCATATTGTAGTTAAATGCAAACCCAAAAAATAGAATGAGGAATTCTTTGAAAAGGTAATCGGTGCTTATGCGGCAGTTCTGATTGATTACAAGGACTATGAGGGCGTGGTAGAACTGTCAAAATATTACGTCGAGGACAATGAATGGGAAATATTAGAGATTGACGATGAGTATTTCATCTTCGAAAATAAGGAAGATTTGCCCGAAGACTATCAACAGTATTTTGACAAATTATCCGAATATGGTTATTCAATAATATTTAACACTTACGATAGTGAAGGTGATGATGACGAAAATAAAAACGGCATATAACACGGGTTTTGCGTCAGGCGGGGTGACGTGCAAACTAGGAGCTTTGTACTTCTATTCAAGTTCAGTACAGGTTGAAAGTTTTGTACTCCGAAAACCCGCCCGAACGCAAAGCCCGAAACCGTTAGCACAACCTGCAAACCCTTCCCCTAGAGGCTTTCTGAGCAGCAGCTATTTACGCTGCTTTTGAGCGACAAAAGATTCAGCGCACCTCTGCAGCTCGCACCTGCTCAGCGGGCAGATGGTTGCCGCTCAAAGCATTAGAAACGTCGAGCAGCGGCGCGGGAAACGGCCGTTCGGCCGGCCACGGAATGCTGAAGGTTTCGACGGTGCGCCGCAACCCTTCGGCGGCACCAACGGGCGCCGGGCGGGCCGGCAGTGGGCCGGAACGGGTCATCACGGTGCGCGTCTGGCCAGCGATGCGCACCCTCAGGGCACCTTCGCTTTCGGGCAAAAGCTCGATGCGGAGCGCATTGCCGGCACGGCGCACGGTGGCGTAGAGCCACGCATCGGCCGTCAGACTTTGGTGAATCAACGCCCGGTTTTGGCGCAGCGCGCGTTGCAGCTTGTCCCATTTCCAGCGGCGCTGGCGGATCGGAAACTCCGAGCCGGGCGCGCGGGTCACGAGCTGGGCGGCGGGTTCGGCGGCGCGCAACACGCTTTGGATGGCCTCGGCCGAGGCCGTCAGTTGGTGCAGCGCGCGCAGCTTGGTAAGGCGTAACGTGGGGTGCCGATTGACGAAAAGCCAGAGTGGCAGCGGCTGGCCGTTGTAGGCCAACGTCGCGGCATTGGTCAGGCCGTTGGTGCGATTGGCCGGGACGATGCCGCCCTCGAAGCGGTAGATCGGTTGAAAGCGGCCCGTGCGCGGGTCGAAAACCACGTGCAGGTTGTCGAAGGCGAGGTTGTGTTCGTCGGCCAGCAGATGACGCAGGGCATCGGCGCGGCCCCAGGCTGCGAGATCGAATACGGCGGCGACGGTGGCCGAGTCGGGCAGCGGGGGTGCTTCCCCGGCGGCGGTTTCCACGGCGTCGTTGGTGCGCGTCACGAGGTCGCGCACGGTTTGCCAGGCGCCCAGCGCGCGGGCCGTGGCGGAATCCGAAGGGGTGACATCGACCTCCTGAAAAGCCGGTTCCAGCGCCAGCGCGTGCGCGTGCGCGCCCCGGCCGAGGCCGACGTGCTGGCCGTAGGCAGGAGCACGGCGGTGGTCGGGGAAATCGTCGGCCCAGGCGGCGCGGGGCGCCAGCATCACGCCATCGGGCAGGCCGCGGGCCTGCAGAAAGGCGCGGTTGAGCGGCTCTTCGGCCCAGTACAGGCCCAGGTCGGCGCCATTCAGCTCGACGCGCACCAGGCGGGTGCGCGGGTGCCAGAGGCCGAGGCGCGCGGCCAGCACGGCCACCACGAGCGGCGCGGCGAGGTCGCGGTTGTCGGGCGTCAGCAGCGTGAATTCGCGCATACCCCACCAATTCTGGCCTTTGGCGAGCTTGACTTTGAACGAGCGCTGCCGCCCCAGCCAGTGGTTCTGAAACTTACCGTGCCAGGTGATTTCGGCGGCTTGCGGCGGGGCGTCGGCAGTGGTGGTTTGCAGCGTCCCGGCTTGCCACTGCCGCCCGGCGCTGCCGTTGATTCCGCGCACCCGGATCGAATCGAGCTGGGCGTAAAGCGCCGCGCGGGCCACTTCAGGCAGCGTGAATTGCAGCACGGGCAGCGTATCGGGCACGGCGTAGCCGCCGAAAAACCGCCGCAATGGGTCTTCCAGTCGGTAAAAAGCATTGCGGGCCGGGGCGATACGCTTAGCAAATACCTGATTCAGCTCCAGCGGGGGCCAAAACACGGCTTCCAGCGGCAAAAGCCACAGCAGCAGGGCCAGTGCCAGCAGCAGGCGGAACGCAAACCGGACGGGGTGCTTCATCAGGGGGCAAAATAACGACGCCCCTCCCGCGCATTGGGCGCAGGAGGGGCGTCGGCCATTGAGTCAGACAAAACCTACTCGACCACCACCCGCTGCGAGGCCGCGCCTGCGCGCAGTATGTACAGCCCGGCGGGCAGGCCCGTGAGCGTCACCCGCGTCGTGCCGGTAGGCAGGCGCCGCACCACGGTGCCGCGCGCATCGAGCAATTCCAGCGGGCCGGAAGCGGTGGTTTCGACCTGCACGAAGTCATGCGCTGGGTTGGGATACACGGCCAGCCGCGGCGAGACGGCCGACTCCGGCTGCACCGCCAGCAGCGGAATGGCCGTCAGACGCACCAGCGCGGGCCGGAGCTGGCCGTTGGCAGTGGTGAACTCGCCGGCAACCAGCAGGTTGCCGGTGGACAGGCGCGTGATGCTCGTCACATGGCCGCCCAGGTAGCCATTGCCGAACTGCACGGGGTTGAAGGCGTTATCGAGGGCACCGCTGGGGGACAGCCGGTAGAGCGCGCCGGTCTGGACAGCGGCGTCACGTATGCCGGTGGTGCCGACATAGGAGCCATCCGGCAAGCGATAGGCCGGCCCGGCGCCCACGGCTTGAGCCGCAGCATCGAGGGCAAAGCCAGCTACGGGCGTATTAGTGGCATCAACCCGGCGCGTGATGGCCGTGGGTTGATACAGGTCCGTCGTCAGCCAGATCGTGTTGTCGCCGAAGGGGGTACTGGCAATAGCATTTTCCACTGGTTGCCCGCCGTTGAACGAGGCCAGTGGCTGCCCCGTGGCAGTCAGCCAGCGCACAAAATTCCCGTAGTTCCCGGCACTACTGACTCCTTCATAACCGACCACCATCGTACCGTTGGGCAGCACCACGATGCTGTTCACGTAAGCCAGCGTGTCGCCGTCGGGGGCAGTAAAGCTGGGGTCCACCGCTCCGGATGGCAGCAGGCGGACCAGGTTGGGGTGGGCTTGGCCATTATAAGTACGGAAGTTGCCGCCGACCAGTACTTTGCCGTCAGGCTGTCCGGCGACAGCGCCAAAACTAGAAAAACTATACGTGCCATTTGGATCATACTCCGCTCCTACCCCATCGTCAAAGCTGCCGTCCAGCGCACCATTAGCTTGTAGCCGCACCGTGTGGATGTTGCCCGCGACGAAAAGGCGGTCAGAGGCCCCATCCCTGGTCATCAGGGTGGTTTCAATGGTGGTTGGGATTTGAAAGCTGCGGTCCAGCGCGCCGTCGGGGGTCAGGCGGCTGATGGGCGAAACAGCCGTGCCGTTGAACGAGCGGAAATAGCCCGTGATTACCGGGCGGTCGCCGGACTGCAGCACGAGCTGCTGAATGCCGCCCCGGTGGTCGAAGGCGGGGTCCGCGAACGAGGCGTCGTTCTGCCCGGTGGCCGTCAGGCGGACCAGGCCGGTGTTGGGCTGGCTGTTGAGGTCCGTGAGATAGCCGCCCGTGATGATTTTCCCATTCGGAAGCACATATACCGCCGCCAAATTGCCGGACGTGACTAGGGCCGGCGTGAAGCCAGCATCCAAAGTCCCGTCAGCATTCAACTGAACCAACTTATTGTAAGTGGTTTGCCCTACTGGGCGCAGATTGCTACCGGCCACCAATATCTTGCCGCTGGCGGTCAGCGCTACGGCCCGCGCTGCGCCACTGGTCAGTCCGGTGATCGAGGCCCCAGGTACGCCGGCAGCTGTCAAGCGCCGTACTGGCCCTAGCCCATTGTTACCGCTGGAACCAGCTACCACAAAGCCCCCGCCTGGCAAAGGCAGCACCGCCCGGACGGCATTTTGGAACGCGGCCGTAGTAGTGGCAAACGCCGGGTCCAGCGCGCCGGTGGGCAGTAGCCGCACCAGGCCCCGGTTGGCAGTGCCGCCCGGCGCGGGGCCGAGGCTTCCGCCTACCAGCAGGTTGCCGTTCGCATCCGGCGTCACGGCCCAACAAACCGGGTTAACCAACGAAGCATCGGCTCGGAACACCGGGTCCACCTGCCCGGATGGCAGTAGCCGCGCCACGCCCACCGTCGCTTGGCCGCCAAAGCGTGTGAAGGTACCGCCGACCAGAATACGACCCTGCGCGTCTAAACTGAAACTTAAAATCTGTGCATTGGCACCAGCGCTTGAGGCGGCGAAGGTGTTGTCGAGCGTCCCGTCAGCATTTAGCCGCGCGATGCGGTCCACCGCCACGCCGTTGTAACGGGTGAGTACGCCGCCGATCAGCCACTGGCCGTTTGGCAGCGCCATTGCCGCCGATACCAGGCCGTTAGCGCCGGTACCGCCCGCGTTGAAAGCCGGGTCGACATTACCGCTGCCAGGCAGCAGCCGCAGGACGTTGCCGCGCGGCGTGGGGCCGGCAAAGTCGAAGTTGCCCGTCACCAGCACCCCGCCGGCCGCGTCCGGCACCGTGCAGCGGACCGTAGCTCCCTGATAATTAAAGTTGATAGCGCGCAACTCCAGCGTCGGGAAAGTGGGATCGATCTGCTGCGCGGTGGCAGCGAGCGGGAGCAGCCCCAACAGGGCAACAACGATGCGGCGCGCCCAGCGGCGCGACGGGTAGAGGGGCATTTTTCTCATTTTAGGAAAAACAAATGGATGGATCAGGAAAAACAAATGGATGGACCAGCCGAAAAGAGGCTTTCAGTAAAAATTAACCAATTATTTATTTTTTTAATTTCGCGAACCAGCCTCCCCCACCGCCGCGCCCCGCCGTACCTTTGCGGCCGTCAGCGCGGCCGCGCCGCGTCTTGTTTTTTACCTCGCTTTTTTCCCGTCCCAATGGGTCTCCGCTGCGGAATCGTGGGTTTGCCGAACGTCGGCAAGTCCACCCTGTTCAACGCTCTCTCCAACGCCAAGGCCGAATCGGCCAATTATCCGTTCTGCACGATCGAGCCGAACGTGGGCATCATCACGGTGCCCGACGAGCGCCTTTCGATTCTCGAAACCCTCGTGACGCCGGAGCGCGTGGTGCCCACCATCGTGGAGTTCGTCGATATTGCGGGCCTCGTCAAAGGGGCTTCCACTGGCGAAGGACTGGGGAATAAGTTTCTGGCCAACATTCGGGAAGTAGACGCGATTATCCACGTCGTCCGTTGCTTTGAAGATGATAATATTGTACATGTCGCGGGGCGGGTCGATCCGGTGGCCGACAAGGAAATCATCGATACCGAGTTGCAGCTCAAGGACCTGGAAGCGGTCGATAAAAAGATTGCGAAGACCGAGCGCACAGCCAAAAACGGTGACGCCAAAGCCAAAAAAGAGCTGGCTTCGCTGCAACGTTACAAGCAGCATCTGGAAAGCGGCCAGAACGCCCGCGCGCTGGAAATCAACCTGACCGACGACGAAAAGGAGGCCGTGGCCGACCTGCTGCTACTCACGGCCAAGCCGGTGATTTACGCCGCCAACGTCGATGAAGCGAGCATCGTGACCGGCAACAAGTGGTTCGATACGCTCCGTGAACACGTCAAAGGCGAGAACGCGCAGGTGATTCCCGTTTGCGCGGCCATCGAGGCGCAGATTGCGGAGATGGAAGATCCGGAGGAGAAAACGATGTACCTGGGCGAGTACGGCCTGACGGAATCGAGCCTGAACCGGCTGATCCGCGCGTCCTACGATATCCTGAACCTGATCACCTACTTCACGGCGGGCGTGAAGGAAGTTCGCGCCTGGACGATCCACCGGGGCGATAAGGCGCCGGCGGCGGCGGGCGTGATTCACTCCGACTTCGAGAAAGGCTTCATCCGCGCCGAAGTCATCAAGCTGGCTGACTATCAGCACTACAAGACGGAAGTCAAGATCAAGGAGGCGGGTAAGATGGCCGTCGAAGGCAAGGAATACGTGGTGCAGGACGGCGACATTATGCACTTCCGGTTCAACGTGTAGGGCGGCTTGCCCTTCCCGCAAATCAAAACGCCCGGCTCGGTCAGAGTCGGGCGTTTTGGGTTTTGGGCACTTTTGAGTGATCAGCCACAAGCTTCAAGCTGCAAGCCAATCTACTGATGAACAAGCCAAATGCTGGATGATTTCTGGCCGACCGTTTACCACTGCGTCTGTAACTGGCGCTGATGCCAGAGGTGCGCTCCTAATAAGGCCACGACGCTGATAACCAGATAGCCGCCCACGGTAGCGGCCGTGGCGCTGCCGTACAGCCCGGCGAAATCCAGCGCCGGCTGCCGGTCGCGGGCGTTGACGGAAGCGTACCAGAAGGAAAGGAAAAGGATCAGAAAGGTCTTCGGCGTACCGCTGACGACGGCCAGCAAGGTGGCGAGCGCGGCCACGAAAACCAGTCCGGCCAGCAGCGGCCCGGCGGCGGCGGGTTGGCTGATCAGTAAGCGGCCCAGCGGCACGGCAAACAGCGTCAGCAGCACCAGCAGCGCCGTCAGGGCCTTCCAGAAAACGAACTGGCCCCGGACGCCCGGCGCCGAGTAGAGCAGCGCCGTCAGGCCCGCGCCCCGCTCGCGGCAGCCGATCTCGGCCACGGCCAGCGCCGCCAGTACCAACGCGCCCGGCAGTAAGCCGGTACGGAGCGCGGGCAGCGGCACCAGTAGACTAGCCACCGCCAGCCCCAGGCCGGCCACGACTACCACCGGCAGCGAAGCCAACGTGAGGCGGGCATCTTCGAAAGCGGCGCGCAGCAGCGCCGGCACGGCTGCGCCGGGCGCCGGTATCGCGTAGACGGCCCGCGTGATGGGCTTTAGCAGGCTGCTGAGTTGGGCTAACCAGCCGGTGCCGCCCTTCGTGGTGCCCACCCGCACCCGCGCGGGGTCGAAACGATGGAAGAAGAGCGCCGCCGGGGCCAGCAGCACCATCGGCAGCAGGGTGGCGCCCAGCCGCACGGCCAGTACGGCGAGCGTGACGGGCAGGCCATTGAAGACGAAAGTGCCTTTGCCAGCGTCGAACTCCGCCGCTCCGATGGAGATACTGTCGGTGTGCAGCGTGCGCCCGAGTTGGTCGATGAGGTAGCCCAGCCCGGAAAAATCGAGCAGGCTGAGCAGGCCCGTCGAGCTGATGTGTTGGGAGGAAACCACCGGAACCACGCTCAACGTAGCGACCCAAACGAAGAAGTACATGACGTCGCCCAGGCGCCCGGACAGCAGCGGGATGCTCTCGAACAGCACCGCCAGCGCCGCCACGAACGCCAGGCTCGGCGGCACCAGCACGAGGTATTGCAGCGCAATGACGGCGGGTTCCAGCCCGGCCTCGCCGCGCACCACCACCATCCCCATCGAAGTCAGCATAAAGCCCGTGGTAAAGACGAGCAGAAAAAGCAGGTTGCCGAAGAACTTGCCGACCACGTATTCCAGCCGCCCCACGGGCGTAGCCGCGATTACAAAGCCGCAGCGGGTGGTAATATCGGTACGCAAGGCATTGGATACCACGTAGAATCCGCCCAGGCCGATGGAAATACTAGCCAGCAGCGCGCTCGCCATTCCGATAGTGGCCGAGTTGAGGATCGCGCGCTGCCCTTGCAGCACGAACAGCGCGCGGCCGGAGGCAGGGTCCGGAATCCAGACGTAGGCCAGGGCCGAGAGCAGCAGAAAAACCACCGCCGTGGACGGGCGGCGAAACCGAATCAGAAAATCGGCGCGCACGATGGCTGCCAGCCGCTGGAAAGCGTCGCTCATTGCACCGGAACGGAGGCTACACTCCGGCTCATCGTGAACAGAAAGGCGTCTTCGAGCGTCGGCTCGGCGGGCCGGGCCTCCGGGGTGGGGCGTTCCGGGGCGACTAGCCGGGCGTGAACACCATCGGGGCGACGCACCGCACCGGACACCTGAAAGCGCCCCCGCATCGCTTCAAACTCCGTTGAGGGCAGCACGACTTCCCAAACCGACCCCACGGCATCCTGCAACAACGCTTCCGGGCTTTTGAGCGCTACCAACGCGCCGCTGCGCATAATGGCAATATCGGTGGCGACGGACTCGATATCGGAAACGATGTGCGTGGACAGAATGACAAGTCGCGCCGCGCCCAGATCCGCCAGAATATTGCGGAAGCGGACGCGCTCTTCGGGGTCGAGGCCGGCGGTGGGCTCGTCCACGATCACCAGCGCGGGGTCGTTGATGAGCGCCTGCGCGATGCCGAGGCGCTGCTTCATTCCGCCCGAAAAGCCGCCCACGGCCCGGTTCGCCACCTGGTGCAGGTTGACCATTTCGAGCATTTCTGTGATTTTCTGCTTACTGCGGACGCCTTTCAGGGCGGCGAAATAGGTCAGAAACTCCAGGGCGGTGAGGTTGGGGTACACGCCGAAATCCTGCGGCAAATAGCCGAGGCGCGCCCGCAGCGCGTCCGGTTTAGCCAACACGTCGATGTCTTCGAAAGTGATGCGCCCGGCGGTGGGGCGCGTCACGGTGGCGATGAGCTGCATCAGCGTGGTTTTGCCGGCACCGTTGGGGCCGAGCAGCCCCAGGACGCCGTGGCCGATGCGCATCGTCACGTCGCGGACGCCAAAGTGCCCGGAGCCGTATTTTTTCGAAACCAATTCTATTTCCAGCATAACGCAGCCTGAGTGACGCGCCGCCGGGTCGGTTGCTTCGGGCGGCGCGGCTCAAAGCTACCCGCTGGAGCCGAAGCACGCGCGTGGGTGGTGCGACTGGCGCGCCCGCATTACCGCGACGCCACTTTCACCAGCAGGCCGTTACCCAGACGCTCGGTGAGCTGCATTCCGTTGAGAATGGCCATTTCTTCGAGGCGCTTTTCGGCCACGCCATTAGCGCGCAGAAACTCGGCGAGCGTGGTGGGCTGCTTCACGGTTTTCAGGTGGATTTTCTCTGGCTGGCGCGCCAGCTTTTCGCGGTCGGTGAGGCGCTGAAACTGCTGCGCGGCGCCCGTAAAGGCTGGCAGGTAGGCCGCAAAATCGGCGGGGGCACTGGCGCCCACCAGCGCGTAGATGGTTTTACCATCCTGAATGAACGTGCTTAGCGTACGCACCGTGGGCGCGGCCGTTTGGCCCGTCTGCGGATCGGCCTGCCCCACCTGGTCGGCCTGCACCGCCAGGGCGGGGAAACCGTTGATGGTCAACGACCGCGAATCGGTCGGCTGCAGCTTCATCTGCTTCGTGTAAGCCTGCGCCGCCGCCTGTAGATCGGCGCCCGGAGCGGTCGTGAGCAGCAGCAGCGCCTTGCCATCTTTCGGCGCCATCTGAAACTGTTCCGGGGAATTCTGGTGTGCCCAGCCAGCGGGTACGGGAAACTGAAATTTCAGATCGGGGTGATAGAAGACACTGCCCTCCACGAAGCCCTGACGCGGGTCTTCGCCGTACGTCAGCCCGTCGATCAGCCGCAGGTACGCGTCGCGGTTGACGGCCAGCTTCGCCGCCGGATGCGCCTTTTTCCAATCGGCGGCGAGCTGGTGGACGGTTTCGTAGCGCGCCGCGGGGTTGGGGTGCGTGGACAGGAAATCCGGCACCGCTGCGGCGCCGTTGCCTTGCTGCTCACGCTGAAGGGTTTGGAAGAAGTCGGCCATTTCCGCCGCGTCGTAGCCGATGGCCGAGGAATATTCCACCCCCAGCTCGTCGGACTGACGCTCATCGTCGCGGCCAAACTTGAGGAAAAGCAGCTGCATTCCCTGCATCGCCTGCTCGCCGTACTGTGCCACGGCCGGGGCCAGCACCATTCCGCCAATCAGCGCCACCTGCCCCAGCAACTGCTTGGTTTGCTGCTGAGCCGAGTGGCGCGCCGTGACGTGGCCAATCTCGTGGCCCAGCACCCCGGCAAACTGCGCCTCGTTGTTGAAGTGCGCCAGAATACCCCGCGTGAAATAGACGTAGCCTCCGGGCAGCGCAAAGGCATTGATGACGGGCGAATCGACCACCTTGAACTGGTAGTCCAGACCGGCGCGGTGCGACACGGCGGCCATCGCCTTGCCCTTGTCGGTGATGAAGCGCTGGACCTTTTTATCGGGGTAAAGGCCAAACTGCGCCACCACGGCCGGATCGGCCTGCTGACCCATTGCCAGCTCCTGGTTTTCGCTGACCAGAATCACCTGCCGCTTGCCCGTAACGGGATTAGTAGCGCAGCCCGCAAAAAGAAGCCCGGCCAGCGCCGTAGCAGCCAGCGAATGAACGAACCGTTTTTCCATCCGCAGCGAACGTACCGGCGGCGCGCGGGTTGCCCGGATGAGTCCTGACTAGTGCAGCGGCCACGCGGATGCTAGATTTGGGGCCACGTATCCCCCTTCCTTATGTCTACGCCCGTTGTGTTCCAGTTAGCCGAAGCGGAAGTGCTTGACCTCAAGCAGCTTGTTTCCAAAGGCCGCGCGTCGGTGCGCACCCAGAATCGCGCGCGGGTGCTGCTGTTGGCGCATCAGGGGCTGGCGCCGGAAGCGGTGGCCGCCGCCGCCCTGGTGAGTCGGGCCACGGTGTACAAGGTCTGGGCCCGCTACCGCGCCCACGGCCTGGACGTGGCCCTGCACGATCGGCCCCGTCCCGGCCAGCGCCGCAAAGTCACGCCCCGGGTGGAGGCGGCCATCACCCAACTCGCCTGCTCCCAGGCCCCGACCGGGGCCGATCGCTGGAGCCTGCGCCTGCTGCGCCAACACCTGGTCGTGCTCGGCCATGAGCTCTCGGAAGAAGCCGTGCGCCTGGTTTTAAAAAAAGCCAATTCAAGCCCTGGCAACGCCGCCAGTGGTGCATCGGCCAGGTAGATGGCGCGTACCTGGGGGCGATGGAAGACGTGCTTGACGTCTATGAGCAGCCCCCGCAGGCCGAGCGCGTCCGCCTATGCTTCGATGAACGCCCCTGTCAGCTGCTGGATGAGATCTGCACGCCCTTGCCCCTGACGCCGGGGCAGGGCGTGCGGACCGACTATGAATACGCGCGCAAGGGTACGGCTTGCGTACTACTGGCGTACGACCTGGATACGGGGCAGCGCTACGTGCAGGTACGCCAGCAGCGCACCAAGGCCGATTATGCCGCCTTCTTCGACTGGCTGCTGGCCACGCACTACCCCCAGGCAAAGCACATTGATCTGGTGCAGGATAACCTCAATACCCACTCCACCCGCGCCTTCTACGAGCACCTGCCCGCGGCCCGCGCCAGTGAACTGCGCCGCACCCTGCACTTCCATTTTACCCCCAAGCACGGCTCGTGGCTCAACATGGCCGAGATCGAATTTTCGGCCCTGGCCCGCCAGTGCTTGAATCGCCGCATTGCCCAGATTGAGACCCTGACAACGGAAACGCTGGCCTGGGCAGCGGAACGCAACCGGCAGGCGGTGAAAATTCACTGGAGTTTTACCGTCTCCCAAGCGCGTACCTCCCTGGCCTCTTGGTACGAGAAGGTCAATGCCGCCAATGCCAAGCCATCTACTAATTAAATGGGGGCTGTACTAGGCCAGCGGCCGAGCTGCGCGTCATAGCAGCGGGCGTTGAAATCCGTCTATTCCAGCCCCGTCTCGCCGATGCGCTCCTGGCCCGTGTATTGGTCCTTGCAATCTGGGGTGCCCTCCGTTTCGATGCCCGGCAGGTTCTGGCCGAACGGGTCGTACTGGTTTTCCTGCACCACCATTTCCTCCATCTGCAGCAGCCGTAGGTCGCTTTGAATCAAGATCACTCCAAAATAAGGCAGTAAAAAGCTTCCCTAGAAGCGTCTCGCTTTTTTTTAAAATCTTTACCTGAAGTAACTGTTTTTATTATTATATTATTTATTTTTACAAAAATTGTGTCAATGTCGCACAAAGGGCCACAATCCGGGTAACCAAGAAAACAGGTAGACTCTGCCGGAAGTACAAATGAAAAGTTTTTATGGCTTACACCGGCTGTCAAAATTTTTTTTGAGTTTTTTGCTTCATTAAGAGGCGAAAATTCTTTGTTATTAATAATATATACATCAGCCCCTCCTCTCCTGGCCTGAACAGTTCTTTTTGAAAAAATTATCTCGACGTCATCTTTAAATAGGTTGATCACATAAACGGGAATGGGCTCAAGAGTGCAGCCGAGCAACAAAAATAATAAAAAAAATTATTATTTTTGTTAAAAAATAATTTTTCATAAAAAATATTTGCCTTGGATTAAAGTCGAATTGCGCCCCTCTAGCCTGATGCCCCGGTACAAATTGACCGGCACTCCATTCACCGCCACGATCTGCCCCCCAACCCCGGCTCCGCTCGCGTTGGGCGGAGGGGTGGCGCTGGTCACGTCGCCGATTGGTAATTGCCCAAAAGCTGTACCCGCAATTAAATAAAAAGCTAAAAACGATAACCTTTTCAGCACAAAAAATCGCTAATTAATTGATTGCGCAAGGCCCGGATGCCTAATCGCGCGGCAAACGTAGTAAAGCAAAGGCTTGCTTCGTCAGCTAGAATGCTTCGCTTTCTGTGTGGCAGATGCATTGTCTCCACGAACACGAACGTTTTGAGCAAATATAAATACAGTCCGCCCCCACCCTACCCCACCCTACCGCCGCTGCAACGGCAGGCGGCTATTGATGCCGAGGGCTTTGTAGCCAATGATCTGATCGTAGCGGGTGCCGGGCGCACGGTAATACACCACCAGATCGTACACGTTTTCG
Organism: Hymenobacteraceae bacterium; assembly: GCA_031426455.1. GTDB lineage: Bacteria > Bacteroidota > Bacteroidia > Cytophagales > Hymenobacteraceae > JANNMJ01. Next base: position 10,085 of record JANPLI010000109.1, on the reverse strand, counting down.
GTTTCGTAGCGGCTGCCTTCGAGGAGCGTAAAATCGAGCGGCTTCCCGCTGATTTTCTGCACGAAATAATAATTGTAGTAGCCTTGCTTGAGCAGCGCGTGGCCGCCGTAGCCGTGGCGGGCGGTGTCGTAGGCCAATTCGAATTCGGGCTTGAGCTGCCAGTCGGTCATTTGCCCGACAGCGTAAATCTGGCCCGGATATTCGGTGCCGTCGGCGGGCGGCTGAAGCTGGAAGAAGGTTTCGGCGTAATCGGCGTCGGTGTCGCCGTTGCCGTACTCGCGGTTATCGGTCAGGAAGTAGCCGTTGATGTCGTTATACTGGTCGTAGGGCAATCCCTGGCGACTTTTTTCGGCGCCCAGCAGCACCGTGCGCGGGTTGGCGGCGGGGTCGATGGCGGCAATATTGAAGCCGCCCGTGCGCAGCGAGCGCGAGTCGAAATACCGAAATTCGTTGAGCGCCGGAAAGGCGTTTTCGTAGTTGAAGTACTGGTAGTCGAGGCGGTGCTCGGCTTCGCGGGCGAAGGTGGGTTGCAACGGAAAGCGCGCATTGTCCCAGCGGTAATTCTGGCGAAGCAGCACGCGCACGTATTGCGTGGGTTGCACGAGCGGCATCGTGCCGTAAGTGATGCTGAAATCGACCTGCTGAAGCGAGTTGCGCGCGCCCATTCCACCCGGCGTTACGCCCTGCTGCATTTGAATGCCAACGGCGTTGTCATACACCAGGACGCGGCGCGAAACGAGCGGCGTGGTGCCGTCGGCATCGTACACAGTCAGCACGTAGTTGCCGGTCAGCTTCACCCGCGGCATTGGGCAACGGTAGTGATAATAAGGCACTTTGGTGTTGACGGACGAATAATACTCCGTCACGTAGGCCTCGTTGTAGTCGTACACAAACTGCTGATCGACCAGATCGGCGGGCGTCCAGTCGGCATTGCAGATTTGCAGTTTCATCACCAGGCGCGCGGGCTGGGTGCGGATGCGGTCGAATTCGAGGATCACCGGCTGCTCCTGACCGAGCGGCGTGATGGGCGGCGTGAGGCGCTCGGTCACGTCGCCGGTGCGCACATAACACTGCACGGAGCGGATATTGGGGTCGTACACAAAGTCGTCGGTGCGTAGGCCGGGGCGATAATAATCCGGCGAATTGGGTGCGCTGCCGGGCGCGGCGCTGGTGCCGGCAGCCGGTTCAAGCGGCACGCAGGCTTTCAGCAGCAGTGCGAGGGGCAGAAAGAAGAAAAAGCGGAGGAAGTGTGGGGCGAAGCGCAAAGCGAAGGGCGCGCGGAAGAAGTGGACGGGGCGCGCGGCAAGGTACTAACGCCGCCGGAGCCCAAAGTACTTCACCACTTACGCCGTGGCGTAGCGGCGAAAGGCGTAAACTGTTAAGCCCGCCACCACGATGTGCATCACGTTCAGCACTAAAGCCATCGCCGTCGTGACGCCCGGGATTCCCATAAAAGGATTGATGAACGACACTACCAGCAGCACGGCGGCCAGCACCGTGAAGATGCGCACCGGGTTTTGGGTGAAGCGGCCGAGCAGCGCAAAGACGCCCGCCGCCACCAGCACCGGCACGATGGAGGAAATGATGACTGGCACTACCGTCAGCGGTTGGCCATTGACCAACGCCGTAGCGGGAAACAGCCCCGCGCTATGGGCGGCGAAAAACAGGACGGCATTAACGGCGGCAGCCACCAGTCCGGTTGATGGAGCGACGCGCAACAGGGCGCCCGACACGACGCGCGCAGGCTGGGAAACAGGGAAAGTGGTCATTGAAAAAACGAGGGTTAAATTGTGAAAACGAAATTTGTTAAAACAAACAATTGAGCAAAAAAAAGTCAGCCGCGCATCCGGTCGAGTAATTCGGACAACGCTTCGGCGTCGGCATCAGAAAGCTGGGGCCGGGTTTTGATATTGGCTTCCAGCACGGGCTCGATGCGGTCGAGCAGGTCCAGGCCAGCCGGTGTGATGCCGATCAGCACCTGCCGCCGGTTGGCCGGATTAGACTCCCGTTGGAGCAGGCCCTTACCGAGCAGGCGGTCGCAGAGGCGGGTCAGGTCGGGGTTTTTGTCAATCATCACTGCTTTAATCTCACCAGCGCAAAGCGATTGCGGATACCGGCCGCGCAGAATCCGCAGCACATTGAACTGCTGCGGCGTGATATCGAAAGGCTGAAAAAGCTGGTCGCTCAAACCGTTGAACCACCCAGCCGTGTACATCAGATTCAAAAACGCCTTCTGTTGAGGCGACTTGAACACGCGCTGCTGGATGGCTTCTTCGATTTTCACGGGGCAAAGCTACGACGAAATTTGTTCAAACAAACAAATTCCTTTCCGCCGCACGCCTTTGACTGCCTTTTCGGCTAATGCGGCCGAAACTGCTGCCGGCGCACGATTTCGTATCTTCGGAGAGGCAAAAAAATTAGTGCCTGCTTATACACTAATGGCCCTGTTATTGTCTCGGCAGGGGCGCGTAGGCGATCCGGTCGCCTGATGTTTTTTTCGACTGACTTTTCCACCTTCCGTTTTTTCTGATGAAACTTCCCTTTATGCCCACTCCGGCAGCCGCAGCGACCCTAGCCCTGGCATTAGGCCTGGTCTTCGGCGGCTGCTCCAAGAAAAGCGATGACGGTTCCGGCCCAGGCCGGATGGAAATTCGCCTTACCGACGCCCCCGGCGACTACCAGGCCGTGGATATCGATGTGCAGCGAGTCGAGGTCCACGTAGCCGACAATGAAGAAGCCAATGGCTGGCAAACGCTAACGTTGGTCCGCCCCGGCCTCTATAACCTGCTGGATCTGACCAATGGAAACTCGGCCTTACTGACGAGCGCCGACTTTCCGGCGGGGAACGTGTCCCAGATCCGCCTGGTACTCGGCGACAACAACACCGTCACCACCCGCGATGGCGAAACCTATCCGTTGAAGGTACCCAGCGGCGCTCAAAGTGGCCTCAAACTCAAAGTGAATGCGATGCTGGTGGCTGACGTGACGTATCAGCTCCTACTCGATTTTGACGTAGCCAAATCGATTCACGACAAGGGCGGCGCCAACCGCGCTGAAAAATTCAAGCTCAAGCCCGTGATTCGGGTCATTACGACCGCCATTGCCGGTGGCATCCGGGGCACCGTGACGCCCGTAGCGGCGCGCCCCAGCGTAATGGCGATCCGGACAACAGCGCCGATCGACACCTTCAGCACCTTTCCCGACGCTACTGGCGCCTTTTTGCTACGGGGCCTTGCGGCTGGCGCCTATCGGGTAGAATTCACTGCCCCGGCCCCATACCGCAACGTGATGCAACAAACGACGGTAACGGTTAACCAGATCACTAATTTGGGAAACGTCGATGTGAACTGATCTTGGCGTACCTGCTGAAACGGCAACGCCCCGACCGATTGAGTAATCGGTCGGGGCGTTGCCGTTTAGGAGTGTTGGCAGCTTAAAAATCACGTAGTCGGCCAGCAATTAGCGCTAGACCCATCGCTTTTGCCAGCTTACGAGCGAATAGGCTAGCCACTTTGGCGTTCACCGCTTGTAAATGATCACTTAGCGCCGGCCACGCCGGCTACTATGGTTAAATATATACCCTGCCGTAGCCTGGATAGACTGGTTATTCAGCCCTTTATTAGTAAGAAGCAATGCAGGACTCTCCTTACTACCAACGTTCTGGAAACCCCGAACGTACCTGAGGCCAATTATCAAACCAGCGGGTACTTCGATACCCGCCCCAAAGCCTAAACCCAATTCTACGGAGTTGAACTCGGTCTGAAAATCCTTAAATTCTGTACTGCTACCGCTAGTAGTGGTAGTACCACCAGTTACTGAGGTAATACCGCTAGTAGCGGCAGTGCCGGATAGCAGAAAACCGGGCACCAGGCCCCCTTCCAGGTATAAAAAACTGGCGTTGTATTTCACCAGCAAAGGGACGTCCACGTAGCTGAGGCGGATCTTCTCGTCCTGCTCAAACCGAACGGTCGGGCTGACTTGAGCGGAACCGGCCCGATTGGTTCCGCGGGCCGTGTAGAGCACTTCTGCCTGAAACGAAAGCTGCGGCGCAATGCGGTAGTTTACCAGGCCACCGATCAGCAGGCCGGGCTGGCCTGAATACGTCAGTTCGGCTCCCAAACGCCCCGCTTCCTTGGTGCCCTCCCCGGCAAAATTAGCGTAGTTGAGGCCTCCTTTGAGGCCAAAAGTAAGCCCCATCGATAACGGTGAAGTGCGCGACTGCCGCCGCCGTTGGGCGTGTCCGGCTTCGGGTAGCAGCAGTAAGCCCAACAGGCAACAGAGAAGTAGTTTCTTCATCAGACGAAAGCGGAAAGCGGGTAAACCAAAAACGGGTATGGGTCGATATGACCGAATCACCACGGCCTGAATCGGCAGCAGCTTGGCAAAAGTAGCGTTTACCGCCGAATGCTGGCCTTCGCCGGTCGGCTGGCACGTATCTTTGTTTGCCTGAAACAAAAAGAACGCACGCCGGTTTGCGGCGTTTTTATTTCTAACCACCTCCATTTTTTGCCCGCCTGATGTTTATTCTTACCCTGCGCCGGGGGCTGCTGACGCTTGCCAGCCTGACGGCCACGCTCGCGGCTACGGCGCAAACGCCGCTGGCTCGCGCGCCCCACCCTACTAGAGAACGCTACTTCAGCACTCACCACCCGGTTGCGGCCCGACCAACTACCGCGCAGGACCAACTGACGCAGGCGCTGACGCAATACTGGGGCGGCGGGATGTACTATGACAGCACCCGCCTGCTTTACCCGCGTTATAACGCCGCCGGGCAGACGCTGGAGCGCGTAACCGAAGACCGCGTCGGGCGCACCAGTTGGGTGATGCGCCAACGGCGCACGGTGCAGTATATCAATGGGCGTGATGTGAACGACACCATTTTCTCGAACCTCAACCGCCCCCTTTTCGCCATCAAGCGCACTTACACGGCCGTGGGTAAGCCGGATACGGTGTACACGCGCTTCAGCCCGACGGCGACGACGTGGCGTAATTCCCGCCGCGACTGGATCGTGTACGACATCAATAACTTTAAAGCCGAGGAGTATCAGCAGGACTGGCTTTTCACGTCCTACATCAACACTGGCCGCTATCTCTTCACTACGGATGGCCAGGGCCGTGTCGTGACCGAAGAATTTCAGCAAACGGACCTAAGCGGGGCTAATTATCTCAACACGACCCTCTCGACCCTCACTTATCCGGGGACCAGCGACTCGCTGGGGACCGCCATCGTGTCGGCCTGGAGCGATGTCACCAATTCGTACAGCGAGCTGCAAAACCGTTACCGGAACGTCTATAAAACGGGTATGCTGCTCGATTCGGTCTATGCGGAGCAATACAATGCCACGAACAGCAGTTGGGATTTGCAGGCGATTACGACCTACACCTACGATAACCGCCAGAACCGCCTCAGCGAGACAGTGAAAACGGGTACCAGCCTCGCCACGATGGCGCCTTATCTGCGCCGCCTTTATACGTACCGGATCATCACCGGAACCCCTGCCGAAAGCCCCGTGACCGACGCTGGCCTGACGCTGGCGCCGAACCCGGCCACGGCCAACGGTATCGCCACACTGCGCTACACCCTCGCTACCCCGGCCACCGTAACCGTGGAACTACTGGATCTGCTGGGGCGGCGGGTAGCAACACCAGCCCTGCGCACTACACAAACCGCCGGCAACCAGGCCGTTGCTGTGGACCTGCGCGGCCTGTCTGCGGGCCTGTACGTGGCCCGCCTGACGACCGGCAACACGCACCAGCAGGTGAAACTGGTGGTGCAGTAAGCGCCGGTTCTTTGCCCTGATGCCAAGCTTGACTGCTGAAAATCGGCCGCCCCTGCTGCTCCTGCCCGGCGCATTGGGGGCGGCCGTTCAGTTGGCGCCCCTGGCCAACGCGCTGGCGCCCCAGTTCCGGGTACGAACGCTGGATTTTGAAGGCCACGGCACCCGGCCCGGCGCCGACCGGCCGTTTCGCCTCGCGCACTTTGCTGAAAATGTGCTGGCCGCGCTGGCTGAGATGCAGCCCACCAGCCCCGAACCCGTGCGGGTGTTCGGCTACTCGATGGGCGGCTACGCGGCGCTGCTGGCCGCGCACGCGCAACCAGCGACGGTGCATTCGGTGCTGACGCTGGGCACCAAATTCGTTTGGGACGAGGCCATTGCCGCCGCAGGCGCTGCCTTTCTCGACCCCGTGGTGACGCAGGCCAAAGTACCGGCTTTTGCGGCGGCGCTAGTCGCGCGTCACCCAGCTCAGGGCTGGGAAACCGTGATGCGCCAAACGGCCGGCTGCCTGCTCGACCTCGGTGCCCGGCCACTGCTGACGCCTGACGTGTTGGGCACCATCGGCTGCTCCGTGCGGGTGCTGGTCGGCGACCGCGATGCCACCGTGACAGTGGAGGAAAGTGCGGCGGCAGCCCGTGCCCTACCCGCTGGACAGCTACAGGTGCTGCCCGGCGTAGGGCATCCGCTGGAAAAATGCCCCCTGGCAGCGCTAGTGGAGGTGATTGGCGACTTTTTCAGGGCAAAGTGAAACCTACTCGCCGCCGCCGCGCGGTGCTGGCGCTATTCATCATAGCAGCCCTGGCTATCAATGCCCTGGCCTTCCGCCACGCGTGGAGCTTCACGCATTATGCAGCAGTCGGCGCGCGGCCGGAAGTGCCCAACACCCCGTTTGGGCGGCTTCAGCTGCTGCTCAGCGGCATGACGCTGCCCCGGCCCGTGCCGGAGCGGCGGCCGGCAGCATATCGGTCATTACGGATTCCGTTGACTGCTAACCGGTGGCTGGGGGCGTGGACCGGAGCTGCTATCGGTCCAAAACGCGGAACGGTGCTGCTTTTCCACGGATACGGCGGCGAAAAATCGGCGCTGGTGCCAGAAGCGGAAGCCTTCCGGGCGCTGGGCTGGCGGGTGCTGCTGGTGGATTTTCAGGGGAGCGGGGAATCGACGGGTAGCGACACGACGATTGGCGTCCGCGAAGCCGACGATGTGCTCGCTGCCTGGCAGCACGTGCGCACCCGCTGGCACGAGCCGGCTGGCCACGTAGTGCTGTTTGGGGTATCGCTGGGGGCAGTAGCGTGTCTGCGGGCCTGTGGTACGGAGGCTGTGCTCCAGCCAGCGGCGCTGGTGCTGGAGTGTCCGTTCGGCACGCTCTATCAAACGGTAGTCAACCGCTTCCGGGTGCTGCACACACCGCCGGTGCCGCTGGCCGCGCTGCTGGCATTCTGGGGCGGTGCCCAGCACGGTTTCTGGGCATTTGCCCATAATCCCACAACCTACGCAGCAGCCGTGCCCACGCCCACGCTGCTGATCGCGGGCACGGCCGACGAGCGGGTGACGGTAGCGGAAACGCGCGCCGTATTTGCGGCGTTGGCAGGGCCTAAAACGTTGGCCCTACTGCCGCGCGCCGGGCACGGACACTATCTCGTTTCGCGCGATTCCGCCGTTTGGCACCAAGCGGTCGCTGCCCATTTGGGGCGCGTACCGCAGTAGATAAGGCGGATCGCCCGTCCGAAAACCACCACCACCACCCTCGTCGCTTCGCGACTGGGTTGCCGCGCGGCCTGTTCAAGACTCACAATCGCCCCTGGCTACACGTACTCGCGCTTCGCACCACCCCACCACCCCCACCACCCATTCCCACCTTGCGCCTCTGTATCGCCGAAAAACCGTCCGTGGCCCGCGAGATTGCCGCCGTGCTGGGCGCCAACGCCCGCCACGAGGGCTACCTCGAAGGCAACGGCTACCGCGTGACCTGGACGTTTGGGCACTTCTGCCAGCTCCGCGACCCAGAAGACTACGACCCTGCCTGGAAGAAGTGGAGCCTCGCCAACCTGCCGATGCTGCCCGCGCGCTTCGACATCAAGCTTCAGCCCGACGAGGGCATCCAGAAACAGTTTACCGTGATTCGCCGGCTGCTGGGTGAGGCCTCGGAAGTCATCAATTGCGGCGACGCCGGCCAGGAGGGCGAGGTGATTCAGCGTTGGGTGCTGCGCGCGGCCAATTACCGGGGGCCGGTGCGCCGCCTCTGGATTTCGAGCCTCACGGAAGACGCCATCCGCAAGGGCTTTACGAACCTGCGCGAGGCCGCCGAATTCGACTCGCTCTACGAGGCCGGTAAGAGCCGCGCCGTCGGCGACTGGCTGCTGGGGCTAAACGCCACGCGCCTGTTCACGCTCCGGTATGCGCCGTTTGGGCAGGTGCTGAGCGTGGGCCGGGTGCAGACGCCTACACTGGCAATGGTGGTGGCGCGGTGGCGCGAAATACAGAACTTCAAGCCTGAAACGTACTGGGAGCTGAAAACCCAGTACCGGGCCGTGACCTTCGCTTCGGCCAACGGGCGGTTCGAGCAAGAGATCGATGCCACGGCCGCGCTGGCCCAGGTCACGGGCCACGACCTGGTAATTACAGACGTGGAAACGAAGCGCGCCAACGAGGCGCCGCCGCGCCTTTACGACCTGACGAACCTGCAGATCGAAGCCAATCAGAAGCTGAACCTGTCGGCGGACGATGCGCTCAAGACGGTGCAGAGTCTGTACGAAAAAAAACTCGTGACCTACCCGCGCGTGGACACGACCTTCCTGCCTGACGACGTGTACGACCAGCTCCCCGGCATCCTGCGGGGCCTGAGCGCGGCCTACGGTGCCTTCACGGGGCCGCTGCTGGCGGCGCCGATCCGCAAGACGAGCCGGGTGTTCAACAACCAGAAAGTTACCGATCACCACGCCATCATCCCGACCGGCGCGCGGCCCGGTGGCCTGGGCGCGGCCGAGGGCGGGATGTACGACCTCATCGCCCGGCGCTTCCTGGCGGCGTTGTCGCCGGACTGTATCGTGAGCAATACCACCGTGCTGGCCGATGCCAACGGCCACCCGTTTCGGGTACGCGGCCGGCAGGTGCTCGAACCCGGCTGGCGGGCCGTGTACGGCGGCACCGCCGACGACGCGACGCCCGCCACGGCTGCCAAAAAGCGCCCCGCTCGCAAACCGGCCAACGCCGCCGGGGCCGAAGATGGCGAGGCCGAAGAAGAACCGCTGGTGGTGCTCCCGATTTTCAAGCAGTTCGAGCGCGGCCCGCACCAGCCCGCGCTGGAGCGAAAGCAAACTCAGCCACCGAAACCCTACACCGAGGCCACGCTGCTGCGGGCAATGGAAACCGCCGGCCGACTGGTGGACGACGACGACCTCAAACTCGCCCTCAAGGAGAACGGCATCGGCCGGCCCTCGACCCGCGCGGCCATCATCGAAACGCTTTTCAAGCGCACCTACCTGCGGCGCGATGGCAAAAAAGTGCTGCCCACCGACACGGGCTGCGCGCTGATCGACCTGATTCGGAATCCGACGCTGAAATCGGCGGAGCTGACCGGGCAGTGGGAGCGCAAGCTTCGCCAGATCGAACGCAACGAACTGCCGTCCGCCGATTTTCTGCGCGAACTACGCGGTCTGGTCAGCGAACTGGTGCGGGAAGTGACCCTCGACAACCGCCCGCGCGTGCTGGCGACGGCGCCCGTGGCATCGGGCGCGGCGAAAACGGGTGGAGCTTCCGCCGTGCCTAAGCCCGCCAGTGGCAGCGGTGTCCGGACGTCCAAAGCACCCAAAACGACTTCGGAAAAAGCAGCGCGGACGTCCAAAACCCCCAAAACGCCCCCGGAAAAGGCAGCGAGGACATCCAAAGCGCCCCCGGAAGAGGCAGGCAAGGCGTCCGGCACCCCTACGCCCACCCCTAACGCCCTCGGCACGTGCCCGGCCTGCCGCCAGGGCGAGGTAGTGCGCGGCAACGCCGCCTGGGGCTGCCTACGCTTCCGCGAGGGCTGCGCGTGGCGCCTGCCGTTCGAGTTTCACGGTAAAACGCTGACCGATCAGCACCTGCGGACGCTGCTCCGCAAAGGCGAAACCGATACGTTGCGCGGCTTCTTCTCGGCCCGTACCAGCAAGCACTTCGAGGCCAGGCTGGTCGTGGACGCGGGCGGCAACGTGCAGCTGCGGTTTGGGTGACAAGCGTCGGGGGGCAGCCCCGCCAGGGGGAACCCAATAGTTTGAACAAAAAACACAGCCACCCCCGTACCATTTGTGCCTAAGCCAAAAAAAAAACCCC
>JANPLI010000108.1:0-7634 GCA_031426455.1 Hymenobacteraceae bacterium | reverse complement strand
CCGGCCAGCCACAGGAAAACCATCAGCAGCACCGCCTTCATCGGACGCCTCATCGGGTTCGGGGCCGTGCATTGGGCGCACGGGCAGGCCGAAGATAGCGACTTGGGGCTTAAGTAATGCGGCGGGGCCAACCACGGGAGGCTATCTTTCGTTTGCGGCGACGGGAGGCCGAACGTAGGGTTCGGCCCCGGCTTATCATCTGCTTTGGCTACGTTTTTTCGTCGTTTGCTGTACGTCCTGCTCGGGCTGCTGGGGCTGGTGGTGGTCCTGGTGCTGGGCGTGGTCGTGGCGTTGCAGTTTGATGCTACCCAGGACTTTGTGGCACGCCGCGCCGAAAGCTGGCTGCACGACAAGCTCGGCACGGTGGTGCGGATCGGGAAGTTCCGCACCGATTTCCGCCACGACCTGAACCTCGACGATGTGTACCTCGAAGACCAGCGGCGCGATACGCTGCTGGCCGTCGGGCACCTGGGCTTGAGCATCGACCTGTGGGCGCTCGCCAAAAAACAGATCAATATCAAGGAAATCGAGCTGAACGACGGCCGCATCCGGCTGACGCGCCGCGAGCCGGATTCGGTGACCAACTACGACTTCATCATCCGCGCCTTCACCGACCCCACGGCGCCCGTGGACACTACGGCGTCGGGCCTGACCTACAATATCGGCCGGGCGCGGCTGACGAATATCTACTTCACCCAAACCGACGCCGTGACCGGCTCTGACGTCCGCGCGCGCCTCGGCGAAGCGGAGGTGACGATGGACGAGGTAAACGTGGACCGCGACATCTACCGCGTGGACGAGGCCACCCTGCGCCGGACCAGTCTGCGCATCGTGCAGACGAAGACGGCGCCGCAGGTCGAAGCGCCCGGCCCCACGGCGCCGCTCACGGTGCAACTGGGCCTGAACCGGCTGACGCTGGATTCGGTGGCGTTTAACTACCGGAACGAGCCGGCCGCGCAGTTCATCGACACCCGGATTGGGGAAGCCGAAATCACGGCGCGCCGCATCGACCTGCAACGCGAGCGCATCGACCTCAACAAGCTGACGCTGCACGATACCTATTTCGCCTACGCCCAGAACGCCGCCGTGCCGGTGGCCCAGCGCGTGGTGAACCCGGCCGAAGCCGTGCGCAAGCTGAACGAGGCCGTGCAGCGGGCAAACGACGGAGCGGCGGCGGAAAAAAATCGCCCCCTCGCCGATGCCGGGACGGCGGCGGATAGCCCCGTCTACGCATCATCCAATAACTGGCGCGTGACACTGGGCGAATCCGAGATCAGCGGGGTGGAAGTCAAGTTCGACAACTTCAACCGGCCCGCGCAGCGCACCCGGCTGCCCACCCTCGATTACAACCATCTGCGTTTCACGGACCTGACGCTGAATACCACCGACCTGGCGTACTCGGCCAACCGCACCACCGGCAACGTGACCCAACTGGCCGGGCGCGAGCAAAGCGGCTTTCGGGTCGATTCGTGGCGGGCGCGCGTCATCTATGATTCGGTGCAGATTCGGCTCGACTCGCTCGACCTCGTGACGCCCCACACGCACCTGGCCCGGACGCTGGCCATCGGCTACGGCAACATCGCGGGGGGGCTGGCTGAAGTCGGCGACCCGAAAAAGCTGCCCTACCTGCAAATCGAAGGCGATTTCCGCCGCGCCCGCCTGGGCTTCCGCGACGTACTCTACCTGGCGCCCGACCTGGCTTCCACCCCGCCTTTCGACACCCGGCCGCCGCAGGGCATCCGGCTCGACGGGCAGGTGGCGGGCCGCGTAGGCGATTTCACGGTGCGCAATCTGGCAGCCAGTGGGCTGCGCGCCACCAGCCTGAAGATGCGCTACGGCCGCATCCAGGGGCTGCCGAACGTGGACGGGCGCCTCGTGACCGACCTCGACATCCAGGATTTCCGCACCACCCGCGCCGAGATTGAAAGTCTGGTGCCGCGCGGCACCATCCCGGCCAATATCAGCCTGCCGCCCGCCATCGCCGTGAGCGGGCGCTTCCGCGGCCACCCCACCACCCTACAGTTCAACACGGCGCTGGCCGTGCGCACCTCGTACGGCGACGTGGCCTTTTCCGGCGATTTCGGCGCCGCCCGCAACAACTCCCAGCCGCTGGTGGGCACGTTCGCCGTCAAAAACTTTGACGCCGGTCGGCTGCTGAAAAACCCGCAGCTCGGTCGCATCACCGCCACCGGCCGCCTGAACGCCACCGGCAACCTGCAAAACCCCGCCACGCTGGTGGGCGGGTTGCAGGCCAACGTGCAGCGCGCCGAATACGGCGGCTACGCCTACCGGGGCATCAGCGCCAACGTCAAGCTAAACCGCAACCTGTACGACATCAACGCCACCAGCAAAGCCGACCCCAACCTGCGCTTTGCCCTGACCGGCACCGTGAACCTGCGTAACCCGAAAGTGCCGGCCTACGCCTTCGATGTGAAGCTGCAAGGAGCTGATTTGCGCGCCCTGAAGCTCTACTCCGGCGGCGACCTGCGGGTGCAGGGCGATTTTGTGGCCGACCTGCGCGGCGCCGACGCCAACACCCTGAACGGCACGTTTAGCGGGCGGCGCGTGGTGGTGGTGCGCGACAATCAGCCGTTTGCGCTCGACTCGCTCCGCGGGAGTCTGGTGCAGACGGCCACCCGTACGGCCCTCGACTTCAACTCGACGCTGCTGGCGGCGCACCTCGACGGCAACGTCCGGCTGGGCGAGCTGGCGCCGGAAATCCAGGGCCATATCAACCGGTATTTTCAGCTGGCGGGCGTCCGGCCGCTGCCCACGGGCGGGGCGGAGAAGCGGTTCACGTACACCATTCAGCTCAAAGACCCCAAGCTGGCGCAGCAACTGGTGCCGGGCCTGAAGAAGATTTCCGCCTTCGACGTGGCCGGCGACTACAGCCGCCGCGCCGCGCGCCTGACGCTGGCCACGCGCATTCTGCTGATTCGGTACCAGAACTACCGCCTCGACTCCGTTCAACTGAACCTGGATTCAGACCCCCAAAAACTTACGTATGCGCTGCGGCTGGCCCAGGCCGCGCAGGACACCACGTTCCGCCTGCGGCGCCCCAGCGTGATCGGCGATGTGGCGAACAACACCCTCAACACGCGCATCGCCATCCTCGGCGATTCGGCGAACCGCGAGCAACTGGCGCTGGCGGGCGCCCTACGGCAGGTACCGGCTGGGATGTTGTCGTCTGACGGCCGCTTTGGGCCGTCTGATGACTATCGCGGCAAGCAGGCGCGGGCAAAACGCGATACCCGTCAGACGGCCAAAGCGCCGTCTGACGGGGGCGATGTTTACGAGTTCGTGGCCGCGCCCGACCAGATCATCAACTACCAGCGCTGGACGGCCGGGGCCGGCAATTTTCTGCGCTACTACGCCATGTCCGGGGCGGTGGTGGCCGACAACCTGCGCCTGACCAATGGCCGCTCGTCGCTGGCAGTGCAGAGCGCCAATGCGGCTGTGCCCACTTCGCCGCTGCGCATCAGCTTCACCGACTTTCAGTTGGCCGAGCTGGCACGCATCGTCCAGCAGCGCGACTCGCTGGTGGCGGGCACCCTCAACGGTACCGCCGAGGTGCGCGGGCTGGGCACCACGCGTTTGGGTTTCGTGGCCGACGCCACCATCGGCGGGCTGATTTTTCAGCGCGCGCCCATCGGCGACCTGGCCGTGAAGGCGAGCAACCCGACCCCCGGCCGCTACGACGTGGACGCCCACCTGACCGGCGGGGCGCCCGCGGAAGGTTTGCCGCCCAACGACGTGCGGCTGAGCGGGTATTATCTGACCGCCGGTGCCGCGCCGCTCCACTTCACCCTCGACGCCACGCGCCTCAACCTCAAGCTCGTGGAGCCCTTTACGGCCGGGCAGGTTGCGCGCACCAACGGCGCGCTGGCCGGGCAGCTTACCATTACCGGTGCGGCGGCGGCGCCCCAGGTGCGCGGGGCGCTGACCACCACGCCGGACGCCAGTTTCGTGGTGCCGCAGCTCGGCGCGCCGTTCCGGCTCGTATCGCAGATCCTGACCCTCGACGAGAAAGGCGTTGCCTTCAACGACTTCACGGTGCTGGATTCTGTGGGCAACAAGGCCGTGGCGAATGGCTACCTGCGGACGACGAATTTCACGGACTTCACCTTCGACCTGAACGCCCGAACCGATGACTTTATGGCCGTCAACAGCACCCGGCGCGATAACCCGCTGTATTACGGCCGGTTGCTGGTGGACTCGGACACGCGCCTGACCGGGCCGCTCAACCTGATCAATATCGACACCCGCGCCGAAGTGGTGCGCGGTTCGAACCTGACCGTGGAATCGCCGACGGCCGAACCCACCACCGTAGAACGCGAAGGCATCGTGCGGTTCGTGGACAAAAGCATCCGTCTCGATTCGCTGCTGGCGCGCAAGCTCCGGACCGATTCCACGGCCGCCGCCGGGGCGGCCACCGACGGCGCGATGCGCTACAACCTGACGGCGCGCATCACGATCACCAACAAAACGCCGTTCACGCTGATCATCGACCCCGCATCCGGCGATAACCTCAAGGTGCGCGCCGACGGCATCCTGACGACGGCCATCGACCCCAGCGGCACGATCTCGCTCAACGGGCGCCTGACCGTGGCGCGCGGCGCCTACCGGCTCTCGCTCTACGACCTGGCCACCCGCGAATTCCGCCTGCGGCGCGGCTCCACCATCACCTGGAGCGGCGACCCAATGGATGCCGACCTCAACCTGACCGCCATCTATAACGTGAAAGCCGCGCCCGCCGATCTGCTGGCCGGGCAGGGGCTCGACGATGCCACCGCCAACACCGTGGCCCGCAACCGGCTGCCGTTCCGGGTGGCGCTGCGCGTGACCGAAACCATCGCCAAGCCCGCCATCGGGTTCGACATCACGCTGCCCGAAGATCAGCGCGGGGCGTTGGGGGGGCAGGTGGAAGCCAAGCTCGCGCAGTTGCGGCAGCCGAACCAGACCTCCGAACTCAGCAAACAGGTGTTCTCGCTGCTGATCCTGGGGCGGTTCGTGCAGCAAAATCCGTTTCAGAGCGCCGCCCAGGAAAGCTTCGTGGCCACGCAGTTACGCGGCTCGGCCTCGGCGGTGCTGACCGACCAGTTGCAGAACCTGACGGGCAAGTACCTGTCGGGGTTGGGCATCGATCTGGGCGTGACGAACCAGGCCGATTATTCGTCGGGCGCGGCCAAGAGCCGCACCGACCTCAACGTGGCCGTCCGGCGGCAACTGCTCAACAACCGGCTGTCGGTGCGCGTCGGCACGGACGTGCCGCTGTCCGGCAACAGTGGCACCCAGGCCACGCAGGGCGCCAACGCGGCCTCGAACTTCGCCGGCGACGTCAGCCTCGAATACACGATCCTGGCCGACGGCCGGCTGCGGCTACGCGCATACCGCCAGAACGGGTTCGAGGACATCGACGGCGCGCTGGTACGCACGGGCGTCTCGCTCGTTTATCAGCGCGATTACCGCGACCTCAAAGAGCTTTTCAGTAAAGTGGACCCCGCCGCCAAGGTCGAGCGCCGCGCCAACCGTAAGCAGGAAAAAGTGGAAAGAAAAGCCGAAGCCAACACGCGGCAGGGCCGGCAAGCGGGCGCCGATGCCCGCAGAGAGGAGGAGGACGACCAATGAGGCAGTCAGGCAACGATTTCAGTCAGAATCAGCCGGTTTTGACCTTGCGAGGAGGCACGACGAAGCAATCTCCAGTGGCCCCTCCCCGCGCAAACGGAGATTGCTTCGTTCCTCGCAATGACAAAACCGCTTCGGCAGCCCCGCTGGCGTTTTGTACCCTATTTTTTGATTTTCAAAAAATAGGGTACAAAACCGCGTTACTGTCGCTGCTCGTGCTGCTGTCGGCCTGTTCCGGACTGCGCTACGTGCCGGCCGACGATAAGCTTTACACCGGCGCTACGGTCCGGATTCAGGCGGCGGTGAAGCCGCGCAACGAGGCCGCGCTGGACGAGGAGCTGGAGAGCGTCGTCCGGCCGAAGCCGAACGCGTCGTTTCTAGGGCTGCGGCCGAAGCTGTTTTTCTGGCACCTGGGCGTGGGCAAAAACAAGGGTTTCGGGAAGTTGCTGGCCGACAAGTTCGGCGAGGCGCCGGTGCTGTTGTCGCAGGTGAAGATTCCGGCCACGCGCGGGCTGATGCTGAACCGCCTCTACAACCACGGCTTCTTCGCCAACCCCACCGTGACGCACGAGGTGAAAACCACCGCCAAAACCGCGACCGTGGCCTACACCGCCACCGTGGGCCGCGCCTACACGCTGAAAAGCGTGAGCTGGCCCGCCGGCGACTCGCTGCTGAACGTGGCCGTGCGCGGCACCCAGGGCGAAAGCCTGCTCAAAGTCGGCGACGACTACAACCTCAACGCCCTGACGGCGGAGCGCGTCCGGATCGACGCGACGCTCAAGAACCAGGGCTTTTACTATTTCGGCGGCGACGCCCTGCTCTTCGACCTCGACACCACGCAGCACAACCAGGCCGACGTGTACGTCACCGTCAAGGGCAGCGTGCCGGCCCGCGCGCGGGTGCCTTACGTGCTGCGCGACGTGACGCTGAACACCACGTTCGTGCTGACTGATACCGTGCGGCGGCGCCCGATCCTGTACGAAAACTACCGCTATTTCCCCGACGAAAAGCTCTTCAAGGCGCGGGCCATCACGGGGGCCACCTTTCTGTACCCGCGCGCCGATTCGGTGTACCGCCGCCGCCGCCGCGACCAGACCCTGAGCCGACTGATGAGCCTGGGCACGTTCAAGTTCGTGGAAATCCGGTACCGGCCGGCGTCGCTGTCCGACTCGGTGAGCGCCCGCGCCTCGTTCGCCCCGGATTCGCTCGGCGAGGCCACCACGGCCCGCGCCGCCGACCTGGCGGCGTCCGAGATCACCACCGCCGCCCGCGCCCGCGCCATCGGCCTGCCGCGCCTCGACGCCACCGTGCTAATGACGCAGCTCAAGAAACGCAGCCTGCGGGCCGAGTTGCTGCTGCTCAGCAAGTCGAACGGCTTCACCGGCCCCGGCTTCCGCGCCGAATTCCGCGACCGCTCGGCCCTGCGCGGCGCCGAGCAGCTGCTCGTGAACCTGACTGGCACCTTCGAAAACCAGACCCGCGCCAACACCGGGGCCATCGGGCTGACCTCGACGGAAATCGGCCTCGACGCCAAGCTCCTGGTGCCGCGCCTGCTGACGCCGCCGTTCGATATTGACCTGCCGAACTCCGACTTTCAACCCCGCACCTCGTTCGGCATCGGCTACCGGTACGTGGAGCGGCTCGAAGCTTTCCGGATCGACGGTTTCAGCCTCAACTATGGCTATTCGTGGAAGACGCGCATCACCAACGAGCAGGAGCTACGGCCGGTGGATATCCAGTACAACCGCCTCAGCGCCACCACGGCCGTGTTCGACACGCTGCTGGTGAAGCGGCCGTTTCTGCAGAATGCGTTTCGGCAGCAGTTCATCCTGGGATCGAGCTACCGCTACACTTATAACCAGCAGGTGCTGGAGCAGCGGCGGCAGCAGATTTTCTTCAGCGGCGGCCTGGAAGTGAGCGGCAACGTGGCCGCCGCTGTAACCGGCGCCCTGGGCCAGCGCAACGAAAACGGCAAGCTGGCCGTGGCCGGGCAGGAGTTCAGCCAGTAC
>JANPLI010000107.1:0-16184 GCA_031426455.1 Hymenobacteraceae bacterium | reverse complement strand
CGCGCGGCGGCTACGGCAAGACCGACATTTTTATGACCAAGCGCCTCGACTCCACCTGGACGCGCTGGTCGCCGCCAAAAAACCTGGGGCCGAATATCAATTCCAAGCAGCGCGACGAATACTATTCCGTGGCCGCCGCCGGCAAATGGGCCTACCTGATTTCGGACCGGACGGGCGTCGAAAAATCGCGCGATATCTACCGCATCGCCCTGTCGCCGGATTTCAAGCCGGAACCCGTGGTACTGATCACGGGCCGCGTACTCGACCAAAGCACCAACCAGCCGATGGCTGCGCGGGTGCGCTACGAAAGCCTGGTGACCGGCGAGGAACTGGGCACGGCCGTAACCAACCCCGAAGACGGCACCTACACGATTGTGCTGCCAGCGGGCGTCAGTTACGGCTATATGGCGGAAGCGCCTAATTATATCGCCGTTGATGAAAACCTCGATGCCACGCAAATCAACGAGTACACCACCCAGCAACAGGACCTTTATATGGTGCCGTTTGAAGTGGGGCAAACCATCAAGCTCAACAATATCTTCTTCGAACAGAGCCGATATTTTCTGCAAAAGGCTTCCTACCTCCAGCTCAACCGCCTCGCCAAGACGCTGCGCGACTATCCGACCGTCGAAATTCTGCTTGAAGGCCACACCGATAACCAGGGCGACCCCGTGCAGAACGTCAAGCTCTCGCTCGACCGCGTGAACGAGGTCAAGCGGTATCTCAACACCAAAGGCATCTCACGCAACCGCATTGCCACCATCGGCTACGGCGGCGTCCGGCCAGTGGCCTCCAACGCCCAGGAAGCGACCCGCAAGCTCAACCGCCGGGTCGAGTTCAAGATCACCAAAAAATAGGGCGGCGCCGCGAGTCACTACGCCCGGAGTTGCTACGCCCGCCCGCGCCCGCGCGGCGCGATGTAGAGATACGGATTCGGGTCGCGGTCGAGCCACGTCAGGTCGTCGAACCAGCCGGCATCGGGATCCGGAATGGCCCCATCGGCGTAGCGCAGGTTCGGCAAAATGCGGATGCGGTACTGCGCGGCGGGAAAAAGGGCCAGCACCTGCTGGGCGGTAGCGCCAAAGTCGGGCAGGGCGTGGGGGTGGATTTCGATCAGCCACTCCGTGCGGCCCGCCGCGATCAGTTGTCGGGCCCCGCTGAGGATGGCGAACTCGGCGCCGTCCACGTCCATCTTCACCAGCGTCGGCGGGCGTTGGAGGGTGGCCGCGTAAGTATCGAGGCGAAGGGTGCGGGCGTCATCGTGGTCGCCGAGCAGGCCTTCCCGCACCTGCCAGCGCCCGCCGTGGCGGCGGTTGTTGGCATCCAGGTAGAGCAACTGTTTCCAGCCTGCTTCCAGGGCGTGAATTTCGGCGGTGGGCTGCAGCGCCTGCACCAGCGCGGGGAAGAAGCCAAAGGCGGCGCCCACGTCCACGAACACCTCATCAGGGCGCAGGTACTTGCGCAGCCACGCGCAAAGGGCGGCTTCGTGGCCGGCGCGTTGACGCAGCCGGGTGTTCCAGAGGGTACTACGGGCCGGAAAGCCCAGTTCCAGCCACAAGCCATCGAGGACTTCGGCGCGCAGCACCTGCTCGCGGTTGCGGAGGCGGTAAAGAGGCAGGGCCAGGGGCCGGGGCAGGGCGTCGAGCAGGCGCTCGCGCAGGGAGACGTGGGGCATTGCGGGCGAAAATACCTCCCTAACCAGTCTCCGCTGGCGCCGACGCCGCCGAACGAGCCGCCGCCAAAGCCCCCAAAACCACCGCTGCTGCCCCCACCACCCCAGCCGCCACCGCCGCCGCCAAAACCGCCGCCGCCAAAAATGACGGGCGGAATGAAGCCACCGCCCCGGCTACGGTTACCGCCCCCACCCCGGCCGCCCCGCGTCAGCAACCAGACCACCACGATTATTCCCAAAATAATGAGCCAGAACGGGATGCCCCCATCGCCTGATCCGCGCCGACTACGTTCGGCATAGCCAGCCGGTGCCTTGAAGGCGCCGTTGAGCATCTGCATCAGAGCCGTGGTGCCCGCGTCCAGCCCCCGGTAATACTGCTGCTGCCGGAAAGCGGGCTTGAGGTAGTTCTCGATGACGAGCCGGGAGTTGTAGTCCGTCACGCGCTCCTCGGTACCGTAGCCGGTGGCAATGTGCATCTTCCGCTCCTGCGGCGCCACCAGCACCAGCAGGCCGTTGTTTTCGCCCTTGTTGCCCACGCCCCAGGCCTGGGCGAGCTTCTGACCGTAGTCGGCCACGTCGTAGTCGCCGATAGACGGCACGGTCACGACGGCGATCTGAATCGACGTAGAATCGTCGTAGGCTACCAACTTGGCTTCCAGCGCGGCCACTTCGTCGGGGGCCATAATGCCGGCCAGGTCGTTAACCAAATGCGGCGGGTTGGGCCGGGGCGGAAAAGCCTGCGCCCACGCCCCGCCCATACCAGCCAGTAAAACCAGCAGCAGGACGAGCAGATAACGGGGAGCGGCGTGACGCATAACGCGCATTAGATCAGGAAACAAGGGGTAAGCGTCGGCCCGCGACGGCGTGGCACGACCACGCCGATGCCCGTGGTTCAGCCGCGCGAGACGGTATCGGGCAGCTCGTTCTGGTCGGCGGTAGCGTCGAAGGGGAAGTAGCGGGCCAACTGTTCGGCCGCCAGCCCCAGGCCCGCGACGAGGCCGTTAGCGTAGTGGCCGCGTTTGAAGTCAGTCAGGACGCGGTCCCGAACCCCGTCCCAAAAACCGGTTGGCACCACGGCATCGATGCCCTGGTCGCCGATGATGGCGAAGTTGCGCGTCTCAGTCGCCACGTAGAACAGCACGCCGTTCCGCTGGGCCGTTTTTTCCATCCCCAACGAATGAAAGACCTCGACGGCGCGGTCCAGCGTTTCGACGCCCGCGGGGCGGTTTTCTTCGATATGCACTCGCACCTCCCCGGACGTACGGCGCTCGGCGGCGCGCACGGCCTCCTCGATACGGGCAATCTGGTGGTCGGAGATGGTGGGGTTCATCCTGGTTTATGGTTTTTGGTTTGTAGTTTTTGGTTTGCGGCTTCGCCTAAAAACGATAAACCATCAACTATAAACCCCTAAAACTCTACCTTCGGCGCGTTTTGGGCGCCGGCATCGGCGGCGAAGAAGCCTTTTTTCTGGAAGCCGAACCAGCCCGCGAAGATGTTATTCGGGAACGAGCGGATGTAAACATTGTAGTCCTTCACGGCATCATTGAAGTTGTTGCGCTCCACGTTGATGCGGTTTTCGGTACCCTCGATCTGGCTTTGCAGGCCCTGAAAGTTGGCATTGGCTTTTAGGTCGGGGTAACTTTCGGCTACGGCGAGCAGCCGGCCCAGGCCCGAGGAAAGCTGGCTTTGAGCTGCCTGAAATTTCTGAAGGTTTTCGGGCGTGAGCTGATCCGCCGAAAGCTGGACGCTGGTGGCCCGCGCCCGCGCGCTGATGACAGCTTCGAGCGTCGATTTTTCAAAGTTGGCGGCGCCCTTCACCGTATTCACCAGGTTCGGAATCAGGTCGGCGCGGCGCTGGTAGGCGCTCTGCACCTTCGCCCATTGGGCATCGACGACGGCGTCCTTCTCGACCATCGAGTTATAGCCGCACGACGACTGGGAAACCAACGTCAGCAGAGCGAAAAAATACAGCAGATAACGTTTCATTCGGCGACAAAGCAAATTAAAAGGGGATAACACCGGGCCGCAAGGTACGAACCCGGAGCAAGGCCGGAACCGGCCGGGCCGCTTACGCCCCAGCGGCGACCGATGTTGCGGCGCGCGCCCCACCTTTACGGTTGCAAACCCGGCCGGCCCATCCGACACGGGGTGCATCGTCCTTCTTTCGCCGTTTTGCCTCTCCCGTGAAAGCCGTCATTCCCGTCGCCGGCATTGGCCAGCGCCTGCGCCCCCACACTCACACGCAGCCTAAAAGCCTGGTGCCGGTGGCCGACAATACCATTCTGGGCCACATTATCGAACGCATCGCCGCCGTCGGCATCACCGACTTTGTATTCATCATTGGCTACCTGGGCGAGAAAATCGAACGCTTCGTCCGCGAACGGTATCCGCAACTGCGCGCCGAGTTTGTGGTGCAGGAGCCGCGCGAAGGCTCCGGCCACGCGCTTTGGGTGGCGCGGGAACTGTACCGCGACGCCGACGCGATTCTGATTGCCCTGGGCGACACCATCGTCGATGTCGATCTGGCCGCCATCCTCGCCAGGCCCGAATCGGTGCTGGGCGTCAAGCCGGTGAAAGTACCCACCGAGTTTGGGGTAGTGGAAGTGGACGGCGACGGCTACGTGACGCGCGCCGTGGAAAAGCCGCGCATTCCAAAGTCGAATCTGGCGCTGGTGGGCCTTTACAAACTACTGGAACCCAAGCGCCTGATTGCGGCCCTCGACGAGATGATCCGCGACGATGCCCGCGCCCTGAACCACGAATTTTATCTGACCGATGCCCTGGACCGGATGATCCGCCAGGGCGAGCGCTTCTCGGTGGCGCCCGTCGATCACTGGTTCGACTGCGGGCGGAAGGAAACCCTGCTGGCCGCCAACGCCACGCTGCTCAACCGCCCCGGCTACCGCCCCGCCCGCGACTACGCCGCCGAGTTTCCGGATTCGATCATCATCCCGCCGGTTTCCATCGGCCGGCGCTGCCGCATTCGTCACGCCATCATTGGCCCCAACGTGGCCATCGGCGACCACACCACGATTACCGCCTCGATCCTGAGCGATTCGATCATCGGTGCCTACTCGCAGCTTGGCCACGCGGTGCTATATAATTCCATCATTGGCTCCGATGCGGCCTTTCAGGGAATGGGCCACAGCCTGAACCTGGGCGACGATACCGACATCAATTTTCAGGAAAGCGCCCTGCCCGTGGGCGGTAATGGCGGCTAAGCTCCGCATCAGTGCTGCGCCGTGCGTATTTTCGTCCCGCTGTGTACGGTATCATACCCCTTTTTCGGGCAAATTGCCGCCTATCCTTTATTCGGCTTCTTCTGTCTGGGTATTATTATGATGTTCCGTTTTCCGCTTCGGCTACCCGCCCCCTGGCTTAATGCTCTGCTTGTTGGCGGGCTGATGTTGGGAATGTCCGTGGTGTGTATCGCCGCCGAATCGGATTCGACGCAACTGGCCGAAATCGGTAGCGAGGCAACGGGCGGCCTTTCCCTGCTGGGTAAAACGTCGAGCGAAACGCCCTCGTGGCTTTCGTACTTCAGCACCGCCCTGGGCCTGCTGAATCTGCTGCTGATTTTCTGGCTCTACCGCAGCAGCGGCACTCCGGCGCCCAGCCCCGTGGGTCAGGATGCGGCCTCGGAATCGTCGGGGCGGACCCAGCGCCGACTGGATAAGCGCAAGCGGGAAATCGACGAACTGCGGACCCGCCTGGAAGCGCTCGACCAACATAGTATACCTGCCACCGCCGCGCCGTCAACTGCCTTGACGCCCGAGCAGATACAGGCGCTGGTGCGGGAACAGGTACGCGACGAACTGGCCCGCCTGGCCGCTACCGCAACCGTAAGTGCCGCTAATGGTGCGCGGGCCGCAAGTGTCGGTCGGCCGCCTATTCAGTAGCCAGGCAGGGCGTCCTGCCCGTTCCGCAGCCCCTTTTCCTACTACCTGCCTCCGTGCCCCATCCGCCCGTCCGCATCCGCCCCGGCACTGCCGCCGACCTGCCCGCCGCGCTTACCCTGATTCAGGAACTGGCCGTGTATGAGCGCGCCCCGGACGCCGTCGTGACAACCGTCGAATCGATGACGACGGACGGTTTCGGCCCGAACCGAATCTTCGAGTTTCTGGTCGCCGAACCTGCCCCGGACGACGACGGGCCATCCCCCGGCCCGCTGCTGGGGCTGGCGCTGTATTTCCCGGCCTATTCCACCTGGAAAGGACGACGGCTGTACCTCGAAGACCTGGTAGTGACCGAAGCGGCACGGGGGCAGGGCATCGGCCGGCTCCTGTTCGAGGCGGTGATTGCCGAAGCCCGCCGCCAGGGCGCCACCGGCCTCCGCTGGCAGGTATTGGAATGGAACGAGCCGGCCATCGGGTTCTACCAACGTTACGGTGCCCACCTCGACCCGGAATGGCTGAACGGAATGCTGGTACTGACGTGATTCAGAAGCGGAGAAGCCGTTTGCTGACCACTACGCCGCCGCTAGCAAAGCTCTCTTACCCGCCCACCTGCACGCATACGTTTTTCGCTTCCGTAAAGAAGCGTAAGGCTTCCCAACCGCCTTCGCGGCCCACGCCGCTCTGCTTGGCGCCGCCGAACGGGGTACGCAGGTCGCGCAGCATCCAGCAGTTCAACCAAACGATGCCCATCTCCAGGGCGCCCGCCACGCGGTGCGCGCGGTTCAGGTCCTGGGTCCAAACCGATGCGGCGAGGCCGTAGGGGGTGTCGTTGGCGATGTGCAGGGCGTCGACTTCGGTGTCGAAGGGCAGCAGCGTGACCACCGGACCGAAGATTTCCTCCTGATTAACGCGGCAGCCCGGCCCCAGCCCCTCAATCACGGTGGGCACCATAAACCAGCCGTCGGCGCAACGGCCGGGCAGCGTCAGGCGGTGGCCGCCGGTCAGCACGGTGCCGCCTTCCTGGCGGGCCAGGTCCACGTAGGCCAGCACTTTATGTAAATGTGCTTCGCTGACGAGGGCGCCCTGATCCGTCGCCGCTTCGGTGGGGTCGCCGACGGTCAGCTTCCCAACTTCCGCCAAAAAAGCCGCCTTAAAACGTTCATAAAGTGGGCGCTCGACCAGAATGCGCGAGCCGCAGAGGCAAATCTGCCCCTGATTGCGGAACGCCGCCCGCACCACCTGAGCGACGGTGGGGGCAAAGTCGCAGTCGGCAAAAACGAGCGTTGGGTTCTTACCTCCTAACTCCAGCGAGAGCTTTTTGAACAGCGGCGCCGCGCGCTGGGCGATGTGCCGCCCCGTGGCCGTGCCGCCCGTGAACGAGATGACCGGCACCTGCGGATGCGCGCACAGCGGCGCGCCCACGGCCGGGCCAGTGCCGTGCAGGATATTCAGCACGCCCGGCGGCAGTCCCGCTTCGAGGCACAGCTCACTAAACAGGTAGGCGGTATAAGGCGTCAGCTCCGACGGCTTGGCGACCACGCAGTTGCCAGCAGCCAGGGCAGGCGCAATCTTCCAGGTAAAGAGGTAAAGCGGCAGGTTCCAGGGCGAGATGCAGGCCACCACGCCCCACGGGCGCCGCAGGGTGTAGTTCAGGGCGCGGGCGCCTTCGTGCCAGTGGCTTTCGGCGGCAAAGTGTTCGGTGGCGGTGCCGAAAAAGCGCAGGTTGGCGGCGGCACGCGGAATGTCCACCGCGCGGGCCAGGCCGACGGGCTTGCCATTGTCGCGGCTTTCGGCCTCAGCGAACCGGTCGAGGTCGCGCTCGATCAGCTCGGCCAGCCGCACCAGCAAGCGCCCGCGCGCTTCGGCCGGCGTATCACGCCAGGCCGGAAAAGCGGTGCGGGCAGCGCGCACGGCGGCATCCACGTCGGTGGCGTCGGAAGCCGGGACGCGGGCGAACGCGCGCCCCGTGGCTGGCTCGAATACGTCGAGGTAAGCGCCGGCGGCGGGCGGCACCAGCGCGCCGCCGAGGTAGTTGGCAAGGGTAAGCATCGGATAGGGGGTGGGGCGAAGAAAGACGAAAATACGCCCACGCTTAGCCTGTGGCCAGGCGAGGGTGTTTCTTTGCGGACGCTTATGACGCCTTCTATTCCACCTTCCGCTCCTGTTACTCCGCGCTTGGTACGTTTTCCTTCCGCCGGGCTGACGTGAGGGGTAGTGTTGGGACTACTGCTGATTTTTCCGTTCAGCACGTGGCTGCTGATACGTTTACTCCGCCCTTTTCGCCTGCCACTCTTCTCTGGACGCTCTTCGGGCCAGCAGGCCACGACTCCGCGCTACTGCGTGTGCTAGATGCCCCCCGTGCTAGTGCGCCTCGCAAGATCACGAACTACACATTGGCACCCACACGAGATCTCCCGCGCCAGTTACCGCACCCTTGGCATGGTGACTCGGGTACCCATTATGCGGTAGGTTTGCGGCTCCCCCAGCCAGCGCGTTGAGCTGGCCCATCGGCCTTTTCATTATCTGTTTTCTCTTTCTGGTTGATGTTTCGCCCATTCCTGCGTTCGTGGTTCTGTCCTCGTCTAAGGATGACGGCTGGCGGGCTGCTAAGCCTGCTGACGGCCTGCCACGCTTCCTTCGATAACCCGTCAGCCACCGATTTAGCCAACCGCATCATAGTCAATGATTTCGAAGCCGTCAGCGGCTGGGTACACCCTGACGTACCCTCGCTTTCGATAGAGCAGGCGCATTCGGGCCGCTGGTCAGTGCGCGTGGGCCCGGGCCAGGAGTACGGCTATGGCTGCCGGCTGCCGCTGGCTCAGGCCAGCGCCGCGCGCCCCAGCAAACTGCGTCTGCGGGCGTGGTTCTTCCGAAGTGCCCCGGAGCTGAGCGGCGGGATAGCCGTCAAGATCACCAAAGGCGATACCGACGAGAAGCTCCAGTTCGAAACCTTGGGTGCGGCCGACGTACCAGTCGGTGCCTGGACCGCGCGCGAACTGACATTTCCACTCGATGCGCGGGTGACGGGCGCCGACCATCTGGAGGTTTTCGCCTGGGGGCCAGGACTTACTGGGCCGCTTTATGTAGACGACGTGGAGTTGTCGGCAGTGAAGTAGGGTTGCCACAAATCGTCCTGAGCGGGCGCCCGCTCAAGGCGTAAGCCGATACGTATTTTTGACCAGTTGGCGGTGCGCGCGTGGGCCGGTGTAGAAATACACGTCGGTGCGCAGGGGGCGGATGAGCAGGTCGTCGAGGATGGCTTCGCGGGCATCGTAGATGACTTCGAGCGAGTCGGCGCCCGGCCCAACCCGGAACGGCACTACCACGCGCACCCATTCGCCATCTACTTCGGTGGCCAAGCTGGCATCTACCACATCGTGGCTGAGCTGTTGGCCGTGGCCGAACACCTTTACCTGCATATCGCCGAACCCGCCAGAGCGGCTGGAGATCCAGACCGCCGCCTCGTAGCGACCCGTATCGGCGGGCGCCGGCACGGGACCACGGTACAGGAAAGAGAAGACGTTGGCCGGCGTCAGGTCGTGGAAGGCCCCCGGCCCGAGGCGGCCGTGGCGCTGGTCGGGGGCGTCGGCGAAGGCTTGCAACCAAACACCGTGGGGCGTGGTAGTGCGCAGACCGTCGGAGCGCGTAAGTAGGGTGGGCCACAGCGAATCGGCCCGTGCCACCTCACGGGCGCAGGTATTGAGGCGCAACGCCGCTACCGGCAGGGCGTAAAGGGCGCCCTGCGGGTCGTCCAGCACGAGCGGCTGGGAAAGGGACAATACCCGCTGCTCGGCGGGCGAAAGGTTGGAGGGGTCGGTCACCAGCACCAGCAAGGGCTTATCGGAGGGGAATTTTGCCAGCAGCGGCTTGTCGAGCAGCGTGGACGCGAAGAGGCCCGCGTGTTCCAGCGCCTGGCTAGCCGAACCACGCGAAACGTAAGCCGACAGCAGCGGCAGGCCCGTGAGCAGGGCGGCCTTATTGGCCTGATAGATGGCGCTTTCCGAGCCGCGCAGGTTGATCTTGTCAGACCCCATATGGTAATAAGGCATCGGCAGGATCGCCTGGAAGTCAGAGGTCCAGTGATTGATTTTCCGCAAGTGGCGCACCGGGCTAGTGGCTAAGTCGAACACATCGTGCGCGCCCACGCCTTGGTTCACCGACTCGGCCTTGACGCTGACGTTGATGTACGCTTCCACGGCCCACAGCAACAGTAGCGCCGGGAACCAGCCGCCTGCCCGCGCCAACTGTTCCGGTAGCGGAGTACCGCGCGCGTAGAGCTGCCGCCGCCGCAACCGCCACAGCCGATAGAGGAAGTAGGCACCATAAACCGTCAGGACATAATACGCCAACCAGCCAAAGCGCCCTAATGCCCGAAACTGCCGTACCGGGCCGGCATGGTCGGCGAGCCACTCGCCGCCGGGCAAGATGAACGGAAAGCCCAGCGCCAGCACCAGCAACGCCAGCGCAACGGGAAAGGCTGTGCGCAGTACGTCAGGCAGAGGCCGGGCGGGCAGCAGCAGGCGCTGCCAGCGCGGCTGCCGCCGCGCTACGCCCGTGGGGCGACGCCAGCCGCGCCGCAGTAGCCCCCAGACCGTGGCACCCAACACCCCGGTAGTGGCCAACCCTACGTAGGCCCAGCCTTCCAGTGTCCCCAGTTCCACAAAGGGCAACCAGCGGTGCCACACCTCGCGTAACGGCCCCACCACGGGCAACAGGATACTGTGCCACCGGGCAATATACACCAATAGGCCATAAGGAGCTGGCGGGCGGTCGGCCACCAGATCGGTGAGAGCCAGCCAGGTGCGGTAAGCCAGAAGCGGCAGTAGTGCCGCCACCGCCAGGCGCCAGAGCTTGGAACGCGTGGCGGGCTTCTGCCAGTAGAGGGCCGCGCCGAAGCCCAGCCCGAAAAAGCAGGCTGTGGCCAGGAAATAAGTCATCAGCAGGCCCATTACCAGGCTAGCCGCAGCGTAGGCCACCAGCCATCGCCAACGCCGAGGAGCCTCGGCGAAGCGCAGCAACAGGTACCAAAGCAGCGGCAGGAAGCACGCGTAGCTGAGCGACATATGCTGCCCCAATCGGTCAACTTGTGGCGACATGAACCCGATCAGCAGCGCCGTGAGAGCCGCGTACCAACCGGGCAGGCGGGCGCGACGCAGGATGGGGTAGAGCAGTACCGGCGTCAGCCACAGGGTCAGCAGGGCCAACCCGTTCATCACCCCGATGGTATGGCGGCCCAGATGCAGCCATCCCAACACCCAGGCCAGTAGCGGCTGTAGATTGGGGTACACCATATGCTCGCCGGTGGGGTAGTTTACCCCCGAGAAGTGCGCGGTGAACGGCGAGTCGTAAAGGGCGGCATAGGCAGGCGCGAAGTAACCCTGGATGCCATCGCCACCGCGCAGGAAGAGGTAGTCGTCCGGGTGAGCCATAGGGCCGCCGAAGAACCACACCAGCACAGCCAGCGTTGCCAGCCCCACTCGAACGGGCCAACGTGAAAAAAACGAGAAAGAAAGACGGTGTTTGATCAGGAGAGGCACTATAAGGACAGGGCGGTGCTAGTGCAGTGGCGCGTTACCTGTAGGGTAGTTCGAACGCTGCCGAGGTGCACTGATTGCCCAACTAACTGGCAGTAATCTGACCCGAAAGGTACGCGATTGCTTCGTGAGGTGTACGGTTGGAATGCCTAAACCACTACCCCCGCTTACCTCGACGATATGCGCCTGACGGCACTTTATTAACGACACCTCAACCAAAAAGCAGCCGCCCGTAAAACGACGGCTTCCGCAACTGTTGCCGCAGGTCCAGATCACTGAACATCGACGAGATGAGCACCGCCAGCGCGGGATTGCGATTCGCCCGACGCACCACAAAATCGAAGAGTTTTGGGAAGGCCAGTAACTGCTGTAACCGGCGCGAAACGCGCAGCTCCGGCCCCAGGCGGTGGTACACAGCCTGGTCGTAGCCCCGCAGGAAAGACGCCGACAAGTCGTTGGCTCCCAGCCCGCGTCCGATCCAGTCGGCGGCGTGGCGTCCGGCAATCAGCGCATTCGAGATGCCCTCGCCGCTGAAGGGGTCGATCAGCGAGCCAGCATCGCCGACCAACAGAAACCCTTCGCCCGATAAGGCCCGCATCTGCGAACCCAGCGGCAGCCCGAAGCCCTGCACCGGGCCTTCCAGGGTAGCCCCGACAAAGCGCGCCCGCAGCGCCGGCGACTCCTGGATGATCTCAGTCAGGCGTCGGCGCAGATTCACTTTTTTCTGACTGACGGCCGACGTCAGCATTCCCACGCCCACGTTGGCGGCCCCGTTGGGCAGCGGGAAAATCCAGAGGTAACCAGGCAGAAAATCGGGCAAAAAATGCAGCTCGATAAAGGCATCCGGGTCCAGCCCGCGCACCCCCCGGTAATAGGCCCGAAGCCCGGCGCAGTGATGGGCAGGGGTCAGCGGATGCCCGCCCACGGTGCGCCCAAAACGCGAATTGGCGCCGTCGGCGGCTACCAGCAACCGGGTCCGGACCAGCGGCTGGTGGCCCTTGTCGAAGAGCGTCCAGTGGCCGTCAGCACGCTCCCAGGCTTCCACGGGCGTGTTTTCGCGGAGCTGAATGAGCGGCGTACGGCGCACTTCCCCGATCAGCCAGTTGTCGAAGTCCAGGCGCCGCATCAGGTGGCCGGGCGCCGGGTCACGGGTTTTATCGAACTGCGGTTTGAAAGGCACTCGCAGCGTCTCGCCGCCAGGTGCGATGAAGGCAATGCCCCACGACGGCAACTGCCCGGCCTCGGCTGCCAGGGCCGCGGGCAAGTGCGCGCCCAGGCGGCGTAATTCACTGACCACCTTACCACTCAGGGCATCGCCGCAAATTTTGTCACGCGGGAACGTCGCCTTATCGAAAACGACCGAACCGATGCCCGCCCGCGCCAAGTGCAGGGCAGTTGCCGCGCCGCCCGGCCCCGCACCCAGAATGGCCACTTCGGCCGAAAGAATTTCAGGAGACTGCATCGGCCGCAAAGGTCGGGCATCGAGCGGCGTGGCACCGACCTACAGGAGCTTATTACGTCAGGTGGCCGATCATTTCTTCACCTTGCGGGTGCCGTCGTCGCCGTCCACTTTCACCTTGCTGCCATCGGCATTTTTCACTTTGCGGTCGCCATCGCCCGCGTCGATTTTAACTTTAGAACCGTCGGCGTACTTGATTTTCACGTCGCCGTCATTTTCCACTTCGCGCTTCACCACGGCTGGTCCCCGGCTGCCGCCTTCAGGCGTGGTTGCGATGGTGAACGGCGTACCCGCATAGTAAACGGTCCGTTGCTGGAGGTACGCCTCGTAGGCCAGCGGCTGCTTGAAGAGGAGCCGGGCGGCCTGGTCGGCTTCGTCATTTGCGGCCCGACGGCCAGCATAAACGCCAACGGTATCCACTGCGTGTTTTGTGTCGATTGTCGCTAATCGATGCGCCCGACGGTGCAGCAGGCGCCGCAACCCCTGTATAGTGGCTGTATCGCGTAACTGTAGCTCCTGAGTAGCCAGCATCACCGTCCGGTCAGCATTCAGGTGGTAAGTAGCCGTATCCGGGGCGGGCAGGCCAGTCACCCGAGCCTCGTCAGCTTGCATATCTACATCATCTTGCGTGTCTATGGGGCGGTCAGGCGAACAGGCCAACAGCAGCAGCAGGGTGCTTCCGGGCAGCCAAAGAGCGAGTTTATGAAGCATCAAATTCAGGTTAAAACCAAGCGAAAGTAACCGACGAAACCTGACATACGTTCGTGGCCTGCTTGCCGATGCAAACAGGCCACGTAAGGAAGTGCGAGGATAAAATTAGGGAAGCCTTGCCCGGCCGGGCTACTCGCGGGCAAAATCGAGGTTATCGATCAGCATCGTCCCGCGCTGATTTTTCATTTTGATCAGTACGCGGAACGACCCGGTTTTGGCCACGTAACGGCCTATCGCATAGGGCGCGGCCGCATCGGAAGCCCCCTGGTGAATAAATTCGAACGTAGTGGGCGGGTTTTTAGCGAAAAAATCGCGCACCACAAATTCAGCTTGCGTAGTGGAATAGCTTTGCTTGTCACCATCCACGCCCAGGTCAATCGTCGGGCTGAACCAGTGGGCCAAGTCTTTGGCCGAACCCGCCCGCAGGGCCGATTTCACCGTGCTGAGTACATCCGGATTAGCTGCCGCAACTGCCCCGGGAGCCTGTGCAGCAGCTTCGCGCGCCCCCAAACCCAGCAGGGCCGACAACGCAAAGACAGCAAAAGAAAGGCGCCAGCGTGAATACACAGAAATAGATAAAGAAGAGGCAATGAGCAAAAGAGCGTCGCCGGTTTGCATCTAAAATGATGCCACGAAATGCCCTTTTTGGCGTAGAAACGGGCAAAGAACGGCCGGGGGAAACAGCCCGGACCCGGCTTTTTACCCCCCTATCTTTGCTCCGTGATACAACCAGCACTGCCCCTTTCAGCCGCTCCGCGCCCCGTCATCTTGATTATTCTGGACGGTTGGGGGCTAGGGCCGGACCCCACCGTGTCGGCCGTTGCCCAGGCCCGGACGCCTTACTTTGATTCGCTCTGGGCCACGCATCCCCATAGCCGCTTGCAAGCTTCCGGCGAGGCTGTGGGCCTACCAGAGGGCCAGATGGGCAACTCCGAAGTGGGCCATATGAACCTCGGCGCCGGCCGGGTCGTGTACCAGGATCTGATGCGGGTGAACGTGGCGATCCGGAACGGCGAACTGGCCCAAAACCCACATCTGGCCGCCGCCCTGACCTATGCCCAGGCCACGCCAGGGGTTCGGTTTCACCTGCTGGGGCTGGTGTCGGACGGAGGAGTTCACGCCCACGTCGAACACGTCAAAGCATTGGCATCCATTGCAAAAACGTACGAGCTGGAGGGCCGAACTTTTATCCACGCCTTCACGGATGGCCGCGATACGGACCCTCAAAGCGGCCTCGGCTTCCTGACCGACCTGCAACAGCACCTGCACAGCGACCAGGCGGTGGGCGAGATTGCCTCGGTGGTCGGCCGCTATTATGCAATGGACCGCGACAACCGCTGGGAGCGCGTACGGCTGGCCTACGACCTGTTGGTGCGCGGCACCGGAACGCCCACCACCGACGCCCTGGCGGCGCTCCAGGCATCCTACGACGCGGGCGTGACCGATGAGTTCGTGCAGCCGATTGCCGTGACGGCCGCCGACGGCCTGCCGCTCGCTACCATTCGCCCCGGCGATGTGGTGCTGTGCTTCAACTTCCGCACCGACCGGGGCCGCGAAATCACCCAAGCGCTCACGCAAAAGGCTTTCCCGGAGCAAGAGATGACCCCCGTGCCGGGCCTGCGGTACCTGACGATGACGAGCTACGACCACACGTTCACGGGCGTAACCCCGCTCTTCGAGAAGGATAACCTGTCGCAAACCCTGGGCGAGGTGCTGGCCGACGCCGGCCGGCAGCAGATTCGGATCGCTGAGACGGAAAAATACCCGCACGTGACATTCTTCTTCAGCGGGGGCCGCGAGGAACCCTTTGCGGGCGAAACGCGCCTGATGCGCCCCTCGCCGAAGGTGGCGACCTACGACCTGCAACCCGAAATGAGCGCCTACGCGCTGCGCGATGCGTTGCTCCCGGAGCTGGTGAAAGCAGAAGCGTCGTTTATTTGCCTCAATTTCGCCAACCCCGATATGGTGGGCCATACGGGCGTGTTCAGCGCCGCCGTGCGCGCCTGCGAGGTAGTGGATGAATGCCTGCGCGAGGTGGTGGAAACCGGCCGCGCCCACGGCTACGCCAGCATCATCATTGCCGATCACGGTAATGCCGATGTGATGGTGAACCCCGACGGCTCGCCCAACACGGCGCACTCCACGAACCTGGTGCCGTGCATTCTGGTAGCGGATGGGCTGGACATCGCGCTTCACGATGGCAAACTCGGCGATATTGCGCCCACCGTACTGGCGCTGCTCGGCCTCCCCCAACCCGCCCCGATGACGGGCGTTTCGCTGCTGAACCCCTCGTGATGGCGACGGAGTCCCAACCCGCACTTCCGTACCTGCCGTCTTGCCTCTGGAAAGAAAAACGGGGCATCACGCGGCGTCAGGTCGCGCAAAGCTTGCTTTTGCTGAGCGGTTTAAGCGGGTTGAGCGCCTGTTCCGGCGTACCCGGTACGGCTGTGCCGGGCCCGAAGCCTTACTTCAACCTCAGCGGATTTCTCGATACGCAGCGCGCGTACCTGGAATCGGCGGCGCCGGCCGTCACCAAAACCGTTCGCACGAACGGGCAACCCGCCGAAATCCAGCGCCAAACGCTACTGAACTGGCCGCAGGAACTGACGTTTTTTTACGAAGCCGACCTCAACAAGCCCGCCCTGCGCGGCGCCTACGACTCGGCCACCGTCGCGCTGCCCGATGGCGCCCGACGGCAGACTTACACCCGCCGCCCCGACGAACGAACGCCCATCCGCCAACTGACCGTCGAAACGACGGCTGCGGGCACCGTCCGCCGCATCGAAGCCGAGCAGGATGAACACAATTTCCTGTTCCGGGCCGGCCGCACTATCACGCTCACCTGCGACACCCGCCCCGACCATCACCGCCTGACCGCCTATACCGTCAGCGGTTTTCAGAAGCTGATTTTC
>JANPLI010000106.1:0-44664 GCA_031426455.1 Hymenobacteraceae bacterium | reverse complement strand
CGCCCTACCTTTGCGCTGTGGTCA
Organism: Hymenobacteraceae bacterium; assembly: GCA_031426455.1. Classification (GTDB taxonomy): domain Bacteria; phylum Bacteroidota; class Bacteroidia; order Cytophagales; family Hymenobacteraceae; genus JANNMJ01. Next base: position 44,640 of record JANPLI010000106.1, on the reverse strand, counting down.
GGTTTGGGTCTCAAACCGGCCGAATACCTTTCCTTATGTCAAATAACCTCCTCGATGAACTCCGCTGGCGCGGGATGTTTCACGACGCGATGCCCGGTACGGCCGAACACCTGGCTGCGCAGGCGCCCGTCAGCGGCTACATCGGCTTCGACCCCACCGCCGCCTCGCTCCACATCGGCAACCTGGCCACGATTATGCTGCTGGTGCATTTGCAGCGCCACGGTCATCGCCCCATCGCGCTGGTGGGCGGCGCCACGGGGATGATCGGCGACCCGAGCGGCAAGTCGGCTGAACGCTCGCTGCTCGACGAGGAGACGCTCCGCGCGAACCAAGCCGGCATCCGGGCGCAGTTAGAGAAATTCCTGGTCTTCGACGATTCACCAACCGGCGCCCGCGTGGTGAACAACTACGACTGGTTCAAGGACTTTTCCTTCCTCGACTTCCTGCGCACCGTTGGCAAGCACCTCACGGTGAACTATATGATGGCAAAGGACTCAGTCAAGCGCCGGCTCTCGCCCGATACCGAGGGCGGCGACGGCGCCCGCGCCGAGGGCATCTCATTCACCGAGTTCAGCTACCAGTTGCTCCAGGGCTACGACTTCTACCACCTCTACCGCGAAGCCGGGGTAACGCTGCAAATGGGCGCCTCCGACCAGTGGGGCAATATCACGACCGGCACCGAACTGATCCGCCGCCTGAGCGCCGCCGATGGGGGCGGCGAGGGGAAGGCTTATGCCCTCACTGGCCAGCTCATCACCAAAGCCGACGGCACCAAGTACGGCAAATCCGAAACCGGCACCGTCTGGCTCGACCCCGCCCTGACCTCGCCCTACCAGTTCTACCAGTTCTTCCTGAACACCGCCGACGCCGACGCCCCGCGCCTGCTGCGGGTCTTCACGTTACTGCCGCAGGCGGAAGTAGAGCGCCTCGAAGCCGAGCACGCCGCCGCCCCCCATCAGCGGCTGCTCCAAAAGACCCTGGCCGCCGACGTCACCACCCGCGTTCATTCCCAGGCCGATACCGATGCCGCCGTGGCCGCCAGCCAGGTGCTGTTCGGTGGCGGCGAGCTGACCGCGCTGCCCGAAAAGCTGCTGCTCGACGTGTTCGCCGGGGTGCCGCACCTGCGGGTGTCGCCCACCGCGCTGGCCCTGCCCGCAGCGCAGTTACTGTCCGACGAAACCGGCGGACAAGTCTTCCCCTCGCGCGGCGAAGCCCGGAAAATGATCAGCGGCGGCGGCGTCAGCGTCAACCGGCAAAAGCTGGCGACCGCCGAGCAGCCCATCGCCACCAGCGAACTGCTGCACGGGAAATACCTGGTCGTGCAGAAGGGCAAGAAGCAGTATTTTTTGCTGGAGGTGGCGTAAAACCTCAGCAGCTCCTTGAGTGGGCCTTTTTTTGCGCCATTTGGGCTTCACCTTATCTCCTGCCCCAATGGTACTTTTCAACCTGCTTACCCTCGACAGCGCCCACGCCCAGGCCATCACAGAACTGATTCTGCGTGAACACCTTGCTACGGATGTATTCGTGGATGAGGCCATCGCCAACTACCGCTTCGACCCGGCCACGGCGGCCATCACCTATCAGCCGCTTTATCGCGTCATTTTTTTGACGAAGGCGATGCTCTACCGCGATATCGAACACCAACTCCTGACGCAGTTTCCCAACAACGACTTTCGCTACTATACCACAGCCGTCACGCAGGTTGACGACCGCGAAGCCGACCGCATCCGGCAGTTGGTTCGTTCGGTATAGAAGGGCGGCGCCTTACCAGCCTGAATTCCCTGCGTTTTCAAGCCCCTCGGCAGCGGCGCTGCTGTACGGCCATCTGGTGGCACAGAAAGGCCGCAAGCCCTACTTTTTGCTGGTTCTACTGAAAATCCACTGACGTAACGCCAACCCCGGCCGACGCGACAACCAAAAAAAGCCCCGCCGGAGAACATCCGGCGGGGCTTTTTTGGAATAGGAAGCAGGGGTCGAAGTTTACTTTTCTTCGACGTTCTTCATATTCTGAACTTCCAGGCGAATTTCCTGGGCCATATTCTTCAGGTCCTGCATCCCTTTGCGGACGCGCGTACCGGCGGCGGCGTTCTTTTTATCGTAGAACTTCTCGAAATCGGCTTCGAGGCCCATCACCAATTCCTTCAGTTTGGGAAAATTATTCATTCAGCTGACAAAAGGGTTAAGTTGAAAAAAAGGGGGTTCTCTTGGAACTGGGCGAAATATACACGCCCAAAAGCCACTGTGGCGCCGGAAAGCCCGTTTTTCGACAGAATTCTAAAAAAAAGTGCGAATTAGCGCCAATCTTTCAGCCTAAACCATCGTCGGCTGCTTAGAATACAATCCCTTATCGAGCTTGGCGGCCACCTTCTCGTAGGCCGCAATCGTTAGCGCCACGTCTTCGAGGGTGTGAACGGCCGTCGGAATCAGGCGGAGCATAATCACGCCTTTCGGCACCACCGGATACACTACGATCGAGCAGAAAATACCGTGGTTTTCACGCAGATCCAGCGTCAGTTGGGTGGCGTCGGGGATCTGACCGTTCAGGAAAACCGGCGTCACCGGCGACTCCGTGTTGCCTAGGTTGAAGCCGCGCTCGCGCAGGCCGCCTTGCAGGGCGTGGACGATCTTCCAGAGGTTGTCCTTCAGCTCCGGCTGGGCGCGCAGCAGCTCCAGGCGCTTGATGGCGCCCACCACGAGCGGCATCGGCAGGCTCTTGGCGAAGATCTGGGAGCGCATATTGTAGCGCAGGTACTCGATGATATTCTCCTCGCCGCTGACGAAGGCGCCAATGCTGGCCATCGACTTGGCGAAGGTGGAGAAGTACAGGTCGATATCGGCCTGCACGCCCAGGTGTTCGCCGGTGCCCGCGCCGGTGGCGCCCATCGTGCCGAAACCGTGGGCATCATCGACCAGCAAACGGAACTCGAATTTCTGCTTCAGGGCCACCACTTCGCGCAGCTTACCCAGGTCGCCGGACATTCCGAAGACGCCTTCGGTGATGACCAGAATGCCGCCGCCGGTTTCCTCGACCAGCTTCTGGGCGCGCTCCAGGCTCTTTTCGAGCTTCGCAATGTCGTTATGCGGATACACGAACCGCTTGCCTTGGTGCAGGCGCACACCGTCGATGATACAGGCGTGGGCTTCGGAGTCGTACACGATCACGTCGTGGCGGCTCACCACGGCGTCAATAATCGATACAATACCCTGATAGCCAAAGTTAAGCAGCAGCGTATCGGGTTTCTGGACGAACTCCGACAGGTCGGCTTCCAGCTTCTCGTGAATGCTGGTATTGCCGCTCATAATGCGGGCGCCCATCGGGTAGCCCATCCCCCACTGGGCGGCGGCTTCGGCATCCACCCGCCGTACTTCGGGATGATTGGCCAGGCCCAGGTAGTTGTTCAGGCTCCAGGTCAGCACTTCCTTGCCGCGAAACAGCATCCGGGGCTTGATCTCGCCTTCGAGCTTGGGAAAGGTGAAGTAGCCGTGGGCGTAGTGCGAGTGCGAGCCGAGCGGCCCCCGGTTGCGGACGATTTTATCGAACAGATCCATTAAGTTGGCGTGGTGGTGGGGTGGTGAAGTAGTGCGGAACCCGCGCGCCCCAAGCACTGCAAAGGTACCGCCGTCCGCAAAAAAGGTTTTCCGGGGCAAGGCCGTAGTTTTGGGCTTATGGAAGCGCCGATTACGTCCCTGGAGCAGCTCGACCCGGATCGCATTTACTCCTATGCCGACTACGTGTCGTGGCAACTCACGGAGTGGGTGGAACTGATTCGTGGGCGGGTCCGGCAGATGGCGGGGACATCCATCAAGCACAACCGCATCGCCCGGCTCCTGGAACGGCACATCGACAACCACTTGCTGGATGGGCCGTGCGAGATGTTTCACCCGGCAACGGACGTGCGCCTGGAAACGGCTAACCCGAACGGTAACGGCGTCATTACGACCGTCGTGCAACCCGATATCTTCGTCAACTGCGATCGTTCCCGGATGTCGGACAAGAGCTGCGTGGGGCCACCGGAGTGGATCATCGAGATTGTCTCGCCCAGTAATGCCCACCGCGATGTCCGCGAAAAATTCAGCATCTACGAAGAGGCGGGCGTGGGCGAATACTGGATGGTGTACCCCAACGAAGAACTCGTATCGATCTACGTCCGCGATCTGACGACCAGCCGATACCAGAGTGTCGGCGATTTTGCTGGGCCGGGCCGGATTCCGTGCGCCACGCTACCCGAACTAACCATTACCTGGGAATCGGTCTTTCCGCCTTCCCGTGCTTGATTTTACCCTTTTCCGTTGAAAAAAATCACCAAACTCCTCGTCGCCAACCGGGGCGAGATTGCCCTGCGCGTACTGCGCTCGGCCCGCGAGATGGGCATCCGTACCGTCGCGATCTATTCCGAAGCCGACCGCCAGGCGCTGCACGTGCGCTACGCCGATGAGGCTGTGTGCGTCGGGCCAGCCCCCTCGGCCCAAAGCTATTTGCGGGGCGATTTCATCATCGAAAAATGCCTGGAGCTGGGTGTCGATGCCATCCACCCCGGCTACGGCTTTCTGTCGGAGAATGCTGGTTTTGCGCGGGCCGTCCGGGCGGCGGGCCTGACGCTGGTGGGCCCTTCGCCGGAAGCGATGGAAGTGATGGGCTCGAAGCTGGGCGCCAAAGCGGCCGTCGCCAAGTTCGACGTGCCGATGGTGCCCGGCACCGAAAGCGCCCTGCGCGACGTGGCCGAAGCCCGCGAAGTGGCCCAGAAAGTCGGCTTCCCGATCCTGATCAAAGCCTCGGCCGGCGGCGGCGGCAAGGGAATGCGCGTGGTCGAGAATCTGGAGGAGCTGGAAGAGCAGATGAACCTGGCCATCAACGAGGCCGTGTCGTCGTTCGGCGACGGGGCCGTGTTCATCGAGAAGTACGTGGGCAAGCCGCGCCACATCGAGGTGCAGATTCTGGGCGACGAACACGGGAACGTGGTCCACCTCTTCGAGCGTGAATGCTCGATTCAGCGGCGCCACCAGAAGGTGGTCGAGGAAGCGCCTTCGGCCGTGCTGACGCCGGAGCTGCGGGCCCAGATCGGCGCGGCGGCCGTACGCGTGGCGCAGGCCTGCAACTACTCGAACGCCGGCACGGTGGAGTTTCTGCTGGACGAAAAGCTGAACTTCTACTTCCTGGAGATGAACACCCGCCTGCAAGTCGAACACCCCGTGACCGAAATGATCACGGGCCTCGACCTGGTGAAGGAGCAGATCCGGATTGCCGAAGGCCACCCCCTCCCCTTCCGGCAGGAAGACCTGCGCATCAATGGCCACGCGATGGAGCTGCGCGTGTACGCCGAAGACCCGGCGAACAACTTCCTGCCCGATATCGGACGGCTCGAAACCTACGTCCGCCCGCAAGGCCCCGGCGTGCGCGTCGATGACGGTTTCGAGCAGGGAATGGACATCCCGATCTACTACGACCCGATGATCGCCAAGCTCGTGACCTGGGGCCAGACCCGCGAGGAGGCCATCGACCGGATGGTGCGCGCCATCGACGAGTACCGCATCACGGGCCTGCAAACCACGCTGCCCTTCGGCCGCTTCGTGATGCTGCACCCCGCCTTCCGCAGCGGCGACTTCGATACCCACTTCATCAGCAAGTACTTCACCCCAGCTATGCTCGACGCCCAGCCCGACCCGGCAGCCGCCGACATCGCGGCGGCACTGGCGGCGATGCTCTATCAGCAGGCCAAGCCCGCAACGGCGAGCGCGGGCGGCGGGAATGGGGTGGCAGTTGCGGCGGAGGGGTCTAACTGGCGGCGGAATCGGGGGTAAGCAGGAACCCTAGCTCAATCGCTTTATGGCTCAAAAAAACAACCTTCGGGTGTTCGACATCCAAGCTGACACCCTGGGATTCGAGTTCGAGTACAATCCCTCCGAAACTCGTGCGTTACAACGCAATCTTGCTGGCAAGGCTAATCTGACGCTGGACGATATTCGGCGAGTAGCCCTCTGGAAGCTCGACCGAATTGTTGAACTCTCAGAAGAGACGCTCACTCAGCTGCGGAACGTGGCGATTGCGACGAATCTCACCCACGATTCCCCGGAAGCTATTGCTGTCCTTGAAGCTTTAGTCGGCTCCCCAGGTGTGGGCTTTCCGATGGCCAGTACCATTCTGAAATTTCTCCGCCCAGACGTTTTTCCTATTATCGACGTGCGGGCATACCGGGCGCTTGAAGGGAGGAAGCTGTGGCCAGGGACTTATTCAGTGCGCCTGTATTTGGAGTATGCCACCAAGTTGAAACAGTTGGCGGATACGTTAAAGCTTCCGCTGGCACGTGTCGATGAGCAATTGTATTGTTTTGACCGCCAGCACAACGGCACCATTTGAGGTTCCCGCTATCCCCCACTCGCGCGGCGCTCCAGCCCCGTGTGCAGGATGGGCTGGTCTCCCAGACCTGCGGCGTAGCCGCCGCAACCCCACCGCCGCACGGGCCTGGAGCCCCGCGCGAAACAGCCCTGCCCCTCTCCACCCGGTCGGGAACCCTACGCACCAAAACGCCACGGCCTCACGACCCCATCGGGAGGCCGTGGCGTTTACGGGGAATAACCTCCTCACCCGGTCGGGAGGCTATTGCAATCAACTGAAATGCCTTCCCGACCCGGTCGGAGCCTATGGCAGCAGGACGTAAGGGCCTTCCGACCGGGTCGGGAGGCCCTTACGCGTGAATGAGGACCCTTCCCGACCCGGTGGGGGCCGGTATTACACCTAAATGCCTGCCTGATTCGCCCGCGCCGCCTAGCTTTGTCCGGCCCTGGTACTGGTCAGGGTCAGTCAGTTCCCCCCCTACTTTTTCCCCTTACCGTCGATGATTGCTGATTTCCTGAACAACCCCTACGCCAACTCGCGCCTCGGCAACCGCCGTTTCGGCAAGTACATCAATGAGCACCTGGGCCGGGTGCGGGCCGCTTTGGGGCTGCCCGCCGGCGTCACCACGGCCCTGACGGCCGCCGATGCGGCCTACACGGCGTTTATGGCCGCTGAAAAGACGAATGCCATTGCCTCGGCCGCACGCCAGGGTAAGACCGTGACCAACGACTCGGCCATTCGCCGCCTCCAGCGCTTTGTCACGCAACAGGCCGCACTCATTGCGGGCCAGCTCCGCAACCCCGACACGGGCCAGCGCGGCGAGGATACGGCGCTCTATCAGGTGTTTTTCCCGACCGGCGTGACGACCCTGACGGAGGCCAACAAAGCCAACGTCGAGACGGAAGCCGCCGCCTTCCTCAAAGCCCTGACCGACAACCCCGGCTACGGGGTGCCCGATGCGGCCACCAAGTTCAAGCCCCTGCTCGATGACGTGGTGAACTCGCGCACGACCCAGCTCGGCACCGTCGGTAAAGGCGGCGAAACGGCCACCGACACCGGCCGCGACGCCGCCCGTGGCACCCTGGCCGTGGCGCTGTTCCGGCTGCTGCTCGCGTTGCTCAACCACCACGCCGAAGATCCGGAACAGGTGGACCAGTATGTCAACGAAGCCATCCTGAAGGAAGGCGGCCGGCGGAAGCCGAAGAACGACGGCCCGGCGCCCACGCCCGCGCCGTAACCCCCTCACCCAACTCCCAACTCGCGCGGGACTCCAACTTCGGAATTGCCAACGATCTACCCGCCCTCAATGCGACCGGCCATTCCCCTGCTCGTGCAAACGGCGCAAGGCCGCCCAGCCGCGCACGTCGTCCTGGCCCGGCAGCAGCGCCCGGCCGCCCAATTCGGTCATCGGCAGGCGGCACTGCGGGCAACGGACGACCGGCTGCGGGGTGCGCCCCGGACTTGACCCGCCGGTCTGCGACGGCCGCCGCCGGGCCTGCCGGCAGGCCCAGCAGACGAAGGTGCGGTTCGGCATCAGGCGGGGGCTTTACACCAAATCGAACACCGACTTCACCCCCACCTTGCGCGGCGCGATGAAGGCCTCGCCCAGCTCGAAACCCGCCAGGTGGCCCACGTCGCGGGCGCGGGCTTCGAGAAACTGCCAGAACGTAAGCGACGAGATATACGTCGGCGGCTCCCCGTCCGGGGCCACGTTGAACTGCGACTTGAAGGCCGTGATGGCTTCGCGCTTCTGCGCCCAGTGCGGGGTGATGTCGACCACGAAATCCGGCGTCAGGTAGCGGTCCTGCACGTAGTGGTACACGTGCCGGGGGCGCCAGGGGGCCTGCGGTTGGCCGTCGGCATCGAGCGTCTCGATTTTTAGCAGCCCGCTCAGGAAGCAGGCGTCTGACGCCAGCGCCGCGCCGCGCCCGTGATCCGGGTGGCGGTCTTCGGGGGCGTTGAGCAGCACGATTTCCGGCCGCAACTCGCGCAACTGCCGGATGACGGCCAGCCGCGATTCCAGATCATTGACGAAAAAACCGTCCAGCAGCCCCAGGTTGCGGCGCACGCGCAAACCCAGGATTTCGGCCGCCGCCAGCGCCTCGTGGGTGCGGGTTTCGGCGGTGCCGCGCGTCCCCAGCTCGCCGAGCGTCAGGTCCAGAATGCCGGTGGCGCGGCCGCGCGCGGCTTCCAGAATCAGCGTGCCACCGCAGCCGAGTTCAGCGTCGTCGGGGTGGGAGGAGATGGCGAGGAGGTCGAGTTTCATGGTTGTTCGTTGTTCGTTGCTGGTTGTTCGTTATTCGTTGCTGGTTGTTCGAACAACGAACAACCAGCAACGAACAACGACTTTACCGCAGCCGGATGCGCCGCCCCAGCCGCAGCATCGTGGTGGGCGTGATGCCGTTGAGGCGGCAGAGCGTGGCGATGCTGACGTGGTAGCGCCGCGAAATCTTGCCCAGAATGTCGCCTTGCCGCACGACGTGCATCGGCGCCTGGCGCCCGCCCGCCGTCTGGCCGGGCCGGGCGTAGCGGGCGAACCGCTTGAAGTAATTGAAAAGCTGCGCCGTGACGTCGAGCTGCTCTTTGGTCAGACGCCGCCCCCGGAAGTCGTACACCGTATTGGGGTCGAAGGGGTTGCCCTCGAAGCGCGTCTCGAAGTGCAGGTGCGAGCCGGTGGAGCGCCCCGTGGAGCCAGCCCAGCCGATGAGGTCGCCGGCCTTCACGTAATCGCCGGGTTTGACGAGGGCTTTGCTCAGGTGGCCGTAGAGCGTTTCGAGGCCGTTGTAATGCCGCAGGACGAGGTAGATCCCGTAGCCGCCGCCGTCCCAGTTCTGTACCCGCACCACGCCGTCGAACGGCGCTCGGACGGAATCGCCGGTTTCGCAGTCGATGTCCTGCCCGAAGTGCCAGCGCCCCCAGCGCGGCCCGAAGCTCGACGTGGACGGCGTGTGCGTCATCGGCATCGTGGCCAGGCGCCCGCGCGGCGGGTCCACGAGCGTCAGGTGGACCGTATCGCGGAGGCTGCGACCGTCCATCCGGTAAGGATTGATCTGGCGCGTATCCCAGATGGCGTAGTAGGACGCCACCTTGATCCAGGCCGAGTCGATCAGCACCTCCTCGTTCATTTCCACGATGCTCTGCTCGCCCAGGTCGAGCGTCGCGGTGTCTTCGCTGACGATGCTGAGGTCCTTGTTCGGGTTAAAGTACACCGACTGCGTGGCGTCCGACGAGTCGGCCGCGATTTCCTCCACCTTCACGCTCACGCTGGTGTCGGGCTTGACGTAGCGCATCTTCGGCGCGCGCAGCTTGTAGAAATCGCTGCGCGCCGTGTTGGGCGGCTCGAAAGCGGGCGCGGGCACCGGCGGACCACTCGGCACGGGCGGGCGATAGTAGCCCCGCTTCCGGCGCGAATGGGCGGCTTTGCGCTTGTGCGACGAGCGCGCCGCGTGGTGCTTTTTGCGGCGCGGGGGCCCTCCCCACGCCGCCGGCTCCGGCAGCAGCACCAGCAGCGCCAGCAGCACCAGCAATCCGGATTTGATCAGATGCAGCAAAGGCAAATCGAAAACAAAGGAACGCCGAGAACCACTCGACGCGCGGCAATACCGCCTGATAATCTTACAGTTAGCAACCAGAGACCCGACGTAGCCCTAGTGGTCGCCGCGCGCGGCCAGGAAACGCTCGGCGTCCAGGGCGGCCATACAGCCGGTGCCGGCTGCCGTTACGGCCTGCCGGTAGGTGAAGTCCTGCACGTCGCCGCAAGCGAAGACGCCATCCACATTGGTCTTGCTGGTGCCGGGGATGGTCTTGAGGTAGCCCATTTGGTCGTGTTCGATGTAGGGCTGGAAGATGCCGGAGTTCGGCTCGTGCCCGATGGCCACGAAGAAGCCCGTCACCGGAATCACCTCGGTCTCTTTCGTGAGGTGGTTGCAGACCCGCACGCCTTCGACGGTGTGGTCGCCCAGAATTTCTTCGGTCGTGGTATGCCAGCGGACGTCGATTTTCGCGTTTTTCAGCACCCGCTCCTGCATAATCTTCGACGCCTTCATCTCGCCCTTGCGGATGAGCATCGTGACTTTCGAGCAGATATTAGCCAGGTACAAAGCTTCCTCGCAGGCCGTATCGCCGGCCCCGACGATGACCACGTCCTGGTTGCGGTAGAAAAAGCCGTCGCACACGGCGCACGCACTCACACCGGAGCCGTTGAGGCGCGCTTCCGATTCCAGGCCCAGCCATTTGGCCGATGCGCCGGTCGAGATAACCACCGCCTCCGCCTCGATCTCGTGCTTTTCGTCGATGATGACGCGGTGCGGGTAGCCCGAAAAATCCACGGCCGTCGCCAGCCCGGTGCGGATATCGGTGCCGAAACGTTCGGCCTGCTTGCGCAAGTCGTCCATCATCTGCGGCCCCATCACCCCGTCCGGGTAGCCGGGAAAGTTCTCGACGTCGTTGGTAATCGTGAGTTGCCCGCCGGGCTGCATCCCCTGATACATCACGGGTTTGAGGTTGGCGCGGGCGGCGTAAATGGCGGCCGTGTAGCCAGCCGGGCCGGAGCCGATAATCAGCAGTTGGACTTTTTCAGCCATTATGGAAGTCTGTGGAAACCCTAAAACGGCAATCGGTAGTCAGCAGGAAACTGACTACCGATTGACAACAAGCAACTAGAAACCAGCATCAAAAAGCCCCTACCCCAGATACGGCCGCAGCGCCTTCGAGCGCGACGTGTGCCGCAGCCGGCGAATCGCCTTTTCCTTGATCTGGCGCACCCGCTCGCGGGTCAGGTTGAATTTCTCGCCGATCTCTTCCAGCGTCAGGGCGTTCTCGCCGTTGAGGCCGAAGTAGAGCGTGATGACGTCGCCCTCGCGCTTGGTGAGCGTGCTCAGGGCGCGCTGCACTTCCTTGCGGAGCGAGTCCGACATCAGCCCCTGGTCCGGCGAGGCTTCATCTTCGTCTTCGAGCACATCGAGCAGGCGGTTTTCTTCGCCCTGCACGAACGGCGCGTCCACGGACACGTGCCGGCCGCTGATTTTGAGGGTATCGACCACTTCTGAGGTCGTCAACTCCAGCACTTCGGCAATTTCCTCCGGGCTGGGTTCGCGCTCGAACTTCTGCTCCAGCTCCGAGAATGACTTGCTGATCTTGTTCAGCGAGCCGACACGGTTCAGCGGCAGGCGCACGATGCGGCTTTGCTCGGCCAGGGCCTGGAGGATCGACTGGCGAATCCACCACACGGCGTAGGAGATGAACTTGAAGCCGCGCGTCTCGTCGAAACGCTTGGCGGCTTTGATCAGGCCCAGGTTGCCCTCGTTGATGAGGTCGCCCAGGGAAAGGCCCTGATTCTGATACTGTTTAGCCACCGACACCACGAAGCGCAGGTTGGCTTTGGTGAGTTTTTCGAGGGCGATCTGGTCCCCGGCCCGGATCCGCTGGGCCAGCGTCACTTCCTCATCGGGGGTGAGCAGGTCCACTTTGCCGATCTCCTGCAGGTACTTATCCAGCGACTGGCTTTCCCGGTTGGTGATCTGCTTACTGATCTTGAGCTGTCTCATCGGAGGCTAATAACAAAAGGTAGGGGTGGAATCGGATAAAATAGTCCGGTTGGAATGGATAACAAAGCAAGCCGGTCGCGGGGAGGCTAACCGGGCGGTAGGGCCATTGGTTCGGCGGGAGCGATTAGGTAAACCGTCGATACTTTCCTTGCAGGGAGGAACGACGAGGCAATCTCCGTTCGCACGAGCCGATTAACCGGAGATTGCTTCGTTCCTTATTGAGGACCAGAATGGTCCTGCTCAGCTAGTAGCGCCCGTTCGAGCCGCCCTCGCGGCGCGGCCCGCGGTCACGGTCGCCACCTTCGCGCGGCCCCCGGTCGCGGTCACCGCCTTCACGCGGCGGGCGCTCGGGGCGCTCGGGGCGCTCCACGAAGCCTTCGGGCTTGGGCAGCAGCGCTTTGGCCGAAAGGCGGAATTTGCCGGTTTTCTTGTCCACGTCGAGCAGCTTGACGGGGATTTCCTGGCCCACCGTGAGCACACTGTCGGGGTTGTCGATGCGGTCGTAGCTGATTTCCGAGACGTGCAGCAGGCCGTCTTTGCCGGGCATAAACTCCACGAACGCGCCGTAAGCCTGGATGCTGCGCACCTTGCCGAGGTAGGTTTCGCCCACTTCCGGCGTCGCGGCGATGTTGCGGATGCGCATCAGCGCCTCGTTCATCGCCGTGCCGGAGGTCGCGAAGATGGTCACGTGGCCTTTGTCATCGATTTCCTCGATATTGATCATCGCGCCCGTGTCCTTCTGCAACTGCTGAATGACTTTGCCGCCCGGCCCGATGATGGCGCCGATGTACTCCTTGTCGATCAGAATCTTGGTCGAACGCGGGGCGTGGGGCTTGAGGTCGGCAGCGGGCCGGTCGAGCGTCTTGGCCATTTCGCCCAGAATGTGCAGCCGGCCGCGCTTGGCCTGCTCCATCGCCTGGGTCAGGATGTCGTAGCTCAGGCCCGCGATCTTGATATCCATCTGGCAGGCCGTGATGCCATCGACGGTGCCCGTGATCTTGAAGTCCATATCGCCGAGGTGATCCTCGTCACCCAGGATATCGCTCAACACCGCGAAGGCGCCCGTGCTGGGTTCGCCGATTAGGCCCATCGCGATCCCCGCGACGGCCTTCCGGACGTTCAGCCCGGCATCCATCAGCGCCAGCGAGCCGGCGCAAACGGTGGCCATCGACGACGAGCCGTTCGACTCCAGAATGTCCGACACGATCCGGATCGTGTAGGGGTTTTCCTCATCCGGCGGCATCACTTTCTTGAGCGAACGCAGCGCCAGGTTGCCGTGGCCCACCTCGCGGCGACCGGTGCCGCGCATCGGCTTGGCTTCGCCGGTGCTGAAGGGCGGGAAGTTGTAGTGCAGCAGGAACTTGGAGTAGCCCTCGTGCATCGCGCCGTCCACGATCTGCTCGTCGCGCTTGGTGCCGAGCGTCACGGTGGTCAGCGCCTGCGTCTCGCCGCGCGTGAACAGGGCCGAGCCGTGGGCGCCGGGCAGGTAGTTCACTTCCGACCAGATCGGGCGGATTTCATCCAGCTGCCGGCCGTCGAGACGGACGCGGTCCTGGAGCATCACGTCACGGATCGCTTTCTTCTCGGCCTTGCCGTAGTAGCGGCTGGCCATTGCCTTGTTCAGCTCCGCGTGCTCCGAATGAAGCATTTCCATCACTTCCTTCTTGATGGCACCGAAGCCCTCTTTCCGGACCGCCTTGTTGGCGTTACCCAAACGGGTCACGTCCATCGCCTTGGCGTAAACGGCCTCGTGGATACGCACCTGAAGAGCAGGGTCTTCGTCGTACTTGGGGTAAGTGCGTTTCTCCGTTTTGTCGAGTTCCGTGGTGAACTCGCGCTGCACCCGGCACTGCTCCTTGATGGCTTCGTGGGCTACCCGAATGGCTTCGAGCATTTCGTGCTCCTGCACTTCGTTCATCTCGCCTTCCACCATCATCACGGCGGTTTCGGAAGCCCCGACGATCAGGTCGATGTCGGCGCGCTCCTGGTCGGCGCGCAAGGGGTTGATGATGAACTTACCATCGACGCGTGCCACACGCACTTCGGAAATCGGGCCGTTGAACGGAATGTCCGAGCACGCCAGCGCGGCCGAAGCGGCGAGCGCGGCCAGGGCGTCGGGCAGCACGGTTTGATCCGCCGAAATCAGCGTGATCAGCACCTGCACTTCGTAGTGATAGTCTTTCGGGAAGAGCGGGCGCAGCACACGGTCCACGAGGCGCGAGATCAGCACTTCGTAGTCCGAGAGGCGACCTTCGCGGCGCATAAACGAGCCGGGGATCTTGCCGGCCGAACCGAATTTCTCCTGATAGTCAACGGACAGCGGCAGGAAGTCGATGCCTTCGCGCTGCGACGGCTGCGAGACGACCGTCGCCAGCAGCATCGCATCGCCCAGGCGCACCACCACCGAGCCGTCGGCCTGCTTGGCGAGTTTGCCGGTTTCGATGGTGATCACCCGGCCGTCGGGCAGCGGGATGCTTTTCGTGATTGCGTTGTAGAGCGCCATTGGATGCAAAAAGAGCGGCGGCCGGATTGCCGTCGCGTGGGGGATTGATTGGGGACGAAAAAGCGGGGGCTGCGCTACAAAAACGCCACGCAGCGGAAAACATCGAGGCTGACGGCGGACTACCAGCCCGGTACGGCGGGGCCGGTTAGCCCAAAAAAACGGCAGGGAACCAGCCCTGAACGGGTGGTTCCCTGCCGTTGGAGCGGGCGCGTTACTTCCGGATACCCAGCTCGGCGATGATAGCGCGGTAGCGGCCGATCTCCGTAGCCTGCAGATAGTTCAGCAGACGACGGCGCTTACCGACGAGTTTGAGCAGACCCAGGCGGGTCGAGTAATCCTTCTTGTGCTCCTTGAGGTGAGCCGTCAGATGGGTGATGCGGGTGGTGAAGAGCGCAATCTGCGACTCGGCGGAACCCGTATCGGTGGCGGCTTTGGAGAGGCTGTGTTTGGCGAACAGTTCTTGTTTCGCGTCGGTCGTCAACTGCATCGGCAGATAGGTAAAACCCCGTCTGGGATTGAATAAAGGTGATTCCGGCGGGCACACTGCGCGCCGGGCCGCAAAGGTAGGGATTTGCGGCCGGAATCGCAAGCGCTGCCGCGGCGCGCGTGAAGCCCCTTTGACTGTTCGTTGAGACGCCGGTAAGCTGGCTATTCCTTCCAAATCTCCCGCAAAGACGCGAAGGCACCAAGAGGCGCCAAGCCGAATAAGCCCTCCTTCTTTGTGTTCGGGCGTTTGACCTGAAACATCGGCACCTTGCGCCTGCCCTACGT
Source organism: Hymenobacteraceae bacterium (assembly GCA_031426455.1). Classification (GTDB taxonomy): domain Bacteria; phylum Bacteroidota; class Bacteroidia; order Cytophagales; family Hymenobacteraceae; genus JANNMJ01. The sequence goes on along the minus strand of JANPLI010000106.1, from coordinate 29,486 downwards.
CAGCCGCTCCCATACGAGCCACCCCAGCCCGCTGGCGCGCAGCGTCCAGGCAATGGTTCGCACCCAATTAGCTTGGATTAACTGCTGAACGAGCCCGGCGTCGAAGCCCGCCCCCAGGCGGTTATGCAGCGGTACCGCCACCAATCCGGTGTGCGCCCAGGTGAGCAGCACCAGCCCGTACAGCCCCCAGCCGAACCACGCCGAAATGCCCAACGCCGGACCGCGCCACGCCAGCCAGCCGCCGAGGGCCAGTTCCAGCAGCATCGGCCCCATCACCACCCACGTGATGCGGGCGGTATGGGCCCGGTGGAAAGCGCTCCAGGCCACAGGCGGCACCAGCGCAAAACCGGGGTAATGCACCACCTGCACGGTCCAGATCAGGCCGGTGAGATAAAGCCCGAGGGCGAAGTTGAGCAACAGCAGCAAACGCATCGGCCTGCCCAACCGCCGGACGGGGCGCAGGGTTATGGCGGCAGGTGTGAGGCACTATTACCACGCTTCACCACCGTCTGCGTCGCTTCACGAGTGGGTTGCCGCGGGGCAAAGCCCCTGGCTACATTGCTGCGGGGCAAAGCCCCTGGCTCCCCCCCTCACTCAACAGTATCCCAACCCTTTATACATCAGCCAGCCGGTGATTTCGTGCAGCAGCCGCCCCCAGTTGTAGAGCGCGCCTTCGGTGGGGATGAGCGTTGCGGCGGGATCCCAAGTTTGGTCGGCAGAAGAAAAATCGGTGGAAAAGGGCGTCACATTCACGCCCGCCCGCTGAAAGCACCCCACCGCCCGGCGCATATGAAACCCCGACGTAACCAGCAGCCGCCGCTGCCAGTGCGGGTGGCGGAGCAGCAGCCGGGCCACGTTCAGGGCGTTTTCGCGGGTATTACGGCTGGTTTCCTCCACAAAAATCACCGAATCCGGTACGCCGCTCATCCGCAGCAGCCCCCGCAATTCGGCTGCTTCGGAAGCGACGCCCGCTGTGGGTCGCAGCGCGCCGGAACCGCCCGCAATCAGAATCTCGCGGCACCGACCGCGCCGCCAGAGCAGCAGCGTGTGCAGCACCCGGTCGGCGCCGCGGGCGATGTAAATCCGGTCCTGCGGCGACTTCACGCGGCTCGTGATGCCAGTCAGCAGAATCGCCACGTCGTGCGGGGGCACCTGCGCCAGCGGCACCGGCGGCACCTCCCAGGCCAGCCACGCCTGGTTGCTGAGCAGCGGATTGGTGAGCACCAAAAACGCCCCGGCCGTGATCCGCAGCCAGCGCCGCCGGGCCAGCGGCGTGCGCGCCACCAACGCCAGCACCAGCCCGACGGTCAGCCAAACGGCCGGCAGCAGCGCAAAAAGTAACAGCTTGGAGAGGACGAAGAACATCGCGATCGTACCGGTTTCGGGTAGCCTTCGCCGGGCACGGCGAAGGCTACCCGAATTGGCTCAGGCCGCTTTTTTCAGCAGCAGTGTCCGGATGTAGCGCACCGGCGCCGAACCGTAGCTCAGGAACTGCTCGTGGAAGACGCGCAGGTCGAAGGCGGCACCCTGTTGCTTTTTGACTTCCTCGCGCAGGTCCATAATCTGCTGATAACCGTCGAAGTACGAGCAAAGCTGCACCTGGCTCAAGCGAACGCGCCGCCACTTGCCCTCGGCTTCGGCGCGCTCCTGGAAGCCGTCGTTCATCAGCAGCGCCACAGCGTCCTTTTCGCTCAGGTTGCGGGTGTGGACGCTGATATCGAGGATCGTGTTGAGCGTGGTCCGCAGGTTCCACTTGTAGTAGAGCAGCTCCAGCTCCGGCGAGCCGCCACCGTAGCCGTTCTCCAGCATCATCTTTTCGGTGTACACGGCCCAGCCTTCCACCATCGCGCCGTTGCCGAAGAGCGCCTTCACCAGCGACGGCGAGCGGTTGGCGTACACGAGCTGCGTGTAGTGGCCAGGAATGGCCTCGTGGATATTCAGAATCTGGAGCGTGTAGCGGTTGTACTCGCGCAGGTAGCTTTCAGCCTGAGCGGGCGTGTAATCGGCTGGGGTGACGGGCGAAACGTTGTAATACGTGTTCGCGCCCTTGTCGTAAGGCCCCGGCGCCGACACGCTGGCGCCCGCCCCGCCGCCGCGCATATAAAGTGGCGTCTCGCGCACCACGAGCGGCTTCGAGGGGTCCTGCGTCAGCAGCTTCTTTTCGTTGACGAACGCCACCAATTGCGGAATCTGGGCGCGCACGGCCACCACGAACGAGTCCGGGGTGGTGTGGCGGCGGGCCAGGGTGTCGATCAGCGTCTTGATCAGCAAGCGCCGGTCGGTGGGCAACGCCTTGCTGCCGAAGTATTTCGGCCAAAGCTGCGTGCTGATTTTCGCCATCTGGCTCAGCAGCTCTTCCTTGTGAGCTGTGGCGCGCTCGAAGAGTTGGTCGGGCGTGAAGGCCGACGTGAGATCGTGCTGAAACTTGCGCGCATACAGGGCCTGGCCGAGCCGGAACGAGCGTGCCTGAGCGTCCGGGCGGGCCTGGAGCTGCTTCAGGTGCTGCACGTAGCTTTCGATGGCCGCGCGGGCGGCGGCTACCCGCTGGGTCAGGCGCTGGCGCTGAAAGTCATTCAGCGTGGGCGTTTTGGCCGAATCCAGCACCGTGGGCAGCAGCGCCAGCACGCCCTGGTTTTGCAGCACGGCCAGCTTTAGGTGTTCCGGCGACGGGTGGCGCAGGTTGCGCTTCGCGGCGACGAAATAGGCGTCGGCGTGGCCGAGCTTATCGGTGAGCGCCAGCAGCCGGGTTTTCAGCGGCGCGTACCGGCCCGCGATGAGGCCGCCGATGCCGTCGCCGAGGTTGTACGACGAAGCGTCCCATTCCCAGGCCCGCAGCGAGTCGGTGTACCACGCCGCCGCGCGCAGGTAGTCGGCCAGCATCCGGTGGTCGATCTGGTTGTTGGCCGACAACGAATCGAGGCCGAAACCACCCAGGCGGGCCAGCTCGCGGCCGTACTGGGCCGAGGCACCCGCGCGCCACGCCGAATCGGGCACCACCAGCTCCGCATCATACTTGTGGTAGCCCTGCGAAGCGGCAAAATCCGGATTCAGGCGCCAGAGCCGCTCGATGAACTGGTCTTTGAACGTGTCGAACCGGCGGTCGGCGGGGGTCTGGGCGGCAGCGGCCGTTTCTGAAGCCGCTTCCTTACCGCCGCACGCAGCAAGCGTCAGCAGCAAACTACACGCGGGGAGGAGGCGAGTAAAAAAACGCATAGGCAAAACGAAGGGGCGAGCGACGATGAAATGAAATCGCTTCGGTGGTGAAAGGTAACGGCCGGCCGTTTGAAGTTGCGCCGTCCAGCCAGGAGCTTCGTCGGCCACAAGTAAGCCGTGCGCTGCTCCCGCCTCCTCGCCGCTTCGCGGCTTGTCGGCTGCGGGGCGAAGCCCCTGGCTACATACCTTCGTCCCGTGCCGCCGATTCTGCTCATCCAAACTGCCTTCATCGGCGACGTGATTCTGGCCACGGCGCTGCTCGAATACGTGGCCCAGACCGCGCCCGGCCGCGCCGTGGACGTGCTGGTGCGGCGCGGCAACGAGGGCTTGCTGACCGGCCACCCGCACGTGCGCCGGGTGCTGGTCTGGGACAAAAAGCCCCACAAGTATCGCAGCCTGCTGCGGATGCTGGGGCAGATTCGGGCCGAACGCTACGGCGCCGTCGTCACGCTCCAACGGTTCGCGTCCACGGGCCTGCTGACGGCCTTATCCGGGGCGCCGGTACGGGTGGGTTTCGCTAAGAACCCCCTCAGCGCGGGGTTCACGGTGCGGGTGCCGCACGTCATCGGCGACGGCACCCACGAGGTGGCCCGCAACCTGCGCCTGCTCACCGAAGGCCTGGGCCTGCCTGAACCCGCCGCGCTACCCGCGCCGCGCCTTTACCCCGGCCCCGCCGACATAGCCCCCGCTGCCGAAGTGGCGGGCGCCGGCCCTTATGTGTGCGTGGCGCCCACGTCGGTGTGGTTCACCAAACAGTGGCCGGCCGACCGCTGGACGGCCCTTTTGGCGGCGCTCCCCCCCCACTACCGCGTCCTGCTGCTCGGCGCCCCGCCCGATGCGGCTGCCTGCGAGGCCATTGCTGAAGCTGCCCGCGCCGCCCGTCCGGCGGAGGCCGCGCCGGTCGAAAACCTGGCCGGTAAGCTCTCGCTCCTGGCCTCGGCCGCGCTGCTGCGCGGCGCCCGGCTGACCTACGCCAACGATTCGGCCCCGCTGCACTTGGCCTCGGCTGTGGACGCGCCCGTCGCGGCCGTGTTCTGTTCGACGGTGCCCGCCTTCGGCTTCGGGCCGCTCTCGACCTTCCGGCGCGTCATCGAAACGCCCGAACCGCTCGCCTGCCGCCCCTGCGGCCTGCACGGCTACGCGGCCTGCCCGCTGGGGCATTTCCAGTGTGCCACCACCATTCCGCTGGCGCCACTGCTGGCCGCGCTGGCGGAGGCGCCCTCACCCTCCAGTCTCTTCCCTAAAGAGGGAAGAGAAGACTGACAGTATGCGACTTAGCTCTCGCTCTCCTTCGAAGCAGGCGCCGGAGAAGAGAATTAGCCGCGCGGAGCCGGGGGGTGAGGCCGTACTTTTACGCCCCCAACTTCCGTAATGTCTTCCCGCTCCTCCTCCCCCCCCGCCGTCAGCCCCACCCCTTACGCCGTTCTGGAACTGCCCAGCGGCCTGCGCGTCATTCACCAGCCGGTGGCCCACACGAAGGTGGCGCACTGCGGCTTTCTGTTCGATACCGGCTCGCGCGATGAGGCGCCCGACCAGCTCGGCCTGGCCCATTTCTGGGAACATATGGCCTTCAAAGGTACCCAGAAGCGCCGGGCGTGGCACATTTTGCAGCGCCTCGAAACGGTGGGCGGCGAGCTGAACGCCTACACGACGAAAGAAAAAATCAACTTCTACGCGTCCGTCCTGAGCACGCATTTCGAGCGAGCGCTGGAACTGCTGACCGATATCACGTTCCACTCCACGTTCCCCGAAAAGGAGGTCGAAAAGGAGCGCAACGTGATTCTGGAAGAGATGGCCATGTACCTCGACGACCCCGCGGATGCCATTGCCGACGATTTCGACGGCCTGCTCTACCCCGGCGGGCACCCGCTGGGCACGAATATCCTGGGGTCGAAGGAAAGCGTGGGCGCGTTCACGTCGGCCGATTTCCACCGGTTTCTGGCCCACCGCACCTCGCCCCAGCAGCTCGTCTTTGCGTCAGTCTCGAACCTGCCGACGAAGACCGTTTTCAAGCTGGCGGAAAAATACCTGTCCGACCTGCCGCCTCGCCCGCCCCGCCCCGCGCGCGTGGCGCCTACTGACTACACACCCGTACAGCGCGTCGAGTTCAAGCCAATTCAGCAGGCCCACGTGGTGATGGGCGCGCCCGCCTACGCGCTGCACGATCCGCGCCGGGTGGCGCTTTTCCTGCTGACGAACGTACTCGGCGGGCCGGGCGCCAACTCCCGCCTCAACCTGGCGGTGCGCGAGAAGTACGGTCTGGTCTATACCATCGACGCCACCTATACCGGCTACCAGGACACCGGCCATGTGAGCCTGTACTTCGGCACCGAGAAAAAACAGGTCGGCCGCACCATCGGGCTGGTGCAGAAAGAGCTGAAACGCCTGCGCGACGTAGCCTTGACCACCAGCCAGTTGCACACCGCCAAAGAACAGCTGATGGGCCAGCTGGCGATGTCCGAGGAAAGCACCAGCGGCCTGATGGCGCTGCTCGGCCGGTCGCTGCTCGACCTGGGTCGGGTAGAAAGCATCGAAGAAGTTTTCGCCCAGATTCGCCGCATCACGGCCCCGGAGCTGCTCGCCATCGCCAACGAAGTGCTCGACCCGGCCCGCATCAGCGAACTGCGGTTCGTGCCAGAGTAGGGCCGCATTTCCCTCCCGCTGAATCCGCGCCCTACGTAATGTCAAGCTGCAGGGGCCGGTCGAGCGTCTCTTCCAGCGCAATCAACGTTTCGGTGCGCTCGATGCCTTCCACGAGCTGAATCTTGTCGTGCAGCACCTGCCGCAGGTGGTTGGTGTCTTTGCACACCATCTTGCAGAAAAGGCTGTAGTTGCCGGTCGTGTAGTGAATCGAGATGATTTCGGGAATCTCCTTCAGCGCCGCCACTACCGAATCAGAAAGGGAGCTTTTTTCCAGGTACACCCCCAGAAAAGCCGAGATGTCGTAGCCGAGCTTAGCGTAATCGATCTTGAGCGTGGCGCCCTTCACCAGGCCCATCTCTTCGAGCTTATTCATCCGCACGTGCACCGTGCCGCCGCTCACGAAGACCCGTTTCGCCACTTCGGTATAAGGCATCTTGGCGTCTTCGATCAAAAGGGCCAGAATGCGGCGGTCGATGCTGTCGATTTCGTAATGCAAAGGCATTGCAAAGGGAAGTTTGTTAACAATTACGCAAAGAACGGGCACAAACCCGATTGTCATTGCAAATTTGAGTTGGAATCCGTAAAAAATTTGTAAGCATCCATCGATTGGCCCTACCTTTGCCCAAGTCAAAACGGGTAAGCCGGTTCGCCGGTAGCGCGCTGCAAGCCTTCGGGTGGCTCTTCGGAGCCGAAAGCTGCGCCCCGCTTGATTGGTTGATTGGTGTGAAAAGGGCCGCTCTTTGGGCGGCCTCTTTCATTTTCGGCCCATGAGCAACAACTACTTACCACTTTCACCCCGAGCGTCGCGCGGGCCTGGGTCGAAGGCCGGGCCGGTTACCCGGCTATTTCCGCCTCCAGCGCCTCGTACCAGGCCGGGCCGTAGCGCCGGATCAACGGTTCTTTCAGAAAACGGTACACCGGCACGCCCAGCGCGCGGCCATTGCTGCAGGCGGGGGCGCAAATATCCCAACGGTCGTAATTCAGGGCCTCAAAGCCGTCGTATTTCGTGATCCGAATTGGGTACAGGTGGCAGGAAATCGGCTTGGGAAAGTCGGTCAGCCCCGCCCGGTACGCCTGTTCGATGCCGCATTTGAGGATCATTTTCTCGTCCCAGAACGCGTAAGCGCACTCGCGCCCACCAATGGTGGGGGTGGCCAGGGTACCATCGTCCTCCACCACGTGAGGGCCGGACTTTTCGATTTCCGCCCGCCCTTCCACACTCAGAAATGGCGCGACCTGCGGGTAGATACGGGCCAGCACGGCCCGCTCGTCCGGTTCGAGGGGCGCGCCCTGGTCGCCTTCCACGCAGCAGGCGCCGTGGCAGGCGGTCAGATTGCAAACGAACGACTGATCCCGAATATCGTCGGAGATCACCGTGTGCTGAACGAGAATCATAGGCGGGTTGAGGGCGCAAAGGTACGGCTGCGGCCCCACGCTGGCACCTGCCCGAGGGGCCGCCCCGGCAAAGCAAACCGCCCGCCTCCCGGCAAAAAGCGGGAAGCGGGCGGCTAAAGCCCGGCCACGGGGGCCGAAACCAGTTGGCTTAAAGGACTTTTTTCGCTTCTGCCTCTTTCGGCTCGGGCTTCGGCGTGATCAGCATTGCCGTTTTGTTTTTGCTGGCGCAGCAGCTTTTGGCACCACCGCCAGCCATCTCTTTCGAGCAGTGGCTTTTGGCTTCCGTCGAACATTCTTTTTTGGCGCCTTTCTTGGCGTCCTTGTCTTTATCGCTATCGTGCGAGGCCAGGGCGGGGCCGCCGACAAAAGCGGTCAGGGCGAGAGCAAACAGGAGCTTCTTCATCGTCGAGGGGTGAATGGGGGAAAAAAATGGGGATATCCAGCGGTCGAACGCCGACGCCGTGCAAAACATTGCCTTCCGGGCGCAAGTTTGCGGGCCAGCCGGCAGGTTGCGCTACGTTGGTCCTGCGAAGATACGCATTTGCCCGCCCGCCGCAACCGTGCCCCTGGCCCCGCCGACGGCGCCACCTTTGCGCCCGGTTTCTCTTGCCTGCCTGCTTTGCCGTTCTCTCCTGACTCGATTCCGCCCGCCCGCCTGCGCCGCTACGCCCGCCTGGTGATCCTGGTACTGACGCTGGTGACCCTGGCCCTGGGCGCCGCCGCACTGGCGAAATTGCGCTTTAACTACAATTTCAACGATTTCTACCCTCAGGGCGATCCCGACCTGGCCTACTACGAGCGCTACGTCCGCACCTTCGGCACCGATAACGATTACCTGCTCGTCGGCCTCGAAGCCCCCGACGGCCGGGTGTTCCGGGCACCGTTTCTCACCCGCCTCCAGGCCCTGACCGTGTTCCTGCGCACCCGCCCGCACGTACGGGCGGTGCTGGCACCCACCACCCTGACGAACCCCGTCCTGGACGGCGCCGCGACCTTTTCCGTCCCCTACCTCCACCCTGCCGAACCCGCCCGCCTGCCCGCCGACTCGGCCCTGATCCGCCAAACGACGGAGCTGCGCCACACGCTCTTCAGCAGCGACTACCGCGCCGTGGCACTGCTGATCCAGACCGACCCGGAACTCGGCAAGCCCGCCGGCGATACGCTCCTGCACGCGCTCACGGCGGAACTGCGGCGCCTGGGTTTTGCCGAAAAAGACACGCACCTCGCGGGCCGGGTCGTGGCCCAGACGGTCTTTGTCGAACGGCTGCAATGGGAGCTCGCGCTCTTCATCTCGCTGGCGGTGGTGCTGGTCACGGGCCTGCTCTGGTTCACGTTCCGGACGTGGTGGGGCGTGCTGCTCCCGTTGACGGTCGTGCTGCTGGCCATTGTCTGGGGGCTGGGCGCGATGGGGCTGGCCGGCGGCGGCATCAACCTGCTCACGGCCCTGCTGCCGACGATGCTGTTCGTCGTGGGGATGTCCGACGTGGTGCATATCCTGACCCGCTACGGCGCCGAAGTGCGGCACGGTACCGAAAAAAACCGCGCCGTGCTGGTGGCCACGCGCGAAGCGGCTTTCGGTTCCGGGCTGTCGAGCCTGACGACGAGCGTCGGCTTCTTCACGCTCGTCACCTCCAATATCCGCCCGATTCAGGACTTCGGGCTTTTTACCGGCCTGTCGGTGCTGCTTACTTACGTACTGGCGTTCACGCTCTTGCCGGCAATGCTGGTCCTGCTGCCCGTCCCGAGCCTCGAAGAGCGCGCCCTGACGCCCGGCGGCTGGGATGCCCTGCTGACGCGCCTTTTCAGCCGGGTGCTGCGGCACCGCCGTTGGGTGGTGGGCGGCGCGCTGGTGCTGCTGACGCTGTCCGGCGTGGCCATCACCCGCATCCGACTCGATGCCACGCTGCTCGACGATTTGTCGAAAAACGACCCCGTGCGGATGGATTTCACCTACTTCGACACCCACTTTGGCGGCGTCCGGCCCATCGAAATTCATCTGCTGCCCCAGGGCGGCCGGGGCGCGCTCGATTCGGCCGTCATCGGCGAAGTGGCGAAGCTGGAAACCTGGCTCACGACGCACTACGGCGTGCTGACACTTACCTCGCCAGCCACCCTGGTGCGGGCCGTACGCAAGGCCCAACACGGGGGGCTGCCCGCCGAATACCAGCTTCCCCAAAACGCCGCCGAGTGGCGCCAGGCACGCAAAGCCCTCCGGTTCATCCGCAAAAGGCCGGAGTTTGCGGCCCTCGTAACGCCCGACGGCCACCAGGCGCGCCTCACCGGCCGGATGCCCGACATTGGTTCGGCGGCCTCGCGGGCGCTGCTGCCCGCCTACCGAACCTTCGTGCGGACGGGCCTCGACTCGAGCATTCTGCGCGTCCGCCTGACCGGCTCGGCCCCGCTACTCGACAAAAACAACGACACCCTGACGGTGGATATGCTTTCCGGAGTCAGCCTCGACATCGTGCTGGTCGCACTCATCACGCTGGCCCTGTTCCGCTCCTGGCGGATGGTGCCGGTGGTGCTGATTCCCAACCTGTTCCCGCTGATTCTGGTGGCCGGCGTGATGGGCGCTTTCGGGGTGAATCTGAAAGTCAGCACGTCGATCATCTTCACCATCGCATTCGGCATTGCCGTCGATGACACGATTCACTTCATCGCCAAGCTGCGCCTGGCCCTGACGAAGTTCGCGTCCGTCCGGCAAGCGGTGCTGTACACGTACCGGCTCGCCGGGCAGGCCGTCATCGTCACGTCGCTGATCCTGATCGGCGGCTTTGGCACCCTGCTTTTTTCCACTTTCGACGGCACCTTCTACACCGGCCTGCTCATCGGCCTGACGCTGCTCATCGGCGTCGCCGCGGAACTCACGCTGTTGCCAATCCTGATTCTGAGCTTCTGGCGCGGTGGCGCCCAGGGAGGCCGCAAGCATCGCCCCACGGCCGTTCAGTCAGTCAGCTTTAAGCTGCAAGCCAATCCGCTGATAGACAAGCGAAAGCCCGAAGACTAAACGCCCCGCCGCGTCCGTTTTGGATGTGTGCGTTTGCCCTAAAGCGGTCAACCGGGAAAGAGGCTTGCAGCTTGAAGCTCAACGCTTGCAGCTCATAGCTAGCCATTTATCTCCACCCCACGCGGCACCTCGGTACAGAACCCAATCCAGCCCGGCCCGGTGGCCAACGGCGCGGCGCGGCACAGGTAGTGACGGTACACTCCGTCGTGGCGGCGCAACCGAAACGTAGCGGCGTAATCGCTCCGGTACGCGTTGACGGTAGCAAACCAATGGGCGTCCACGGCGTCCCGCTCGTCGGGGTGCAGCGCCTTCGCCCATTCATCCTGCCGCAGTTCACCAAACTCCTGCCCCGTGTAAGCGTACCAGCGCGCGTTGAAGAACAAGGTATTCCCCGCCTCGTCCGAAACCCAGACAATGGCGGGTAGGCTATCGATCAGCTGCTGCCAGTAGTGTATCTCCTGCCGGTAACGGCTACTGCTGATGGCCAACCCTTCGCCTAAAGGCACCAGCCGTGGTTCGGCAGCCCGAACAGTGCCAGTGTCATCTTGAGCAGTTGAGGGGAGCATTGGTAGCAGCGCAAAAGTACCCGGGTTGAAAACGGCCGGGCCAGTAGGCGCGCCTCGGGTCAAAGATACCCCCTACGAACCCATCGGTTTTATATCCCCCTTCTTTATCAGCAATTCGCCCCGGCAGTCAGGCGACTACCGGGGCGAAAAGCCAAGCTCCCCAATCCATCAGAATCTGGCCTATAACGCGCGCAATTGTGCTTCCAGGGCCGCAATCTGCGCCAGGGCGTCGGCCCGTTTTTTCTGCTCGGTGGCCAAAATTTCGGGCTTAGCGTTAGCCACGAATTTCTCGTTGCCCAGCTTTTTATCCACCGACGCCAGGAAGCCCTGCGCGTAAGCCAGGTCCTTGAGCAGGCGCGCGCGCTCGGCCTCCACGTCGAACGAGCCGACGGGCAGCACCAGTGCCAGTTCGGCGCCGCCCGCTACTACCGGCACGGCCCCGGCCGGCGCTTCGCCCACCGTGATGGCGCTCACGTTGGCCAGCTTGCGTACCACCGCCTCCAGGCCCGCCAGCGCGGTGCCGTCGCGGGCCACCAGGGGCAGCGCCAGGTTCGGCGAAAGCCCTTTAGCGGCGCGCTGGTTGCGAATGGCCTGCACCACCTCGAAGGCGGCAGCCATTTGGGTCAGCAGCGCATTATTCACCGGACCACTCGTGGGCCACGCCGCCACGCAGCAGTATTCCCGCTCGCCGCGTTCGTGCAGCAGGTGCCAGATTTCTTCCGTCAGGAATGGCGTGAATGGGTGCAGCAGGCGCAGCAGCGTTTCGAGGTGCCCACTGGCCTGGGCGAGCGTTGCGGCATCGACGGCCTCGCCGTAAGTGGGCTTGATGAGTTCAAGGTAGTTGGAGCAGAAGTCGTCCCAGATCAGCTTGTACACCGTCAGCAGGGCGTCAGAAATCCGGTAGGCGGCGAAATGCTCGTCGATCTGCCCGGTGGCCTGGTTCAGGCGCGCCGTAAACCATTGCCCGGCCAGGGCGGCGGCTTCGGGCTGCGGCGCATCGGCGCTTACCTCCCACCCTTTCAGCAGCCGGAAGGCGTTCCAGAGCTTGTTATTGAAGTTGCGGCCCTGCTCGATGAGCTTCTGGTCGTAGGGCAGGTCGTTGCCGGCGGGCGACGAGAACAGCATCCCCGTCCGCACGGCGTCGGCGCCGAAGGTAGCGATCAGGTCGAGCGGATCGGGCGAGTTGCCGAGGCTCTTGCTCATCTTGCGGCCCTGGGCGTCGCGCACGATGCCCGTCAGGTACACGTTTTTGAACGGCACCTGCTGGCGCCATTCCTGCCCGGCGATGATCATCCGGGCCACCCAGAAGAACAGGATTTCCGGCGCCGTCACTAGGTCATTGGTGGGGTAATAGTAGTTGATGTCGGCGTTGTCGGGGTCTTCGAAGCCGTCGAACACCGAGATCGGCCAGAGCCACGACGAGAACCAGGTGTCGAGCACATCGTCGTCTTGCCGGAGCGCCGTCATCGGCAAGTTCAGGTCGCCGGTGAGGCGGCGAGCTTCGGCGAGGGCTTCGGCGTCGGTTTCGGCCACCACCAGTTGCCCATCGGGCAGGTAGTAAGCCGGAATGCGCTGGCCCCACCAGAGCTGGCGCGAGATGCACCAGTCGCGCACCCCTTCCATCCAGGTGCGGTACATATTCTTGAACTTCGGCGGCACGAGCTGCACCTCGTCGCTCATCACCGCCGCCAGGGCTTTTTCCTTGAACGGCTCCATTTTCAGGAACCACTGCAACGACAGCTTCGGCTCGATCACGGCGCCAGTGCGTTCCGACGTCGAAACGGCCGTCACGTAATCGTCCACTTTCACCAGCAGCCCAGCGGCATCGAGGTCTTTGCCGATCTGCTTGCGCACGGCAAAGCGGTCCTGCCCGGCATACGGCCCGGCGGCCTCGGTCAGCGTACCGTCTTCGTGGATCACGTCGATCACCGGCAGGTTATGCCGCAGGCCCAGCTCGTAGTCGTTGATATCGTGGGCGGGCGTCACTTTCAGCGCGCCGGTGCCGAAATCGGCGCTCACGTAATCGTCAAAAATGATGGGTATCTCCTTGTTGAACAACGGAATCCGCACCTTTCGGCCGCGCAGGTGCTGGTAGCGCTCATCGGCGGGATTGAAGCACACGGCCACGTCGGCCATAATGGTTTCGGGGCGCGAGGTAGCTACCACGATGTAGGTGCGAGGTGCGAGGTGCGAGGTGCGAGGTGCATTCGCCTCTCTTTCAACTTCAAACGTCGCACTTCGCACCTCGTCACTTCGCACTTCGTCCTCCACCAGCTCGTACTTCAGGTAGAACATCCGCATTGGCATCTCCTTGGCGATCACCTCGTCGTCGGCGATGGCGGTGCGGCCTACGGGGTCCCAGTTCACCATCCGGATGCCCCGGTAGATATGGCCTTTGCGGTGCAGGTCCACGAAAACCTGGATCACGGCGGCCGTCAGCTTTGGCTCCATCGTGAAGCGGGTGCGGTCCCAGTCGCAGGACGCGCCGAGCTTCTTGAGCTGCTCCAGGATGATGCCGCCGTACTTCTCCTTCCACGCAAAAGCGTGTTCCAGAAAGGCTTCCCGGCCGATTTCGCGCTTGTCGAGGCCCTGGTCCTTCAGCATTGCCACCACCTTGGCTTCCGTGGCGATGGAGGCGTGGTCGGTGCCCGGCACCCAGAGCGCTTCCTTGCCCTGCATCCGCGCCCGGCGGATCAGCACGTCCTGGATCGTGTTGTTGAGCATATGGCCCATATGCAGCACGCCCGTGACGTTCGGCGGCGGCATCACAATCGTATAAGGCTCCTTGGCCGGGTTCGGGCTGGACTTGAAGAAGCCGTGCCGCAGCCAGGCGGCGTACCAGCGGTCTTCCACAGCCGCCGGCGAGTAGGTTTTCGGGATTTCTATCACGGCAACAAAGCTACGGCCGGGGCTTGGGCGCTGCTGGCCGCGCCTCACTCAAACGAACCTCAGATGACGTCCGACGGCTTTTGCTGGGAAAGGGCTACTTTCGTAACACCTCCGGTCTCCTTATGCTGGGGATGTTGTGTAGCGTTTTAAAAATATTACCTTGAAAAACTTTTTAATAGTACTATTTTTTTTATTTTTAATGCTCGGCTGCTCAACCAAGTATAAAAAAAATAAATAAAATTTATTACGTTATTAGACACCCAACGACAACAAAGCAAAACACTGCAGATCCCCCTCCTCCTCCACCTCTACAGACCATTTTTTACGGAAATTTTAACTTCATACTTCTTGACAGCTCGACAATTTATTTTCACCGCAGAGACATCATCGTTCGTTTATGCGGGTTTGGAATTGACTACACAAAACCGCCGCTGATTTTTTTAACTCCAGACAGCTTGACCAAATTAAGCATCAACGAATTACCTGGTTTTTTGGCGACTTTAAAGACTGATTCATTAGAAAATCGCGGATACACTTCCGTATCAATATCTTCACCAACAGACACTATCAATAACAAAGCATTTATATTAATTAATAATTTTTTAGCGTCAAAAAAAACAGAAATTTATACCATTCGAAACTGGACAGAAGAAGAGCAGTTCGTTACGACAGCAAAAATGAATAATAAAAAATACAGCCCAGACTCAGTCGACTGGAAAATTGGATTTGATATCAAATTCGTCCCACCCACAGACACAACGAATACACAATAATAAAAATATATTTAAAAATACATATTATGCCCCAAAGGCGGGGGTTCGTGTTCCGAAGACAGTTTTCTGGTATCCGAAAGCTTTGTGCTTCGAATGAACATTTGTGGTAAAACGCCCGCCCATCGCAAATCTGCAAACCGTTATGACTTAACAATATGGCCAAGCGCACCTCCATTAATGACGTCAAGGGAATCGAAGACCTGAACGATTTAGAGCGGATCGTCAAAGACAAGCGCCAGGAGAAGCGGGCAGATGCTAAGAAAGAGCGCCGTAACCGGCACTATGTCAAGGTTTTGATCAAGCACCAGTTAAAGGGTGACGATCCGGAGGAACAAAACCAAAGCGGGAGTTAGCCCCGCCCTTGCGCCCCACCATCAGCCCCGAACACCCGCAAACCCGGTACTGGAATGACCAGTACCGGGTTTGCAGGTGTTCTGGAAGTTCAGTCGTCGTAATGAAACCGGGATTGCGCGATCACGAGCACTTCCCCTTCCACCCGATATACCAGTCGGTGTTCGCTGGTAATCCGGCGCGACCACGCGCCCCGGTAGTTACCTTTCAGCGCTTCCGGTTTGCCTAAACCAGTGCGCGGATGGCGAAGGCAATCCCGAATCAGCTCGTTGATCTTGCGCAGGATGGCCTGGTCGTTCTGCTGCCAGTAGAGGTAGTCTTCCCAACCGGCATCTTCAAACGCAAGTCTCATTCCGCATCCGGCAACAAGGCACGTTCTGTATATGCGCCACCTTTGATGCGGGTGAGTGAGGCGGCGAGTCGCGCGGCATTGGCCGGGCTGCTCATCAGATATTCGGTAGTATCGGCTGATCCGGCATCCGTTTTGGCGCGCCGAACGGGCGTCAGCTTCACTGCCGCCGACAGCCGTCGGATGACTTCGGTGATGAAGGCCGCTTCATCGTCAGGGATTTCGAGGGTGTACTTCATAACAGCGCCAAGGCCAAAGGGCAAGTAACCGGTTCCGCTTACGCCACGGCGTGCAGCCATTCTTTCTTGGCGAACAGCTCTTCGTCGGATTCGCGGTAGTCGGGGTCATCCACGCAGCAGTCCACGGGGCAGACGGCGGCGCACTGCGGCTCTTCGTGGAAACCGTGGCACTCGGTGCATTTATCGCTGACGATGTAGTAGTACTCGTCGGAAATCGGCGCCTGGGGCGCGGTACCGTTCACGGTCACGCCGCCGTCCATCTCTACTTCTTTCAGCGTGGTGCCGTCGGCCCAGCGCCACTGCGCGCCGCCCTCGTAAATGGCGGTGTTGGGGCATTCCGGCTCGCAGGCGCCGCAGTTGATACATTCGTCGGTGATCACAATCGCCATTTGCGCGTCGTTCTTCGTTCAGTTCTTAACAGATAGATACCGGGCGGGAGTCGCTTCGACCCGGCGCCGTGCCCGTTTGGGCTTGCTAAACCGCGCCCGGTGGGGCGGGGTTACGAACGGCCCCGCAAAAGTAGCCGTTCGGGTGCCGTGGCGCCACACCGCGCCCGACCTTTGTGGCCGACTCCGGCGCCCCGCCGGGCAGGTTTCGCCCCCTCCCCTGCCGCTACGGCCGGTTGCAAACCCCGCTTTCCGCCCTTCAATGACCCTCGAAACCCGCTTGCGCGCTTTTGCGCACCTCGGCCAGCGCCTGGCCGCCCTTTCCACCGATAATCTGACTGATGAGCTGGCTGATGATCTGGCCGATCTTATCCGCCGCGCCGGCTCGCACAATGCCTGGTTCGATGCGCCGAACGTGACCGCTGCGCTGGCGGGCGTTGCCGCGATGCTGACCGAACCCGAGCTACGCCGATGGCTGACGGCTTACGACGGCGCCCGCCTCGAACCCACCGCGCCGCGCCGCGTGGGCGTGGTGATGGCCGGCAACATCCCGCTGGTAGGTTTCCACGACCTGCTCGCGGTGCTCCTCAGCGGCCACACGCTGGCCGCCAAGCTGGCGTCCGGCGACCCGTTTCTGCCGCGCTGGCTCGCGGGGCAATTGGTCGAAATCGAACCGGGCTTTGCCGACCGAATTCACTTCGTGGAGCGCCTCAACGACGCCGAGGCCATCATCGCCACGGGGTCCGACAATACGGCGCGCTACTTTGAATACTATTTTGCGTCGCGGCCGCACATCATCCGCCGTAACCGCACGTCGCGCGCCGTGTTGAGCGGATACGAGACGGCCCCGGAACTGGCCGCCCTCGGCGAGGACATCTTCCGCTACTACGGCCTGGGGTGCCGCAACGTGGCCTCGCTGCTGGTGCCGCCCGGCTACGATTTCGTCCCGCTGCTCGACGCGCTCCAGCCCTGGCAGCACGTGCTGCTGCACCACAAGTACTGCAACAACTACGACTACCAGAAGTCGCTGCTGCTCGTGAACCGCGAACCGCACCTCGACACCGGTTTTCTGCTCCTGCGCGAAGCGACCGGGGCCGTGTCGCCGATTTCGGTGCTCTTTCATCAGTCCTACGACGGCAAGGCCGAGTTGCAGGAACACCTCGCCGCGCTTGCGCCCCAGACGCAGGCCGTAGTGAGTGCTGGCGGCTGGCTCACGGGTTCGGTGCCGTTTGGCCAGGCGCAGCACCCGCACGTCTGGGATTACGC
Organism: Hymenobacteraceae bacterium; assembly: GCA_031426455.1. Taxonomy (GTDB): domain Bacteria; phylum Bacteroidota; class Bacteroidia; order Cytophagales; family Hymenobacteraceae; genus JANNMJ01. The sequence continues at coordinate 12,409 of JANPLI010000106.1, read as the reverse complement.
CGACGGCGTGGATACGATGCAGTGGCTGACGACGCTGTAAGGCGAAGCCCGCCCCGCCCGCAATCACCAAAATACGGTCTGAACGCGGGGCAAATCGCCAGCTTGCGGATCATTTGGCCAGCGCCCGATTGAACCCTGCCGGGACGAAATAGAACCAGACGCAGAAAAAGCGAAATTCTTTGAAAATTTCAAAAGAAAAGAAACACAAACCGTCGGAAAGGCGGTTTTTAGCCGTAAGATTGCAATAGAAATCCCACCCAACTGTTGACTGAACGCACACCGCTTCCGTCATTTATTTTCGGCACAATACGTGCGCGCTGGGGGCTTTCCTAGCTTTCTTTTCCCTGTTTTCTGTTTTTCTCCCTCTAATCTGTTGCGTTATGTACCAATCTGCCCAAGTGCTGATCGAACTCGATGAGCCGGAACTGATCGAAAAGGAAAAAATCAACGCCCTGCACTTCGGCCACGACGATGTGCTGGACGACCTGGTGGCCCGCCGCCGCCGCACCTTCGACATTGAGCGTGCCTGTATGCTCGGCAACACGCATCACGGTAAAGTCCAGATTTATTTTCGCGCCGACGACGGCCATCTCTGGCGCGCCGACACCACGATCTGGGCCTGCGACCCGCAGTACATCACGCTCAAAGCCGGCGCCTCGATTCCGGTGCGCGCCATTGCAGGAATTGAGTTCCTGTAGGGTAATTGAGTAATTTTCGATTGAGTGATTGGCCGTCAGGGCAAAATCACTCAATCACTCAGTCCACTCAATAGTCCAACCGCCAGCTCGATCAGTTCATCGACGGCGACGTCGGGGTTGGGGTGGAATTCACCGGTAGCTCGATTGGCTACCAAGGCGTTAAGGCTCAATACTTCGTGGCCCAACAGGCGCCCCAAGGCGTACAGACCGGCGGTTTCCATCTCGAAGTTGGTAAACCGGAAGTTGGTCATTGCGAAGTGTTGGAAACGCTGTACCAGCCCGGTATCGCGGCCGCCGACGCGGATGGCGCGGCCCTGCGGGGCGTAGAAGCCGGGGCACGTCAGCGTATTCCCTTCCACGATGCGCGTGCCGTCGTTCACGAAAAGACGGCGCAGGCTTTCGGCCCCCGCCACGCAATAGGGACGGAAGCCCAGGTCGAGCTGTGTTTGCGTGGCGTCGGCGATGGTCAATTCGTCGGCCGTCATCAGCAGCGGATAAAACTGCATCAGCGTGTCGAGGCCCACGGCGTGGCGCGAGGCCAGCAGCGTACCGACCGGCAAATCCGGTTGCAGGGCGCCGCTGGTGCCGATGCGCACCACCCGCAACGCGCGGTGCTGCGGCCGAACGGTACGGGTAGCCAAGTCCACGTTCACGAGCGCGTCCAGCTCGTTGAACACGATGTCGATATTATCGGTCCCGATGCCCGTGGACAGCACCGTCAGGCGCTTACCCCGACAAGTACCCGTGTGCGTCACGAACTCGCGCTTCTGACGCCGCACCTCGATGGTGTCAAAGTGTTCGCTAACGCGCGCCACCCGGTCGGGGTCGCCAACGGTAATGATCGTGTCGGCTACTTCATCCGGACGCAGCGCCAGATGATAAATGGAACCGTCGGGGTTGATAATCAGCTCGGATTCAGCAATCATTAGTCAAGAGAGAAGCGAATTGGAAGAGCTTTCGCGCGGATGCGGAGCATCTTTTCGGAAGGCGAACACCTGCTGCCCACGGGATTATTTCCCGCAGAGACGCAGAGGAGACGCAGAGAAGCGGAGCCGAACCGACAACTCAGGCGAGCAATGGTTGCTTGGTTTCAGATTTCTGAATCGATACTACAACTCATTTATTTTCAGAAACTCCGCTGGGCGAACGCCACGCTCGGTGCGCTGCACGGTACAGGCTTCGTGTTGCGCATCGTGTTCAAAGACCAGAATCCAGTTCTCGGCGGCGGCGCGTTCCAGAAAAGCGGCTTTTTCGTCGAGCGTCAGCAGCGGGCGCGTGTCGTAGCCCATCACGTAGGGCAGCGGCAAGTGCGCATACGACGGCAGCAGATCAGCGCAATAAGCCAGCGTATGACCTTTGTAGGGCACGAGCGGCAGCATCATCTGGTCGGTGTGGCCGTCGACGTAAATCACTTCGCTGATGGCTGGCGACAGCCCGCCGTCTTCCACGTAACGCAATTGCCCGCTTTCGTGCAGGGGCAGAATATTTTCCTTCAGGAAAGACGCTTTTTCGCGCGCGTTCGGCTCCGTAGCCCACTGCCAATGCCGGCGGTTAGTCCAGTAAGTGGCGTTGGCAAAGGTGGCCGTCAGGCGCTCGCCGTCGCGGCGGACGGCACCGCCCACGTGGTCGAAATGGAGGTGCGTCAGGAAAACGTCCGTGATATCGGCCAGACCGACGCCGCGTTTTTGCAGCGACGTTTCGAGTGTCTCGTCGCCGTGGAGGTCGTAGTGGCCGAAGAATTTGGCGTCCTGCTTGGTGCCGATGCCGGTATCAACGAGCGTCAGGCGCCCGGCGCCGTCGTCGATCAGCAGGCAGCGCATCGCCCAGGTGCAGAGATTACGCGCGTCGGGTGGCACCAGCTTTTCCCAAATCGGGCGCGGCACGACGCCGAACATCGCGCCCCCGTCGAGTTTGAAAAGGCCGGTATCGATGGACTGAACCGTCATAATGAGGAATGAGGAATGAGGAATGAGGAATGAGGAATGAGGCGCCGATAGTTGGCATTCCTTATTCTTTATTCCTAATTCCTAATTAAATTTACTCCACCACCACGCCCATTGCGGCGAATTTTTCGATTCGTTGCGAAATCCGTTCGGCTGCCGGGATGCTGTTTAGCTCGTTCAGCGCGTTCAGCAGAGTTTCTTTCAGCGTGGCGATCATCTGCTGCGGGTCGCGGTGGGCGCCGCCGAGCGGTTCGGGCACGATGCCGTCCACGAGGCCATTTTCCTGCATATCGGCGGCCGTCAGCTTGAGGGCTTCGGCGGCTTGCTCCTTGAAGTCCCAGGAGCGCCAGAGGATGCTGGAGCAGGATTCGGGCGAAATAACGGAGTACCAGGTGTTTTCGAGCATCAGCACCCGGTCGCCGATGGCGATGCCGAGCGCGCCGCCGGAGGCGCCTTCGCCGATGATGACGCAGATCACGGGCACCCGCAGCGTGAACATATCGCGCAGGTTGCGGGCAATGGCCTCGCCCTGGCCGCGTTCCTCGGCTTCCATTCCGGGGAAGGCACCGGGCGTGTCGATGAGCGTCACGACGGGCACGTTAAACTTCTCCGCCAGTTTCATCAGTCGCAACGCCTTCCGATAGCCTTCCGGGTTCGGCATTCCGAAGTTGCGGTGCTGGCGCTGCTTGGTGGTACGGCCTTTTTGCTGACCAATGATCATCACCGGACGGCCATCGATTTCGCCCAGGCCCCCGATCATAGCCTTATCATCGGCGACGTTGCGGTCGCCGTGCAGCTCCACGAAGCCGGGGCCGCAGAGGCCCTCGATATAATCGAGCGTATAGGGCCGTTCCGGGTGGCGTGAAAGCTGCACCCGCTGCCAGCGCGTGAGGTTGGCGTAGGTTTCGCGCTTCAGCGCATCGATCCGACCTTCCAGCGCGGCGGCGGCTTCGCTTACGTCCACCTCGCTTTCCTCGGCCAGGCCACGCATCTGGCGCAGCTTGTCTTCCAGCGCGACGATGGGTTGTTCGAAATCCAAAAGGGTACGAGGGGGAACAGCAGCCATAAAAACAGGGGCGAAGCAGAAGGTTGAAGGAAAACCGGAGGAAGGGCTGCAAAGGTAGCGGGCGATGGGGGCGAACGCAGCCGCCAGGCCCGGCACAGCTAACTGGTCAGGTCTTGCACCTCCCGACGTAGCTGCTGCTCATACTGGGCGCGCATAAAAGCGTGAAAGGGCGCTAATGAACCCGTATGACGCGCCGCTTCCAACGCATCGATATAGGGTAGTCGGTCTGCTGCGGCCACCATACCCAGAGGCAAAGCAAACCAGCTTTGCACGAAATTCATCAGCAGGCGCGACGCCCGGCCGTTGCCGTCGCCGAAAGGGTGTAGGCTGACCAGTTCGAAATGCGCGGCAAAAGCCAGTTCGCATTGTTGCTGAAAAGTATTGGCTTTCGTCAGTTCGTCCTGCAACCGGGCGCAAAGCTCATCGGCCAGGCGGGGCACTTTGTCGTAGGCCGGAAAGGTGCGGCTACCCGCGCGCACGGTGCCGAGGCGGAAATCGCCGGCCGCAATGTCATACGTACCCAGAATGGTATTGATCGCCGCGCCGGTATTACGCATCACCAGGGCCGCAATCTGGCGGAGGAAGGCCGCATCGGGCGGGCGGTGGCGACGAGCCTCATGCACCACGAACCGGAGTGCCCGGTAATGGTCGGCCACCATCTCGTGATGCAGAAAGGGCCGTTCAGGAGCGGTTTTGCCGAATTCGAGCAGGTCAAATACCTGCGCTTCGGTCAGCGTACTGCCTTCCAGCACCGTGGAATGGTGGGTGATGGCATAATGGGCGTAACGCTCATAGTCCACGGCGCCCTGGGTCAGGCGGCGATGCTGCTGCGCCAGCGCTTCCAGTTCTGACCAAGACATTACGACCAACGGAGCCAAATAGTGAAGGCTCGTCTTTTCAGCAAAAAAGCCCCTCAGCTTGCACTGAGGGGCTTTTAGATTGTTCTGGCGGTCCGGACGGAACCCATAGGCTGCCATCTATTCCACACCAGTAATAACCAAAATCCCCTCGAAGGCTTGCTGTAGGCGCTTTGTTAAACAAAAGTAGTCAACCTTCGGCAATCGTTTCGGCCGGGTTTGCCACACTCGCTGCCACACTCAAGCCTTTGCCCCCGGCCGTGCCCGCTTCCGGAACGCCTTCACCAACTCCTGATGATCGATGCCCAGGTAGCGGTTGAAGTTCGCTTCTGTCTGGTGGCCGGTGGCCTGCATAATCACCCGGACGGCTACGCCCTGGTACACGCTCAGCGTGACGAAGGTCTTACGGCCGAGCTTCGAGGTGAGCACTAACCGCGTGATGCCGGCCAACTCGCCGACCTGGTGCAGCTGCTCGTTTACGTTGTGCTGGTGCGGCAGCAGGCGCCCGGCGGGCAGCTTGTCAGTGTATTTGCGGACCAGCTCGCCCGGCCGGATCAGCTCGTCGTCGAAGTACGGAATGACGCAGCGGATGCGGTTCTTGCCGACCTCCTTGTCGATCACGTCGCGCCGCAGATCCTTGACCGAAAGTTGCTGCACGTCGGAAATGCGCATGCCGGTGTAGCAGCACATCAGGAAGATATCGCGCGCCACTTCCAGCGATTGCAGCCGCTGGCCGATGGTGCGCTCGTCGACGCGCGAGACGCGTTGGCCTTTTAGTCGCGCCGCGCCGGGCGCTGGGTCATCGGCTCCGAGCTGCGCCACGACGTAGGCGCGGGCTTCGGGGCCAGCGAAGTTCAGGGCCTGGATGGCCCGCAGTTCCTCGATGTCCAGGAAGTCAACGCCAATGTAGCGGGTCGTGGCCTCGAACTTGCGCCAACGCGGCGACGGTGGCCACCGCGCCGGGTCGTCCTGGCCCTCGCACCAGCCCAGGAACTGCTTCAGGTGCTTGATGTACTTGGCGAACGTGTTCACGCCGCGCGCCACGTCGCGCAGGGCCCAGGCGCGGAAATCCTCGTAGAAGCTGGTGGTGCAGACCGCCGCCAGCGGCAGCGGCCAGTGATGGCCGCGCGTGGTGGCCCACTCGTGCAGGCGGTCGAGGGTGCTGGCGCGGGTGCTGATCGTGGTGTCGCTGACCAGCGCCTTGGTCGTGCGCGAGACGCGCGCCCGGCTGGCATCGAGCCAGACGGCCCAGAGCGAGGCTAGGTCGGCTGCGGTTGCGGGTGGTGGTACCGGCACCACCGGCGCCACGTTCGGCACCAGCAGCACGGGCGCCGGCGCCTCGCGGCGAGCCACCTTCGCTGGTTGCAGCCGGTTCAGTACTGCGGCGCTGAGGTCTTGCAGGGCGGCGCCATCGGGCAGCCGGTCGGCTTCCTCGTCGATCACCTCTTCCCACTCGCGGAGCTTAGCGTTGGTCTCCTTCGCGTAGGGTGCGCGGGGCTTCAGCAGTTGGGTCGCTTTATCCCAGGAATCCGGGTGCGAGGTGAGCCCTGGCGAGAAGCGGATGCGCTGCCCGCCGCCGGTGACGGTGATCAGGATCGGGCAGTGGCCAGTGTCAGCCGCTGGCTTTTCCGTGCGCAGGGTGCGGTTGATTTTGACGTTCACTTAGGAACTGCGATCAACCAACAGCCGATTTGAAGAGATGCAATTGCATGTTTCTCAAATACTCCGCCGTAGAAACACTGGAAGGATTTTCTACATCCGGCCGAGTTAATCCTTTCGAGAAAAACATCAATTCACGGCCTCGGTAACGGTCTTGGGCAGTATAACTCAATGAATACGAAGTTGATAAAGCTTCATGCGCAGCGTACATCACCGCGATCTCTTGCGCGTTGTCATAGGAAACTATCCAAGGCCCTTCTAGGGCAGACACTAAGCCAGCAATCTGCTCGTGGTCTTGATGTACATAAGAGTTGTGGTAAAGCTCAGGGCCCTTTTCGTAGTAGGGTGGATCTAGGTAAATCAGCCCCTTGCCAGCGAGCTTAGGGGCCACTGACTTCAGGAAAACAGCTGCGTCTAGGTTAGTCAAACTGACCTGTTCAGCACGTTTGGCGATCCGCTCAATTCTGAAAATTAAGTTGCGCTTATTGAAGCGTACATCCAGCTTCCATTGCCCTGCTTGATTCTTGCCCCCGATTACGCCTGCCCGTACGATACCGGAATGGTTGGTTCGATTCAGAAAGAACGTAGCGAAGCCAAGAGCCAAACGGGTTGCATTCGTCGTAATATCCCCTTGGTGTGAAATCAGAATGGCCCGCTGTCGATGCCATTCTTCCATCGTGACGGGCGTCCTCTCGATCAACTGGGTTAGTGCCTCAGTCTGGTTTAGTACAATATCCCAAAAGCAGTATACACCCTGGTCAATATCGTTGATGTGTACGCGAGAAGCTGTCCCGTCAAGCAATAGCGCCAAGGCAACACTGGCTCCACCAGCGAATGGCTCAGCATATTCGCCGCCGAGCATATTATTCTGGGCGAACACCAGTTTGATGAAGTTTACGAGCTTCCGTTTGCCACCTGGATAGCGCAAGGGGCTATTGAAAGTCGTTTGCTGGTCAGAGTTCATTGTCTTGGCGATTAAACAGTTTCGCGGATTGTCTTAATTACACGCAAAACGAAAGGGCTCAGATGTGCCCAAAAGTCTCGTAAGATAGGCGCTTCAGGCCGGTAATATCGATTGTGTACAAACTTATTGAAGTCGCGATGTTCCAACTCAAGCTTGTCAGCCGCGTAATCTTGAAATGCCTCGATCACCTGCGAATTATCTGTCCCAACCAACTCGACCGCGTGTGCGGAAACATAAAGTAGCAGCGAACGCAGCGAGGGGGTCCACAATTCATCACTGGGCGACCGGACGCCCAATACCCTACGTAGGCGGTCTTCATCCAGCTGCTCCGCTGTAAAGCCGTGTTGTGAGCTTAAATAGCCCCGAACTTTATTGACAGTAGCACTCTCAAAGTGCTGCGACTGTACTAATCGCAAGTCGCTTTCCCGATTTTTGATTACTACCAACTCATTGAGCAACATTTCCAGAAAGCAGCGGAATAGGACGGCGACCGCATTCAAATGCGATCCTGCGCCTTCCATCCGCAATCGCTGAAGCTCTTGAAAGACTTCGGTGATTCTCGTGTGTGCAGGCAAGTAACCATCAAGCTCGCTCGGAATCAGGCCATTGGGCCCACTCCTTCTGCGACGTTTTGGCTCCGGTTCTTCATCCGCTGGCGCCTTCTCTACAGGGGAGAGAACAACAGGTAAATCACCTGCTTCTCCAAGTGATCTAGTTAGGTCGTTTCCAAGACCGTCATTGATATTATATGTTACTCCATCGTCACCTAAGTCATCTTTTAGGTCCTGTATTAGAACTGCATCTGCCGGAATGTTGAGCGTTATGGCTAGATCATTGAGTTGATCATCAATTTCTTTCTGAGTGTTTCCCGTGCGTGGCGTGAAGCGACGATCAATGACACGCCGTACTAACTCGGTGTAGCGTAATGCAAAATCTTCTGGACTCGTAAGGACGTGCAGTATTTGATCATCTACTCTAATTTGTATGCCTAGGAATCGCCGACCGCGCACGTTGCTGGCGTACCGCCATAGAGTAGTAATCGGAAAGTCATTTTCGTCCTCTAATCGTCTGCGTTCCACATGGTCGAACCCTTCTAGTTTTAGGGCGCTAGTATACAGCAAATAGGTCGCAATAGCGCGTTGAGCAGCGGCCGGACTGATCCGATAAAACTCACTGACTCGCTCCAAACTGCTAAGTCGCCGCCACTCATCTGCCAAAAATCGGGCTTGCTTGATGGAATCCCACGGCCTGAACAAACTGGAGTTGCTATGCAGGCTTTGAATAAGAGGAATGGCTTCTGCCCAGGATGGGGCTACCCGAACTTGGATCACGGCCAACTCATCCAACTCTTCCAGAGTGAGTTGCTGATGAAGACGCCGAAAAGACGTGCGTTTTTGCTTGGGAGCTAAGTCTGGTTTGGTGAGCAGCAGACAGGCCGTCACGCGACGGTTTCCTTCTAGTACTAGATACTTAGCCTTCTCCTGAACTACAATAGGCTCCTCGTTTGGGAAGTAACCACGTTCGGAAATCGACTTGGCCAACTCATAAATCTCCTCGTGTTCGACCATCCATTCAATGATCGCGGCCTTGTTACGAAGTTTATCTTCGGACAAGGCCGAGAGACGGTAGTTGGCTGGGTCTAGCGCAAGACGGTCAACTTGTAGCCGTTTTGTTTTCCAGCTCTTGAAGCTTTGCCTAGGCATTAGAAAAAGTTTAAAGGTTAAAAATCCCCCCCCTGCCCGCTGCGCCACCGCCAGCCAGCAGAGGCGGTTAAAAATCACTCGCCGCCTTTTTGCTCATCGCCACCTGGAGCGACTGAGCCAAGCCCCGAGAATCGTCGGCGGCCTGCTGTCGGATCGTCTGCCAAGTGCTGGCGTTGCAGCTGGTTGGGTCAGCCTGTTCAAGCGGGCCGAGACTGTAAGCCGGATATTGATAAGTGCCGCCCACCACGTGCTGATGCTCTAAGTCAGTAATGATGTATTTGTAGCGACCGTCTTTGCAAAAGATGGAAACGGTATGCTGCACTTGCCCGTGAGAGTAGACCAGCGCCCCGTGGCCGACGATGCGGAACATCCCCTTGCCGATGATGCGCGCTGTGGCTGGGTCATTCACTTCCGTTACCCGCTTGCTGGAATTGTAGGCGCCCACGATCCACTCGGACGCCCGGGCATATAAAGCGGCCTGGGTGGCGCCCGGCACTTCCACTACACCCGACAACGTGAACTTGTGCGTAATGGAATCGAGCGGTAGCAGCCCGGCGGTGACCTGCTTATTGACTCGCCAGGCGGGAATAAAATAGCCCTTGCCGCTACTCGGCTCTTTTGCGGGCAGGCGCACTTCCATCCAGTGCGCGTTGGTCCATTCGACCCAGATTTTGCCCCCCACGATCCGGGCAGGTGCCGAAGTCGAGTCGGGCAGCGCATAGAGTGCGGCCCCTTCCTTCGGCAGATCCATCAGTTTCCGAACCGGCTTGGCGTGTGGCAACGCCAGTTCTTGGGCGGAAGCTGCCCAGCCCGCCACCGATAGCACGGCGGCAAGAATCTGTGTTCTCATAGCAAGAAAATAACCACTACGCGCTTACCGCGCGCTGCTGGCCGTTAGGTTTGTGATCAGCATTTCCTGGGTCGCAATCACCTTCTGGAGCGCCTGCCGCTCCCGCTCCCAGCTTTCCCGCTCCGATTCGCACTTCGTCAGGCGCTCCAGAATAGAGCCCGCCTCGGCTGCGCCTTTGCCGGTGAGAACGTTGTCGCCTAAAAAATTTTGGGTGTTGCCGCTGCCGCCGGCCAACGCGCCGATGCCGGCGCGGGCGGTCGTGGCAATGGCGGATGACTCGCCGAAAAAATCGGTGATCGAGACGCCCAGCACACCTGCTGCCTTTTGCAGAATCTCCGTGCTGAGGTGTTCAGCCTTGAGAATGGTGTAGATGTGGTTTTTACTCAGGCCCATTTGGGCGCCTAAGTCAATTGGCTTAATGCCTTTACTCTTAGCGAGTTGTTCTATTGTCTTGCCTAGGTGGATCACAGCTCAGAAATTAATTTCCGAAAAAATCAGGAAAATGCGTCCCGATTTTAGCGGGATTTCGTACATTTGCCCAACAAGTTATGAAACGCAACTTGTACACGGCAATGGAGACCCCGCCAAATGAGAAAAAAAAGTTGAGCGCCACGGAGCGCCGCGCCTACCGCAACGGGCTGCGGGCGCGCATTCTACCGCTGGTAGAGGTGCTGCCGGCCAACTACCGGGAGCGGGTATCGGCCAAGCTGCAGGGCCTCGACGATAAGCGCGGGCGGCTCCGCATCTCGCAGGTGAAGGGGATGCAGATTTTCGATGAGGAGATCACCATCGCCCTGGAGGAAGTGGCGCGCGAGTTCGCGCAGGAAGTGCTGACCGCGACCCGCTTCACGCTATGAGCCCCAACGACATCGCCACCGTCGGCTACATCGACGGCAGCCAGCGCCTGCTGCTGGCCGAACTCGCCGCCCTGCGCGCGGAGCTGCTGGCCGTAGCCAGCCGCCCGGCCGACGAATACCTGAGCATTCCGGAGGTGTGCGCGGCCACCAGCACGAGCCGCAAAACGGTCGAGCGGTGGATCGAGGTCGGTAAGCCCGGCCCCAACGGCCAGCTGGTCAAGCTGCCCACCTTCAAGTTCGGCGAGCACGTGCGCATCAAGCGCGCCGACCTCGAAGCGTTCGGCAAGGTCCACGAGCAGGTGGGCGCTGCCCCTGCCCGGGCCTTTCAAAAGTCACAACCCCAGGCCCCTGCCGCCGCTGCTGGTCAGCTGTGGCGGGCGGCCTGATTTTTTTTTCAGTTCACCCCACATCCACTTTTTGTATGACGGTTTCTCAGATTACCACCGCCAACCTGGACCGCCTCAGCGCGGCCACGCTGGCTCACGAGCTCAGCGCCCTCGAGGCGCGGCTGCGCACCACCGGCGCGGCACCCACCTACGGCCTGCTCCGTGCCGAGCGCAACGTCCTGGCCGATGTCCTGGAACAGCGCTTGGCCGCGGGCGCCCAGATTCATCAGTTGGTGCCGCGCCGGGTAGCGGCGCGGGCTTTCGTTCACCTCCAAGCTGCCTGAGCGAGATGACGCACTACATCACGTTGTACAACAACACGCCGACGGCGCCGCACGTGCTGGCCGCCGCCCGCCTGATCGAGGAGCAGCACCGCACCGACCGCTCCGACGTGGTGGTCGAAATCCGGCCACTGGCGCTGCTTCAATTCTGCCCGCCTGAGATCGAGCGGCAGGTATACGCCGCTCGGCAGAAACCCGTGTTTTTCAACGTCGGCGAGGCGTACCTGAAAATCTGGCGCGACCACTACGAAGTGGTGGCCATCACGCTGACGGGCGCCGCCATCGAACTCGCCTGGCATAATGCCCCAGGGCCAGAAGCGTTCGTACGGGCCTGGAGTAGGGTATTCAACCCAGAAGGCGGCTTTCGCACCCGCGCCATCAAGCGCGGTGAGTACGAAGCGGCGCTGGAAGAGGCATTTGAGTTCAAGTTGTTGGTGATCGTGGCGAAGACCGAGAAAGGAGGGCAGGCCGATGCGTAGCCAACGTGCTGAATTCCTGCTCAATCAGCGGCTCGAATCGAATGAAGAGGAGCAAGCGTGGCTGGCGAAGTTTCCGCCGCCGAACCTCGACCAGGAGTACCTAGTCACGCATCACGTCTACAAAACGCGCGTTCTGACGCGCTCGGTCGGTGTGTACCGCGACGTTTTCGGAGAGAAGGGCTGGTACATCCGCACGGTCGATGGCTACTACGAGCACCTGACGCGCATCGTGTCGTGGATGGTGATTCTGCCTCTCAATGAAGGCAGCATTGGTCCGCAGGCCAGCGAGGATTCGGCTGTGCTGCACGTGGGGATGGAGTCAATCCAGGCGCGCACGATTGACGCCGCCATCGAGCTGCTGCACCAGGCCGCCAAGTCGGCCGAGGAGGCGATTCCACTCGCCCAGGTTGTCGAGCGCCCGGCGCGCGACGGCACGGCGGGGAAATACCACATTTTCGTGACCGATGCGCTGATCGCCTATACGCTCGGCCAGATACACGGCGTGCTGCTGGAGCGCGAAAGCCAGAAAGGAGGGCAGCAAAATGGCTAAGAAGAAACCTGCCGCCGCCCTGCCGGTGGCCACCGAAGCGGTGGCCACGCTAGCCCACGAAACCTACACCACGCTGCGCACCAGCGGCGTGTTCCAGCAGATCGACCCGGCGCGCA
>JANPLI010000105.1:0-93900 GCA_031426455.1 Hymenobacteraceae bacterium | reverse complement strand
GGGGGGGGGGGCCCGCCGCTGCCGGGGGGTGGGGGGCCCCCCCCGCCGGCGCCGGGCCGGGGCCCGGCCCCCCCCACGCCGACCTCGAAGGGCCGTTTGCGGGGGTGCCGGTGGCCGTGCTGCTGACTTCGCCGGCCACGTTCGTGAACGACCACCTGCTGGCTACGGGCGCTGATGCGCACCTCGACGCACCGCTGCCGCCCGCTGCCCTGGAGTGGCTCACGCCGCCGACGGCGCCCGCTGGAGGGCGGGCGGCGGCGGTGCCGCACACCTTCCGGCACGTGCTGCTAGCGGGGGAATTTCAGACGGAAACCGCCGCCTACGCCGCCGCCGGGCTGCGCCAATGCATCGAGCCGGAGCTGCGCGAAGGGCGCGATGAGCTGGCCCGTGCCGCCGTCGGCAGTCTGCCGGAACTCCTTAAAATGAGCGACTTGCGCGGCGCACTCCACAACCATTCGACGTATTCCGACGGCGCCCACTCGTTGCGGCAAATGGCGGAATTCCTGCGCGACGCGGGCTACCAGTACCTCGGCATTGCCGACCACTCGCGCGCCGCGCAATACGCCGGCGGGCTGCCCGACTGGAAAGTCCGCCAGCAATGGCGTGAAATCGACGAGCTGAACCTGGAACTGGCGCCGTTCCGCATCTTCAAGGGCATCGAAAGCGATATTCTGGCCGATGGCACCCTCGACTACGACGACGAGCTGCTGGCCGGGTTCGACTTCGTGGTCGCGTCCGTCCATAGTGGGCTGCGGATGGACGAGGCCAAAGCCACTGCGCGCCTGCTGCGGGCCATCGAAAACCCGTTCACCACGTTCCTGGGGCACCCCACGGGGCGGTTGCTGCTGCGCCGCACCGGCTACCCGCTCGATTTCAAGGTGATCATCGACGCCTGCGCGCATCACGGCGTGGCCATTGAGCTGAATTCCAGTCCGTACCGCCTCGATCTGGATTGGCGCTGGCTGACCTACGCCCTCGAAAAAGGGGTGCTGACGGCCCTCAACCCCGACGCCCACAACACCGCCGGCTACGCCGATATGGCCTACGGCATCCGGCAGGGGCGCAAGGCGTACCTGACGGCCGATAAGTGCCTGAATGCGTGGTCGGCGGAGGCGCTGGCGGCTTATTTCGCGGAGCGAAAGAAAGGCGCAGCCTGACTTGGCGCGGGGCGTTATGGCGCCGTTACGGTCCGTGCCCCGCGCGCCCTGCCCGTACCTTTGCGATGGACCTTCCGCCCCGCCTGTTTGCCGCCGCTTCTGCCCGAAATCTTTGCTCTGCTGACGCTGACCCTGGTCCTGGCGCGCTTCGGCTACGGCTGGGGGATGGCCGTGCGCAACTGGCTCTACGACCGGGGGATGCTGGTTTCCGAAGCCTTTGCGGTGCCCGTCATCGTGCTGGGCAACCTGCGGGTGGGCGGCACTGGGAAGTCGCCGCACGCCGCCTACGTGGTGGAAGCCCTATTGAGCGCCGGGCATCGGGTAGCGCTGCTGAGCCGGGGTTATGGCCGCCGGACGCGCGGCTTTCGCCTCGTGACGGCTACCGAAACCGCTGCTAATGTGGGCGATGAGCCGCTCGAACAAGCCCGCCGCTTCGCCCTGGCGATGCAGCAGCAGCAACTGATCGTGGCTGTGAGTGAAGACCGCCGCGCCGGTATCCGCGCTCTCCTGACGCAGCCCGCCCCGCCCGCCGTGGTGGTGCTGGACGATGCCTTTCAGCACCGCGCCGTGCGCCCGTCGTTGCGGCTGCTGCTCACCGAGTTGGTCCGGCCATTTCCCGCCGACCGGGTACTGCCGCTGGGACGGCTGCGCGAGTTCGCCACCGGTGCCCGCCGCGCCGATGCAGTCATCATCACAAAATGCCCACCCGCCGGCACCCGCGCCCAGGCCGTGCGCGGGTTGAATCTGGCCGCCATTCGCCGGGCAGCGGGGGAGGAGAAGCCAGTCTTTTTCACCGCCTACGACTACGGAGCGTGGGTGCCGGTGGGGGGTTTAGGGTTTAGGGTTTGGGGTTTAGGTCTGGATGAAGCCGACTTGGAGGTCCCGGCGCCCTACTTGGAGGTCCCGGCGCCTCACTTGGAGGTCCCGGCGCCTCACGCAGGAGTTTCAGCGGCAGCGCGCGGTATTGAATCACCACCACCCCACCATCCGACCACCCCACTACCTCACCACCCCACCACCCCGCTCATCATCCTCACCGCCATCGATAATCCCGCGCCGCTCTACGAGCATCTGTTGCAGGCCGGCCACACCCTGGCCGCGCGCTTTGCTTTCGCGGATCATCACGTCTTTACGGATGCGGAACTGACGGCCGTAGCCGCCGCCGCCCGCGCGCACCACGCGCCCGTGCTGACCACCGGCAAGGACGCCGCCCGCCTGCTGACGGCTGACGGCGCCCTCCGGCCCGCGCTGGCCGGGGTGCCAGTGTACAGCGTGCCCGTGCGCGTCCGGGAGCTGCCCGGCGAGGCTTCCGTGGAAGGGCTGCGCGCCCTGGTGCTGCGGCACGTGCGCGAATGGAAAGGAGGGCCGATTACGTGAAAGGACTTCCGAGGCTAGCGACGAATACCCGGATTCTGCTGCTGCTGACAGTGTTACTGTCGGGCGCGCTGGGCAGCCGCGCGCAGGTGGCCCCCACCCAACTGCCGCCCACCCCCAACCTGCCCACGCCGTTGCCGGCACCCAACCGGACAGCCCCGGTGCTGCCGACGCCCAAAGCCAACGGGCGTCCCCGCAGCATCATCAACGACTCGACGAAACTGATTTACGGGCCGAAAACCACGAAGCTGCTCTACGAAGCTGATGCCCTGGCCGGGCGCTCCCGCCTGCACCCCTACGACACGGCGTTTCACGAGATGTGGAACCCCCGCAACTGGTACCACGACACCACTTTTCAGCAGGACCTGGGCAATACCGGCACCGCCTCGCGCGCCGTGACCTGGCCGGTGGGGCAGCCCACGGGCGGCATCCGGTGGGGGCGCGACGCTTTCAGCCGCTATGCCTGGAAGCTGGCCGACATTCCGTACTACAACACGCGCTCGCCGTACTCGCATCTCTATTATATTCAGGGCGGGCGCGGCGAACAGGTCTTCGATGTCCGGTACGCGCGCAATGCCCGCCGGGCGCTCAACGTGGGCTTTGCCTATCAGCGGCTTTCGGCCAACAAGCAGCTCGCCAGCAGCGCCGGCGCGAAGGACAACCTGTTGAACCACGCCGCGCCGGTATTTTGGCTGACGTATCAGACCAAAGACTCCGTTTATCAGGCCTTTGCGTCCTATGCTCACCTTTACCACGAAGTGCTGGAACAGGGCGGCGCCTTATACGGCCCCGGCCTGGACCCGGGGCGCGTCTTCCCCTACGACACCGCGACCGTGGGCCTGCGCTTCGCCTCGAACCGCGAGTTCCGCAACGACTGGCGCCTGACCCAACTCCTGCGGCTGGCCGGGCCGGGCCTCCAGCTTTTTTATACCGTTGAGCGGCAGGTGCGCGCCACGCGCTTTCTGGACACGAACCTCAAAACCGCCGGCGGCGCCCGCCAACCTTCCGACAGCGCTTTTTTCGCTCAGACGTTTCTGAGCGATACGCTCACCCAGGACCGCGCTCGCTTTCGCCTCAATCAGCACACGGCCGGGGTGCTGGGCGGCGCGCGCTTCGGCTCGTACCGGCTCTACGCCTCGCGTCGCGATGCCGCCTACGTGCTGTATCAGGGCGAGCCGACGATTCCCGCCACCGACCCCGCGGCCGGCCAAACCCGCCGCGTGGGGCGTCTGGCGTTCGGCGGCGAGGCGCAGTTTCGGCTCCGCGATGTGGTGGCCGTAACGGCCGACGGCGAGCTACAGTCCGGCGATAACACCTACTGGCTCCGGGCCACGGCCCGTTACCGGTTCCTGAGCTTCACCCAGTTGCGCAACGGATACGCGCCCACCCTGACGCAGGAACGGTTCTACGGCAATCATTTTCAGTGGAGTCGGCCGCTGAATAACACGCAGCGCGACGAAAGCCGCGTGGTGCTGGCCACGGCCCTCGGCCGGCACCGCCTGACCCTCGACGGTGCCCTCAACCGGGTGCGCAATTTCATTTATTACGGCCCCGACGGCACGCCCCAGCAGGAAACCAGCACCCTGACCATCGGCACGGTGCAGGGGCGGTACCGGACGAACCTGGGCGCTTTTTTCGTGGATACCCGCGCCACCGTCACGGTGCGTCCCGGCCGCGCCGCTGAGGTGTACCGCGCCCCGCCGGTGGTGGCCGATGTGCTGCTTTATTACCAGGGCAACCTGTTCCGGCAGGCGCTGTTTGGGCAGATCGGGCTGGATATTTACGGCCAGTCCGATACCCGCGCCCTGGCCTGGCAGCCCGCCACGGGGCAATTTTACGTGCCCGCTCCCGGCACCGTCGGCGATGCCCGCCTGCGCGCCTACCCCGTGGTCGATGCCTTCGCGGCAGTCGATATCAGTTCGGTAAATATCTTTCTGAAAATCGCTAACGCCGCCCAGGGCCTGCCGCGCGCCGGTTACGCCACCACCGCCGGTTACCCCGGCCTCCGCCGAGGCTTCACCTTTGGCTTGAAATGGACGTTCTTTGATTAGGGTTTAGGTAGGTAGGGTATAGGATTTAGGCCGTTCAGCGTAAACTTCTAACCCTAGGTCCTAAACCCAAAAACCTGAACCCTAAACCCTAAAAAATGAAGACCATCCTTCACTTAACCCTCAACACGGACCCGCGTTGGGCCGATATCGCGGCGATGTCGCTGGAAGAGATTCTGGTGGACCACGCCTGGTGCGAGCAGAAAGCCGCTTCCACGGGTATCTCGCTCATCGTCAAGCATCCGGAGAAGACGAAGCTCGTGGCGGCGATGACCGAACTGGTGCGCGAGGAGTGGGACCACTTCACCCGCGTGCTGGCCGAACTGGAGAAGCGCGGCTTCGCGCTGGGTAAACCGCGCAAGGACGAATACGTCGGTGAACTGCTGACGCACATCCGCCGGGGCGGCTCCGGCGAGGTGCAGCTGATGGACACTTTGCTGGTCGGGGCGCTGGTGGAAGCCCGTTCCTGCGAACGGTTCAAGCGCCTTTGGCAGCAGGTGCCCGACCGTGCCCTGGCCGATTTCTACTACGAGCTGATGGCCTCCGAAGCCGGGCATTACGTGACCTACGTGGATCTGGCCAAGGAGTACGCGCCGTCCGCCGTCGTGGACGCGCGCTTACAGGAGCTGCTGCAAATTGAAGGCGAAATCATCGCCCGGATGCCCGTGCGGGCCGACCGGATGCATTGAGGGGTTCTTGTTGCTGGTTGGTGGTGAACCGGGGGTGGGTGATGGTTGTAAGGAAGCGGGCGTCGGGCCGTCAGTCCGGGGGCCGATTTGGCTGATGAACCACCGTAACCACGTACCCACCGTTTTCAAATGAAACGTCTCTTTTTTCTACTGCTGACCGCCTTTTCCGTGGCTGGCTGCGACCTGGCCACTGCCCAGCGCGGCGGCGAGGACGCTCGTTTTGCCACCCTGCCCAAACTCCAGCCCGGCGAGGCCGTTGCCACGTTCGCCAGCGGTTGTTTCTGGACCACTGAACACGTTTTCGACGACGTGAAGGGCGTTCGGGCCGCGTATTCCGGTTACGCCGGCGGTAAAGTAGCCAACCCGACCTACGAGCAGGTGGCCGGGCGCGGCACTGGCCACGCCGAAGCCGTCCAGATTTACTACGACCCCAAAGTGGTGAGCTACCAGGATCTGCTGAACGTCTTCTTCGCCGAACACGACCCCACGACGCTCAACCAGCAAGGCCCGGATGTGGGCGACGAGTACCGCTCGGCGGTTTTTTACCGGACGCCGGAGGAGAAAGCGGCCGTCGAATCGACCATTCAGCGCCTCAACGGCCTGCACAAGTTTGCCGCGCCCATCGTCACGCAGGTCGCGCCGCTTCAAACCTTCTACCCGGCCGAAAATTACCACCAGGGCTACGCCGTGCTGCACCCCGAAAACCCTTATTTGCAGCATGTTTCGGAGCCGCGCTACACCAAGTGCCGGGCCGCGATGCCGGGGCTGTTCAAGGCCGGTAAGTAGGTGGCCATTACCACAAAAACGCCCTCCTTGCTTTCGCGGGGAGGGCGTTTTTGTGGTAATGGCAAACGCACGACCCCCAAAGGATGGCCTATTCGGCTCTGCGCTTCTTCGCGTCTTTGCGTCTCTGCGGGAGATTTGCAAGAAGAGACGGCTTACAAACGTCTCAACGGATGGCAAAAGGGGCTTCACGCGTTTGCCCTGTTTTGGCGTAGCGGCCGGGCTGGCCTCAGGTTTTCTGCTTCTTCTTCTTGGCCGCCGGGAACAGTACATTGTTCAGAATCAGTCGGTAGCCGGGCGAGTTGGGGTGCAGGGTCAGGTCGGTGGGTTCTTCTTCGACCATATGCTGGTAGTCTTCGGGATCGTGGCCGCCGTAGAACGTCCAGGTGCCTTTGACCAGCGTCCCGTGGATGTAGCGGGCCTCGCCGACGGATTTGTTTTCGCCCATCACCAGCACGTCCTTTTTCAGGGTGCGGTTGCGGAAAGCGGTCGTCTGGCCCATAAAACCCTTGATAGTCTGGGTGTGGTCCTGGCAGAGCATCGTGGGTACGGGGTCGTACTTGGCCGAGAACGTGAAGAGCTGGAAGTAGTCGTTGGCTTCGGTCACGCCGCGCTCCTGTTGTTGCATATCGATGTCGGCAAACTCGTACACATATGGGTTGCGTTCGATCTGAAAGTCCTGAAAAGCAAAGGTTTGGGTGAAGTCGAGTTTCTGCTGAGCGGCGGGGTCGCCGGGGTCGCCGTCGAACATCGCTTCGCAGATATCGGTGTTGTGGGCCGAGAGCGCAATGTCGTAGGAATCGGTGGCGGAACACATCGCGAACATAAAGCCGCCACCCACCACGAACTCGCGCATTTTCTGGGCCACGGCGAGTTTCATTTTCGGCGCCTTTGCGTAGTGCCAGCGCGCGGCCGTGGCCTGGGCTTCGCGCTCCTGCTCGATATACCAGGGTCGGGTGCGGAACGACGCGTAGAACTTACCGAACTGACCGGTGAAATCTTCGTGGTGGAGGTGGAGCCAGTCGTAGGTCGGCAGCTTGCCTTCCAGCACTTCGTCGTCGTACACCACCTCGTAGGGGATTTCGGCGTAGGTCAGCACCAGGGTCACGGCATCGTCCCAGGGTTGTTTGCTTTTCGGCGAATAAACCGCAATTTTGGGCGCTTTTTCGAGCTTCATCACGTCCATATTGGCCTCCGGGGCGGCAATCTGGGCCAGCACTTCGTTGTACTGCGCGTCGGAAATAAGTTGGTAGCTCACGTTACGCACCGCCAGCTCGTGCTGCGCCTGGGGCGACGATTTGAATGCGAACGACCCGCCCCGGTAGTTGAGCAGCCAGTCCACGGTTTCGTCGTGCTTCAGTAGCCAGAACGCAATGCCGTAGGCTTTGAGGTGGTCCTTCTGGCCTTCGTCCATCGGAATCAGCAGCGTCGAAGCCCGCGCGCTCAAGGCGGTGGTCAGCGTGGCAGTCAGCGTCAGGAGCAGGGCCAGCAGGGGCGTCAGCAGGGCTTTCGACAACGGATTGGCCGGGCGGCGGCGGAAGCAAACAGGCATTGGGCAGGAGCAGAAAAGGGGAGGGGCCACGGCATTCGGCCCGCACCCCGGACAAACTTACTTCCGGGCCAGGCAGTTCGCGGCGGCGGGTTACTGCAAGATGAAGGACCGTCGATTTGGAAAAGCGCCGGAGCGCGTCGTACCTCTGCGTATTCCATTTCCTTGTTTTCCGAGATGCGCACTTTTTCCCGCGTTCGCCGAAGCTGGCTGCCCACGCTGGCCTTGCTTTTTTCGCTGCTTTCCGCCCAGGCTCAGGCCGATTGGCGGCCGTTCCGGGTGGGGCATACCCACACTTTTCAGACTGTTTCACCAACGCCAGGCGTCCCCACCGAGCTCAAAACCATACGACTGGCTGCCGGTACGCTGCGTGGTGCCGATTCGGTGTATGCTTTCGCGCCCGCTTACCGATTTATGGAAAGCTTTGACACGCTCGCGGTCGGGTGTCCGGCAGGGTCGGGGGTTGGGTTCCCGCTGGCGCGACTCGAACTCAACACCCCGGTTGGGGCAGAAATGGCCGCTCGCCCGGACGGCGATTACCTGCTACGCTTCACCACCGGTGCCACGCTGCGCCTACGCTCGCGGGGGCTGCGGGTGGGTGCCTCCTGGCCGTTGTGCGCCAACCCAGCCATTACGGCCACCATTCAGCGCCGCGAAGTGCGGCCCGTGGGCACGGCACGGGTGGCCGATTCGGTGGTGGTGGTGCGTCTGAGCGGTGCCGCTACCGGTACGTTGGTCCTGAGCAAACGCTTTGGCTTGCTGGAACTGCCGGAACTGCCCGTTAGCCGTCATAGCTGCAGCCTGGAATTGCTGACGATCCCGGAGCGCGGCCTCGGCGAATTGCCCAATACCTCCCCGCCGCCGAACTGGCAAGCAGGCGACTCGGTGGTGTGGTTCGAATCGGCGGGGTCTATCGGACTTTTTTCGTGTTATTCTACCTGGTCGCTCACGCGGTTCCTAACCCGGCGGGTTAGCGCCGACACGACGTACCGGACCGGCACCCGCCAGCGCGTTACGATTCGTTACGGCGCGCCCGGCTGCATGCCGGCCGGTACCGTGGTGGACCCGCCCACCGCGTTCAGCAGTTTTCAGGTGCGCCCGGCCGTTGGTGGTCCGCCGCCTGAAGGCCGCTTGCTGGGGCAGTTGGTGCAGCCGGTGTCAGCCAGCGGTGGAGGGTATTTCAGCAGAGGCGCCTATTTCAAACCCGCCGATGCCAATGGCTGTATGGGCGGCTGGCGCTACCGTTTCACCTCGTTTGATGGGCGCGATACCTGCAACCAGACGCTGCTCAACAGGATTGACAGTGGGGACCGCTACGAAACTTTGGACGGCTTCGGCGTCGTCAGTCGGTCCGATACCTGGGGAGGTAGTGGTTCATTGATGTGGTTCCGCAACGTTGCCCAACGCTGCGGCGACCTTACCGGCTTTCCCCGGCAAGCCTTGCTCGCCGCCCCCGCACCCCTTCCCGCCGAACAGGTCAGTCTTTCGCCCAACCCTGCCACCGCGGCGGCGGCCCTGCGCTTGACCGGCACCAGCGGCGGCGCGCTCACGGTCACGGTGCTCGACGCGCTTGGGCGCCGGGTGTGGCAGCACCAGCAGGCGGTTGGGGCCGACGCCGAAGTGGCCCTGCCCGCCGCCACCTGGGCGCGCGGCACCTATCTGGTGCGCGTGGCGCTCGGCGCGCAGGCCCGGACGCTGCGGTTGGTGCGGGAGTAGGGGCAAACGAACGAAGTCTCTTTCGACCTCTATCGGGCTACCGAATGGCTTCCCCGTTCATCCAGTTTCCTGCAAAGACGCCAAGACGCGAAGAGGAAGTCAAAGCCGAGCCGGTCAGCTTTAGGGGGTGTGCGTTTGCCCTGTATGCGCCTTGCATGCGTTAAGCGGGAATTAGAGGGCCCCCTTTACGGTGCTACCTTAGGGGCGCAGAATAGATTTTTCGCGTTGCGGTTTGGCACCAGCGCGCCCGCCACCACCCTATGAAACAACTGTTGCTTGTTCGTACCAGCATCTTCGGTGCCGCCCTACTGGCCGCTCTGCTAACCTGCTGTAAAAAAGAGGAAACAACCGGCACCATCACAGGCTCCATTGCACCTTCTGACGCCGTCAGCAGCGTGGTGGCTACTGACGGTAAGGGCCACCGCTACGCCGCTACGCCGGAAAGTAACGGGAACTTTAAGTTGACCAACGTCGAGCCCGGCACGTACCAGGTGCGCTGCACCACGCGCAGCTCGTACTACCTGCCCTATGGGGGCGTCACGCCCGCCGCGCGCCCGGCCACCGTCGGGGCCGGGCAAACGGCTTCGCTGGGCACCATTCAGGTGTGGCCAGGCAGCGGCGCTGAGGGGGGCACCGGCACGTGCCTGCTCAATGGCAACGCTTATACCCCTATCCGGGTCCAGGGGAGTGGCGGTAACGCGGGTACCGAGCTATCCGTGGTTTTCGTGCGCGACCCGCTGGACCGGCTCTCGCTCCACCTTTCCCAATGTACGGGGCGCGGCACCTATGCGCTCAACGCCGTTTCGACGGGCGTCCTGAGTCTGGGTGGGTCTTCGTGCGGGCCGATGGAGCTGAGTACCCGCAACGGGGGTAGTGGCACGGTCACCATCACGGCTTACGACACGGGCACCCGGCTTTGCGCCGGCACCTTCAGCTTTACGGCTTACCCGGCGCTCACTAACTGCGGCGTGACCAGCGCGGTCGTCACCGCCGGCACGTTCGCCGAGGTGCCCTTCTGAGCGAAGAGTCAGTACGAGACGGCCACCCCGCGCGCGGCAACCTTACTAGCGGCAAGCGGCTCTATGTGGGCCGGGGCCGGTTTCATTGGTCCAAGACCGTCACTTCACTACCACCGCCCGCGTCGCTTCGCGCCTAGGTTGCTGCGGGGCAAAGCCCCTGGCTACACCACCTCACCACCACCACCCTACGATCATGAGTCCCCTCGAAAACGTCCGCGAAAGCCTGCAATCCATCAAGGTTAATCTGCTGCGCACCGTGCTGACGGGGCTGATCGTGAGCATCGGCATTATGTCGCTGGTGGGGATACTGACCGCCATCGACGCGATGCAGGCGTCTTTGAACAGTACGTTCTCCTCGCTTGGCGCCGGGGCTTTCGACATCCGGAACCGCTCGCGCGGTGGCCCTTTCGGTCAGCAGAACGACAAGAGCTTTCCGGCCATCACCTGGCTGCAGGCGCGCACCTTTGCCGACCTGATGGGCAAGCGCCAACTGCGGGTGTCAGTGTCCACCAAAGTGCAGGGCGCGCTGCGGATTGCGGGTAACGGGCTGAAATCGAACCCCAATTTCCGGGTGGTGGGCACTGACCCTTATTACCTGGTTGGCCAGAACCTGAACCTGACAGCCGGTCGCGACTTCTCGGCGCGCGAGCAGGCGCTGGGGCCGAACGTGTGCATCATCGGCACCGAGGCCAGCACGGTGCTTTTCAAAGGCCGCGCGCCCATCGGCGAGTATATCAGCGTCCTGGGGCAGCGGTTTCAGGTGGTGGGCCTGCTCGAACGCTCTGGCTCCACCATGAAGGGCACCGGCGGCGACCGCGCCATTCTGGTGCCTCTGGTCTGCGCCAACCGCCTGCCGCACGCCGGCGGGGCGCTCACCTACGATCTCAAAACCCTGCTCCGCACGCCCACCGAACTGGAGTACGCGATGCAGGAAGCCACGGCCACCATGCGCGCCGTGCGCCAGGATCGCCCCGGCCAGCCCGACTCGTTCGAGATCGAACGTTCCGACTCGCTCCTCGAAAAACTCGACTCCCTGACCGGCAACCTGCGCGTGGGCGGCTTCGTGATTGGGTTCATCACGCTGCTCGGCGCCTCCATCGCCCTGATGAATATTATGCTGGTGAGCGTCACCGAACGTACCCGCGAGATTGGCGTCCGGAAAGCCCTGGGCGCCACCAGTGCCCAGATTCGGCAGCAGTTTTTGATTGAGGCCATCGTCATCTGCCTGCTCGGCGGCTTGCTGGGCATCGTGCTGGGCGTGGCGGCGGGCAACTCGATCTCGCTGCTGGTGGGCGCGGGTGCCTTCATTGTGCCCTGGCTGTGGATGGGCCTGGGCGTGACCATCTGCGTCAGCGTGGGCCTGTTGAGCGGCTACTACCCGGCAGCCAAGGCTTCGCGCCTCGACCCGATCGAGAGCCTGCGCTACGAGTAGAAGGAGCCGGTAGGCGCTCATTTCGAACCTGATCCATAATGTGAGTAAAAGCTGCCATCTGACGCAAAGCTTTCACCTGCCGCGACTTGCTTGACCCGTTACTGACCCAGCCGAACGGGCGTTGGTAGAGGCGGAAGGAGCTTGCGGGCGTAAATAGTTTTAGATGCGATGGACTCAATGTCCGGCCGCCCAATCTGCACAAAACCAAGGTGCCACGAAACGGGCGCGCCGGAAGGCTCCCGTGGCGGATTACGCGTAAGCTACTCATTACCAGTGGCGATTTAGTGATAGGTGGCGATACATGACGAAATGAGCAGCATTTTTCCGTTTCTACCAAGCGACCCCGCCGCTCGCGCACTCATTGCCACTCATTGCGAAGATTGCGCACCGTAAAGCATCGCCGATCATCATCCAGCGCGTCAAGATTCGCAACCTTTTCGTACTTTAGTCGCGTTAAACACGACATTAGAGCCAATATTCCGCGTTCGGCGGTTTGGACTTAACCGTGAAACAAAAAGCCGCATCAGCGCCATTACAAGCGCCGCGCAAGCGAAACGACCGATATGTACACTACGTCCCAAGTTCTCAGCCTTGTCATTGCTGGCCTCGGCCTTGGCATCAGCGGCCTGTTCTTTTCTTGGAAAGTGTACCGCGTGGCTACAGCGGATAGCTTTCGTGTGACGAACCCAAAAACGGGCAAGTCGGCGATCATCTCCTCCCGCGTCGATACTGATAAGCTTTTAGAGGTCATGCAGTAGCCTGCTGACGTCTGTCCCTGACTTTGCAGGAACGGCCCGCCTTTTATGAGGCGGGCCGTTTTTTTATTGCTCTTTCACGTCGAGGTTATCGAGTTGTTGCTTGAGCAGCAGGTTTTCGTACCGGGCGATCAGTGCCCGCAGTTCGATGGCGCGGGCGAGTGCAGTTTCATCAAGGCGTAGCTCGGCTTTCCAGGCTGCTACTTTCCTTTCCATCAGCCGCTCAAACCGCTGGTGCTGAATCTCACGGTACGCCCGTCGCGCCAAGGTCACCAGGGTGTAACCCAATACTGGCGCTAGCAGGCGCCCGACCGTGCGGTAAACCCCTTCCGGCAACACCTCGGCTAGTCCGACGAGCGAGGTGCTGAGCACGACGGCAAAAGCCGGGGGTGTGGCTGATTCAGGTTTGGGTACGGCAGGTGTAGTATCAGACATAGAGGGGGGACGGCGCGTGGTGGCAACGCCGCGCGAGGGATCGCTTTTATATCGCGAAGGTACCGGCCGGGCGCCTTCATCGTGCCTGAGCGGTGGATGGGCCTGGGCGTGACCATCTGCGTCAGCGTGGGCCTGTTGAGCGGCTACTACCCGGCAGCCAAGGCCTCGCGCCTCGACCCGATCGAGAGCCTGCGCTACGAGTAAGGGTTGCGCCACCGAAGTGGTATGCCCGCTTGGTCCGAATCGTGGCGCGCCCTCTCCGGCACCCGTGCCTACGGCTGACGGCTGAGGCCGGGGGCAGAGGCAGAACCAGTGTCGGCTGCAGGGTTGCCTGCCCCGGCGGCGGAGCTGTAATGGCGGCGCAGCCAGCTCGACAGCCCGCCAAGGCCGGGAAAGAGGACGCGCTCGTTGATGTTCACCTGGTCGAGCTTGTCGCGGGCTTCCCATTTGAGGCGGGCCGGAATGATGATCCGCCGGGCGAGGTCGGGGCGGGCCATCAGCCACTCGTCGAGTGAGGCGCGGGCCGTACTCATCAGCGCAAACAGCGCGTGTTGATGCACGATGCGCGCATCCAGCGACGGCGGCTCCAGAAACAGCACGAAGGGGTCCTGCTGCATCAGGGCCAGCTCGCGCAGATCGGCACAAACGGGCTGGAGCATCTCCGGTGTAAACACGTTCGAGCCTTCCGCCCAAATGGCCTCGCGCAAACGGGAAGGTAGCAATTCAGTGGCTTTAAGGTAGTTGATCGCCCAGATGATGCCGTCTTCGTGGTAGGCGTCGAGGTCGTCGGTAGCGAAGTGCAGCGCCACATAGGGCGAGTACGTCCAGTCGAGCAGGCGCGTGGGCAGGCCGTGGTGCTGGGCCAGGGCAAGCCAGTCCCAGACCGACGCCGAGGGCGCGGCAAACCCTTCGGCCACCGCCGAGCCGGACACGGCGTACTTGCGGAAGTTGCGCAGCAGGTGGTGTTCGAGCTGCTGATACTCGCCGCCGAGCCGCTGAAGGCTGGTGCGCAGTCCGTAATTGGCCGCCCGGACGCCCCGGTACACGAACGGCGAGCGGAAGCGGCCCAGGCGGGCATCCCAGGTTTCCTGAAACAGTACTTCCTGCAACTCAAGCCAGGACTGGACGACGATTTCGGTCACGGTGGCAGCAACGGGTTAGCCGGAAAACCGACCCCGCGCCGCCTTTCCCGCCCCGAAGTACGTAACTGCCCCCCGGAGCGCCGCCAAGCTGGCAGGTTTTGCCTTTTTTTGTTTGCCGGGGCGTAGCTTGGCGCAAGTTGTGTGTAGGTACACGCAATCGGCCTTCAACCCCAGCCGTTTTTCCTTATGACACCTTCTCTCGACACGCTGAAAGTGGCGCCTGCCTCGTCGGCCGTGGCCGAACTCATCCGCCGCCGTTGGAGTCCGCGCGCGTTTGACGCGACCCGGCCGGTGGCCGCCGATACGCTCCACACCTTGTTCGAAGCCGCTTCGTGGGCGCCGTCCAGCTCGAACGAGCAGCCCTGGCTTTTTGCCTACGCGCACCGGGCGGATGCCGAATTCGGCAAATTCCTGGCGTGCCTGGTGCCCGCCAACCAGGTTTGGGCGAAGGATGCCGCCGTGCTGGTGCTGGCCCTGGCGCGCACCACGACGGCCGCTACCGGTAAACCCAATGCCTACGCGGCCCACGACACCGGCGCCGCCACCACCACGCTGCTGCTGCAAGCCACCGAAATGAGCCTGCACGGCCACGTAATGGCGGGTTTCGATAAAGCCAAAGCCCGCGTCGATTTTGAATTGCCGGAATCCGTGGAGCCGCTGACCCTGATTGCTTTAGGGTATCTGGGCGACGCCGACGCGCTGGCCGAGCCGCTCAAAGGCCGCGAACTGGCGCCCCGGACGCGCAAGCCGGTGCACGAGTTTGCGTTCCAGGGGAAGCCCGTTTGGTAAGCCGGGGCGCTGACCGTTCATCGACTCGTTGACAATTCGTTTCATCGTTTCAAGCCAACCCCGCGCCGTTTGGTATTCGGGGCTACTTCCCTAATGCACACCTTCCATCCTGCCGCTACGCGCGGCCACGCCAACCACGGTTGGCTCGATTCCTACCACACGTTTTCCTTCGCCGGTTACCACGACGCGCGCCGGATGCATTTCGGCCTGCTGCGGGTGCTGAACGATGATACCGTGGCCGGCGGACGAGGCTTCGGTGCCCATCCGCACGAGAATATGGAGATCGTCTCGATTCCGCTCGAAGGCGACCTGGAGCATCAGGACTCGACCGGGCGCCACGAGATCATCCGCCAGGGCGATGTCCAGATTATGAGCGGCGGCAGCGGCATCACGCACTCCGAGAAGAACGCACACCGCGACCGGCCGGTCAAGTTTCTGCAAATCTGGGTGTTCCCGGAGCTGGAAAACGTAGCGCCGCGCTACGAACAGAAGTCGTTTCGGGCCGAAGACCGGCGCAACCGCTTCCAGGCGGTGGTGTCGCCGACGGTGCCGGAGGCGGTCAAAATCAATCAGCAAGCCACGTTTTCGCTCGGCACGTTTGAAGCCGGCGCTTCGACGAACTATACCCTGACGAACGCTGCCCACGGCGTGTACGCCTTCGTCATCAGCGGGCGCGTGACGCTCGACGGCCAGGCACTAGGCCCGCGCGACGGCCTGGGAATCACCGACGCGGCTTCGCTAAAGCTGGTGGCCGAAGAAGCAGCCGAAGTATTGCTGATCGAGGTGCCGATGCGGTGAGGTGGTGGGGGTAGTGAGGTGGTGAGGTGGTATAGGCGGCCAGAAATCACACCACCCAACCACCACCTCACCACCTACAGCTTTACCTCCAGCGAGATGTAGAACGCCCGTCCGTCGCTGGGCAGGATGCCGGGGCCGGGGTAGCCGGTGGCGCGGCGGGTGAAGTAGCGTCGGTCGAGCAGGTTGGTGCAGCCGGCGCCGGCCGTGACCCAGGCCCAGGCGTAGGTGGTGCTCAGATCAGCAACGGTATAGGCGGGAATCGGGCCGGTGGTGGCCGCGGCGTTCGGCGTGGGCGCGTTGGTGGCCTCTGTGAACTGGCGGCTCGTGTAGGCGCCCTGCCCCGTGACGGCAAACCCGCCCACTTTATAGGTCAGCCCGGAACGCAGGATGTGGCGCGGCGCCAGCTCCACAGTTTTACCCTCGATGGCGCGGTTTTCGGCCCGGACATAGCGCGCGTCGGTGAAGCCGTAGGTGGCGAAAACCGCTACGTCGCCCCAGGTGGCGGGGCAGTGCGCGGCGCGCAGCGGGTGGACTTCGACGAACGTTTCGGCGCCCACCGAGCGCGAATCGGCCACGTTTGTGCGGGTGTTGCTCAGGACGCCGATGCGGTCGCGGTACGAGAGCCAGAACGCGCCCACATCGAAGCTGACGATGCCGCGCCAGGTGCCCCGGTAACCGGCTTCGGCGGAGAGGCCGCGCGAGTCTTTGAGGTTCGGATCGACCTGAAAATTAGGGTTCGCCACGCGCAGGTCGTTGAAATTGACAGCGGCGTAGTTCTGGGCGAAGGAGGCGTAGAAATCGGTGGTTTCCGTCAGCAAATAGCCCGCGCTGAGGCCGAGGAGCGGGAAGGTGCGCGGGCGGGTGCGGCTGTCGGTCAGGCGCTGGCCGTTGAACTGGTAGTAGCCGTCGGCGCCGGTCTGGATGGCTTCGACCCGGATGCCCGGCGTCAGGCTCAGGCGCGGCGTCAGCAGGAACCGGTTTTCGGCGAACGCGGCGAAGTTGCGGCTGGGGAAGCGGTAGTCGAAGTTTTCGAGGTTATTGGGGTTCTGAAACGTGAAATCGGCGCTCGTGCCGTTCAGGTCAGCGCCGTTACCCTGGCGGCGGGTGGTGCGCCCCTGAAACGCGCGCAGACCCACCAGCAGGTCGCCGTTCACGTGCTCGCCCAACTGGTAGCGGTGCAGCAGCCGCGCTTCGAGGCCGAGGTTGCGGTACTCGTCGATGAGCAGGGCGCGGGCGGCAATGGTATCGGGCTGGTTGATGGGCGTCAGATTCCCCAACGACGACCGGCTCGCCCCCAACCCATAGGCGCGGACGTTGAGGCGGGTGCGGTCGGTGAGCTGATAGTCAGCCAGTAGCGCCGGCAGTAGCCAGTTGGCACTGAACCAGTTGCGGTCGCGGCTGGAGCCGCGCGGGTCGGCGGCAAATTCGGCGTCGGTGCGCCCGCCGGGCTGCTGCTGCTGGTAGCGCATCGCCGTGAGTTCGGCCGTGAGCGTGAGGCGCGGCGTAGCCTGCCAGCGCACCGACGTAAAGCCCGTGCCCTGCGCGGCGCCGCTATTGGCACGCCAGCCGTCGGCCCGTTTGAAGACGCCGAGGGCCGTATAACTCACCTGGCCGACGGTGCCGGCCGCCCGCGCGTAAGTGTTAGCCAGGCCAAACGAACCCACTGTTTGCCGCACGGTGAGGCCGATTCTGCGGTCGGTGGGTGGTGCTTTCAGCACGAAATTCAGCAAGCCTCCGAACTGCGGGCCGTATTGCAGCGAGGCCGCGCCGCGCACCACTTCGATGCGCTCCAGCGCCTCCGTGGGCGGCGTATAATAGGATTCGGGGTAGCCGAGGGGGTCGGCGGCAATGTCGTAGCCGTTCTGGCGGGCATTGAATTCAGAAATCCGGTTCGGGTTTAGTCCGCGCACCGCCACCGAGAGCGAGATGCCAACGTTGTCGTTTTCGATCACGTTCAGGCCGGGCACCCGCGCCAGCACTTGCCGGGCGTTGTTGGTGGCTAGGTTCGCCTGAAGCCCTTCGATCTGAACGACTTCCGTTTTGCGGCCCGCGTAGATGGCCGTTCCGCTGACGTCCGTCAGCCGCCCCGGCGCCACCAGCGCGAGGCGGTCGGCCTGCACCACAGCCTCGCCGAGCAGGGTGGGGACGGGCCTGAGCAGCACCTCCACGCCCGCCGCCACGGTGGTGGCAATCAGCACGTCGTATTGCCGGGTGCCGTACCCGACGGCCGTGATTTCGAGGTGCTTCGGGCCGGTCGTCACCTGCCGGATTTCGAAGTGGCCCAGCGAATCGGCCACGGCGCCCAGGGCGGGCGCTTCCACCACGCGCACCGTAGCGAAGGGTAGCGGCCGGCCGGTATCGGCGGCGCGCACGGTGCCGCGCACGGCGCCGTAGGACTGAGCAAACGCGTCAGCGGCCACCAGCCAGCAGCTTAGCGTCGCGGAAAAATACAAAAGACTTCGGAAGGACATCAGCGGAAAAGGAGAAAGGGCACCGGGAGTGCTGGAAGGGCCGAAAAGGGGGCCTTGCTTGTGGAGGCCCTGCATAAGCAAAGGCACGGCGACTGCTAAGCGCAGACACGACTACTGCTAAGCGCAGACACGGTGACTGCTAAGCAAAGGCGCGGCGGGCGCCCAGCAAACGGCGGGTGGCGGGGTGGTCAGGGTTGATTCGGGGCCAGCGGCATAATCCATTTTTTAGGAGCGAAGGAATCAGTCTCGCGGGCCAGATCGACGGTTGGATCGACCAGCAGCTGGCTCGGTCGGCCGTTGAGCGTGGCGTAGGCTTCGGCGCGCACTTCGAGGGGGTAGGAGCGGGCGCCGGCTTCTTCGCGGGCCAGAAAATGGGCGAATTGCACGAGCATATCGGGTTGGGTCGAAAGCATCCGGGCTTGTTGGCGCGAGAGGTAGCGGCGCGGATCCACGGTCCAGGCGGCGCCGGTGCGCGGGTCGCGGAGGTGGAAATCGACGGTGCCGGCTTTTTCGATGAGCATAATATTCCAACTGTAGCGAAAGCCCTGCTCCGTCCAGAGGACGTTGCCGGGGTACAGCAGGTAGCGGAAGGGGAGGAGAAACTGCACCAGAAAAAGCGTCGCCAGGACTACCCAACGAGCGTGCTCCTTCACCGGCCGCTTCGCATCCTCAGCCCCTAGCCCTTGTTCCGAAGAAGTGAGGTAAAACTTATTTGCGTCAGGCTCCCCAAACAGCCAACCCAGGACCCGTTCGTGGTACCGGGCCGGGAAGAAGACCAGCGTCGAGAGCAGCATTGCCCACGGAAAAATGCCGATGTAGAACAGCCGCGCCGTGAGCAGGTGGAAGACCACCACCACGCCGTAGGCCCACGGCCGGGTGCGGTGGCGCCAGAGGAAAAACGGCACCGTGAGGTCGAAGAGGCAAGCAATCCAGGCCACGGCGTAAGCCACCCAGGCCTGTTCGAGCAGCGGCCCGACGACCGGCAACGTAGCATTGGCCGCCAGCCAGATCTGCAGCGGTTGGGCGTGCAAGAGCCAGTCGGCCTTGATTTTGGCGACGCCGCCGAAGAAATAAACCGAGCCGATCTGCGCTTTGACGGCCCACAGCATCCAGGCCGGGATGGTGGTCGCCGCCGCCTGGCTCCCGCGCCTTCCCACCAGCCATCGCCAGGTGAGCCGGGGCGTGAGGAGATGCGCATCCACCGACCAGGCCCGGTTGGCGGGCAGCAGGCACAGCAGCGCAGCGGCCAGCGTGACGTAATAGTAGTGGTTGAGGTAGTTCGTCTTGTCCAGCAGCTCGATGTAGCTGAAGGTGAGCAGCAGCAAAGGCGCCGCCAGGCGGTAACAGGCGCCCAGCGCTACCCCTAACGCGCTTAACGCCAGTAGTCCAAAGACGCCGTAAAGCCACGGCGCGGGTAACGGTTGTACCCATTCGAAGCCGTAGTAAGCGAAGAAAAAGCGCGGCCGGATGTAGAACTCCTCGATCCAGCCGTGCGCCCAGAACCGCACCGTGGCGAAGAACACCAGCAAGCCAAACAGCACCCGAAACCCCGCCAAAGGCGCAACGGAAACGGGGCGATCGGCGCGAAGGGTCAGCCAGTTCGTCAAGCGGTCAAACACGCAATGCAGAAATAAACTTCTCCCTGACGGATTTCCCGCAGAGACGCAGAGGTAACGCAGAGACGCAGCGCCACTCCGTCAGTCAGCACACTCAGTCCAAAAAGTCACTCAGTCGCTCAGTCCACTCAGTCACTCAGTTCCCCCTCAGTCCCCGTCGTTGTCATTGAACGTCAGCAGGACACCGAGCTTGCTGACCATATCCACTTTCAGCAGCACAGTGAGTTGCTTGGTGGCGGTTTGCAGGTCCAGCACGGGTTGGCGTTGTTGATCCACGAGGCTGACGATATCGCCGGTGGCGAGGGTTTCGGCCGCGGCGAACTGCGTCTGAATGGCGTCGGACAGCTTTTGGCCGTTGGCGCCCTGGGCACCGAGGTGGTCGAGCAGGTTGTCGAGGCCGGTCGCGGGCGTCGTGGCGGTCGTAGCGTTACCCTGAAACGCCGCCCGGATTCCGCGCAAGCCCGCGTTCAGCAATTGCCCGGAAGTGCGGCTGCGGTAGCCGACGGCGCGCGCCGGCTGGGCTACGCCAGCGTTCGCATCACCCAGCGGAATGCCCAGACGCTTGTTTTTCAGTACTTCCGTGTGCTGCACGATGGCATTGGCCAGTTGGCTGATCGACGAATTGACATCGTTGCCATCAGCCGCCACGAATGCCGCCGGGTAGGCGCCAGCGGTCCAGGCAGCTTCGGCGGCAGCAGCGCGCAGGGTCAGGTCAGTAGCGAGGGCTACGATTAGGGCGCGGCGGCGGGCCGCATCGGGCGCCGTCGTCAGGCGCGGGAGCAGGGCCGCGTTGCCGCCGTCGC
The DNA here is from genome assembly GCA_031426455.1 of Hymenobacteraceae bacterium. Taxonomy (GTDB): domain Bacteria; phylum Bacteroidota; class Bacteroidia; order Cytophagales; family Hymenobacteraceae; genus JANNMJ01. The sequence goes on along the minus strand of JANPLI010000105.1, from coordinate 73,324 downwards.
GGTCGAAGAGCAGGTATTCGAGTGCCCACAGGCCTTTGGCCGACGCCGGTAAACCATCCACGAAGGCTTGGGTGATGGGCGCCGTACCGATCACGGCGTTTTCGATCACGGTCGGGTTCGCTTCGTAAGCCACGCCGCTGGCCAGGTTGAGGGTTTCGGCGGGGCCGAACGAATACACGGCGGCTTGCTCCCAGGCGGTAGCGGCGGAAAGCCATTGGTCCTGAATACCGCTGATTATCAAGTTGCTGGGCGAATTATCCAGCAGCGCGGCCTGATCCTGGAAAGCGGTGGACTGTTCCGTAAACAGCCGAAACGCGGGCACGATAACCTGGTCGCGGGTGCTGGTCAGCATCGCCTGCCGGTCGTAGCTGCGGAAAGGGTCAGTGGAAGGGTCGTTCTCGTCGGTGCAGCCGGGCAGCACGAGCGCAAGCAGTAGCAGGGCAGAGAGGAGGTATTTCATTGAAGAGTCGAGAAAGAGCAGGTGAATGGCTGCGCCCGGATATTTTAGAGCGAATTCAGAAACCGAATCACCGCCGCACGGTCAGTAGCAGAAAGTTGGGTGAAAGCCGTCCGGCTGCGTTCGGCCTCGCCGCCGTGCCAGAGAATGGCTTCTTCGAGGTTGCGGGCGCGGCCGTCGTGGAGGTAAAACGTGTGCCGACTGACGGCCCGGAACAGCCCGATGCCCCAAAGCGGCGGGGTGCGCCATTCCTGCCCGGTGGCGTCGAAGTCAGGCCGTCCATCGGCCAGGCCCGGCCCCATATCGTGGAGCAGCAGGTCCGTGAAGGGCCGGATGGTCTGGTTGCTAAGTGTAGGGTCGATGGCCGACGCGCCGGTTTCGACCTTCATCTTATGGCAGCCGGAACAGTTGAGGCTCACAAAAAGCTTGCGCCCGGCCTGCACCTGCGGGTTTTGCCACTCGCGCCGACCGGGTACGGCCAGGGTGCCGGAGTAGTAGGCCACGCGGTCAAGAACGGCGGGCGTCAGCTCAAAAGGCTCCGCTGCCGACGTGTTGCCCGTCGGCGCCTGCCAGCAATCGTGCTGCGGCGCGGTGCAGTTTTCCGTCGGAAAAAGGGCACTGGTGATGCCCATATCGCCTACGAAGGCGCCGGCCGTCTGCTGTCGCAGGCTCGGCTGGTTGGCTTTCCAGCCGAAGCGGCCGATGGCGCGGCGGTTGTTTTCGAGGTCCCAGACGTAATTCGGGCGCCCGGAAATGCCGTCCTGGTTGAGGTCGTCGGGGTCGGCGGCGGCCAGCAGCGTGGCTTCCGGAATGGCCTCCAGCAGGCCCAGGCCCGGCATCTGCGGCGCCACGCGGGGCGAGGTCAGAATATTCGGCGCTAGCGCGCCATAAGCCAGATTATCAAAAGCATACGTCGGGCGACGGAGCGAGAACGCCGTGCCGTCCGGGTACTGGCCAGGGGCTTCGGTATAAGTGATGCGCACGTCGCCCTCGGCGGTCACGCCGGGGATGCCGCGGTTGGAGAGCTGGTCACCGTAAGTCGGGTCGGGCACGATATCGCCGTGGGCATCCTGGCCGGGGATACTCAGCCGCACCAGCATCGAGCTGAGGCCGGTTTCGCCGGACAGCGGCGGCCGGCCGCGCCCGTCGAGGTTGTGGCAGCCGGAGCAGGACGCGGCGTTGAACATCGGCCCCAGGCCATCGCGGGCCGTGGTGGTGGCCGGCGCAATGACCCAGTTATTGCGAAAAAACGAGTTGCCCGTCACGAAGCGGTCCTGGCCGTCGTTGTTCAGGCCGGGCACAGCGTGGTTAAAGGCATTTTCAGTGGCGTCGAAGAGCGTCGTCGCGCCGCCGCTGAACTGCTCCTGGCTGTCTGTCAGGTTTGTGCCGGCGTCCACCACGTCCTTGTCGGGCCGGCAGCTTACGGCGCCGATGCTCACCGCAAACGCCGCGATGGCGCCCGTCAGCAGCCACGACCGCAGGCGCAGCGGGTTCGGCAGAAGAAGCAACGGGCGGATCGGGGGCATTACCGGGAAAGGGTTGGGTAACTGGGTTTTTCCTGCCCGTACGGCAGGGTATCATCACGCAAGCGAAAATCGCTCAATCACTCCATGATTCAAAACACCAGCGGGATGCCCATTGCGGCGGCGGCCTCGACCAGCCGGTCGGCCTGAGTACGGCAGGCCAGCACCGCGGCCCGGACGCGCTGCCGGCCAGGGGCCGTATCAGCCCCCAGGATTTCCTGGTCAAACGGCGCCTGAATGGCATTTACTTTGGCAGCGGCGTTTTCAACTGCAGCGGCCAGGGCGTCGGCTTTCTGGGCATTGGCCGCGCGCAGGGCGCTCAGAATGCCCCGGCCGTCGCCCACCGTAGAACCGTCGGGGCGGGTGTAGCGGCCGGTCAGCACGTTTCGGATGCCTTGGTAGTTCCCTTTCAGGTCCTGGTCTGTGTAGTCGGAGAAGCACGAGTGTTCGTCTTCCTGGTCCTGATTATCAAGGGCTACCTGCATCCGTTCGCCGGCCAGTTCGCCTTTGCTCAGCGAGCCGATGCCCACCATAAAGCTTTGCAGCACCGTATCGGCGGGCATCCGGGCTACGGAAGTGCGGAACGGGGCACCAGGCGCCCACTGGGCACGTACGCTAGTCAGGTGTTCGACCAGCAGTTGGGTGCAGCTCTGCAGATATTGCGCGCGGCGGGCGGCGTTCGGGGCCGTAGTGTAGTCGGTGTAAGGGCGGGTACCGGGACCGGTGGCGCTGCCGTCCTGGCCCCAGAGCAGGAACTCGATGGCGTGGTAGCCGCAGGCGATATTGGTTTCGCCGCCGACCTCGTTGAGGGCCGCAATCGCCCAGGCGTCGAGATTGGGGTAACGGGTGGGGTTGTTGATAATGCCCGCCGTGGGTTGCGCGACCGTGTAGTCGATGTAGTTTTCGTCCAGCGGCCAGGCATTGAGCAATCCTTCCACGCCCGCAAGATCCTCGTTATCAATGGGGCCGCCGTAAAACCGGAAGGCATCGTTCTGGTTATAAGGCACGCGGGCGGCCTTCCAGGTTGTTCTCAGTTCTTCCAGACCGGCGGCGGTGGGCGCACCTACAAAAGCAGCGGTTTTGGTGTCGAGGGCCTGAGCCGTCGTCACGGCGTCGCTGTACACGGCGTAGGCGATTTCGGCGTAAGTCGCCACCGCCGCTTGTTTGGCCTGCGTGAGGGTAAGCTGCGGGTCGGTTTTGTCCTTGTCTTTGTCGCAGGCCGTGGTAAGTAGCAGGCCAGCCAGCAGAAAACCATTGAACAGCAGGGCCGAACGGCGAGGAGCACGTGAAAGCATTAGGGAAGGAAAAGAGGGCGTTTGCGGCACGGCACCGCTCAACCGCCGCAAAGGTACACCCTTGTTTAGAATCAGTCAAAATAAACGCGGGCGCCTTCCGCCGTTAGCGTACCTTCGTGGACTGAAACCTCGCTGCTTCGCCGCCAATCAACGTTGCCAATGCCTGCTGCCAAACCAGCTGAATCAACCGAGCCCGTGACGCTCGTGGAATGCCCACGCGATGCGATGCAGGGGCTGACCTGTTTTATCCCGACGGCCCAAAAAACCGCCTATCTGCAAGCCTTGCTAGCCGTCGGCTTCGATACCCTGGATTTTGGCTCGTTCGTTTCGCCCAAAGCCATTCCCCAACTGGCCGACACGGCCGAAGTGCTGGCCGGCCTCGATCTGAGTCAGTCGAAAACGAAGCTCCTGGCCATCATCGCCAACGAGCGCGGGGCCGAAGCCGCCACGCAGCACCCGCAAATCAGCTACCTGGGCTACCCGCTGTCGGTCAGCGAGACATTTCAGCAGCGCAACACCAACCGGGGCATCGCCGAGGCGCTCCAGGACGTGGCCCGCATTCAGGAGCGCGCCGTCCGGGCGGGCCAAACGCTGGTCGTGTACCTGTCGATGGGCTTCGGCAATCCCTACGGTGATCCCTACGAGCCGGCCGTGCTGGCTGCGTTCACTGAAAAACTGGCGGCGCTGGGTATCCATCTGATATCCCTGGCCGACACGGTGGGTTCCGGCGATGCGCCCACTATCGAAGCGGCGTTCCGGACGCTGATTCCGGCGTTTCCCGCTATCGCTTTCGGCGCGCATCTGCACACCACGCCCGCCACCTGGGAGGCGAAAACTGCCGCCGCCTGGGCGGGCGGCTGCCGCCACTTCGACGGCGCCCTCGGGGGCCTCGGCGGTTGCCCAATGGCCGGCGACACCCTCACCGGCAACTTGCCCACCGAAAACCTCGTGGCCTGGCTCGACGGGCAGGGGGTACCTTTGGCCTTAAACCGCGCCGCCCTGCAAACGGCCCACCGGCTAGCCACCCACTTGTTTTAATTGCGAATTACGAATTACACAATTGCGAATGGTGATCGTGATTCGTAATTCGCTTTCCCCGTGCTAATTACGGCCTGTAAGACTACAAATGGCGCTCGTAATTAGTAATTCGTAATTCGTAATTCGCCCCCCCCCCGTGCCTACCGTCGAGCTTTTCATTCCCTGCTTTATCGACCAGCTTTTTCCGGAAACGGCCTTCAATACGGTGAAGGTGCTGGAAAAAGCCGGTTGCCAGGTGCGTTATAACCCGCAGCAAACCTGCTGCGGTCAGCCCGCTTACAACGCCGGCTACCACGAGGAGGCCCGCGCCGTGGCCACCAAGTTTCTGGACGATTTTGCCGGCAACGAGACGACGTATATCGTTGGCCCCACGGCTTCGTGCGTCGGGATGGTGCGTAATTCCTACGACGACCTGTTCGCCCAGACGCCGAACCTGGTCCGGTACCGCGCCATTCAGCGGCGGGTTTATGAGCTGAGCGAGTTTCTGGTCGATGTGCTGGGCGTGAGTCGGATTCCCGGCGCGCGGCTCGAAGGCACTTATACGTACCACGACTCGTGCGCGGCGCTGCGCGAGTGCGGCATCCGCGAAGCCCCGCGCCGGCTGCTCGATTCGGTCAAAGACCTGCGCCGCGTCGAGATGGCCGACACTGAAACCTGCTGCGGTTTCGGCGGCTCGTTCGCCGTCAAGTTCGAGAGTATTTCGGTGGCAATGGCCGAGCAAAAGGTCGAAAATGCGCTGGAAACCGGCGCCAATTACCTGATTTCCACGGATACCAGTTGCCTGATGCACCTCGATGCCTACATCCGCGAACACGACAAGCCGATCAAAGCTCTCCACTTGGCCGACGTGCTGGCGAGCGGCTGGTAAAACGGGGGCCAAACCGACGTGATTTTAATTCCGCCGATGATTACCCAGAGCATCTACCTCATCAACGCCTTCACCAGCCGCATCTTCCACGGCAACCCCGCCGCCGTGATGCCCTTGCCGGCGGAAAGCGATTGGCCCTCTGACGCGCTGCTGCAGCAGATCGCAGCCGAAAATGCCGTCCCCGAAACGGCCTTTTTCCGGTTTCAGAACGTGGACCAGTACGAGCTGCGCTGGTTCACGCCGGATATCGAAATGGACCTTTGCGGCCACGCCACGCTGGCCACCGCCCACGTCCTGACGCGCCACCTCAATTCCGCTCCGGCCGCCGGGCAGTCGATTCGCTTCTCCACCAAAAGCGGCGAGCTGCGGGTCACGGTGACCGGCGATATCTACGAGTTGGACCTGCCCGCCCGCCCGCCCGTACCGGCCGAATTGCCCGCGGAAGTGCTGGCCGCGTTTCCGCCGCCGCTGACCGTGGGCCGCGCCCGCGACTATGTGCTGGAATACGCTACGGAGGCCGAAATCCACGCGCTGCGGCCCAACCGCGCCATTCTCGACCGTATCAATGTCGATCCCGGCGGCATCATCTGTACGGCTCCCGGCGCGCCGGGCAGCGGGGTCGATTTTGTGTCGCGCTTCTTCACGCCGCAGTCCACCATTTTCGAGGATCCCGTCACCGGTTCCGCCCACTGTACGCTGGTGCCTTTCTGGGCTGAAAAGCTCGGCAGAACCACGCTGGAAGCCCGGCAGGTGTCGGCGCGCGGCGGCGAGTTGGGCTGTACGCTGGTTCGGCTACCGGGCAGCGGCGCCAGCCCTGACCGCGTACACCTGCGCGGGCAGGCCGTTACGTACCTGCAAGGGGAAATTCCTTCGTTAACCCAATGATCCTGACGCTCCTGCTGACGGCGGCACTGCACACCGGCGCCAAGCCTCCGCCCACCAATATGCTGCAAAACACGAGTTGGGAGGCCGACGGCGGCATCCGGCTGGAGTTTTACACCGGCGATTCGATGCGCACCTTCGTGGATGGTCGCTTGCTGGCTACGGCCACTTACCGCATCACCGAAAGTGTCTTTTCCATCATCGACCGCAGCGGGCCGCTCACCTGCCTGCCGGGAAAAAAAGGGCTCTACAGTTGGCTGTACAAGGACCAGAAACTCGAACTCACCCGAATGAGCGACAAGTGCGAGGAACGCGGCCAGTTTTTACACGGCCTGAAGCTGAAGCGGAGCAGCTGAGGCCGGACCCGCGATGGAACGTGTTGGCGGGGCGCGGCGTATTTTTGGGTATGCGTCAGCTTACCATCAACATCCCGGATGCTCAGTACCGCTTCTTTCGGAAGCTGCTGGAACAATTGCCGTGGGCCGAAGTCCAACAGGCCCGTAAGCTGACATCGCAACCCGTCGAGCAGAAAGACGCGGTAAAAACGCCGATTTTGTCGCCGCAGAATGCCGCTGAACAACAATGGGTAGATGGGATGCGAGAGGCGCTTCAACAAAGCGATGACCACCTGCGAGGGAAAATCAAGCTGCAGGACGCATACGAATTTCTCCGTGAGTTTTAAGCGGGTCGCCGCTGCGGCGTGACGAGTTGCTGCATCTGCTCAGGCAGGAAGACGAATCCTAAAATTTTGCGCCTATCTACCGCACCCGGTCCAGCTTCCAGGCGTTCGGGGCGGCCTCGAAGCCAAGCGGAGCGTAGTAGTCGGCGGCGGCGGGGGCGGCCAGTAGCAGTACCATCACTTCCTGGCCGCATTTTTCGTGGACGCGCCGGAGAAGTTCTTTGCCAATGCCCTGGCGCTGATAATCGGCGCGGACGGCCAGGTCGGAGACGTAACAGCAAAAGGCCCAGTCGGTGAGGCACCGGGCGACGCCTACGAACGCGCCGGTGGCTTCGTCGGTGGCCGTCAGCACCAGATTCGATTCGCGCAGCATCGTAGCCAGGCGCGCGGGGTCATCGATGGGGCGGTTGATGGTGGAGGACGCCAGCACGGCGCGGAAATCGTCGGGGGTGAAGGCGACGGGGTTGAAGTCGTAACGAATGGCCATTGGTGAGGGGGGAGGTGAAAAGCGCGAACAGTCCGCCAAAGAAACGCCCGCCCGGCGCAAAGCACCGGACGGGCGAAACCAGAAAGCAGAAAAGCGGGATCAGCAGCGGTGCGGCCTGACGAACGTTAGCGCCCAAACAGGCCTTTTTTCTTCTTGGGGTGCTTGGCTTCTTGTAGCTTGAGCTTCAGTTCGGCTTTGCGGGCAGAATCGGCAACGGTTTTCTCGCGCATCGTAGTGAAGCGGCCGGTCAGCGTGAGGAAGTCGCCTTCTACCATTTTACCACCGGTGCCGTCGGGGCGGGTGAAGGTGCCATCGGGGAGTACGGTAATGCCACTGGTGAGCTTGCGGCCGGTTGCTTCGGATGCCGCTGTCACCGGGCGGGTCGTGCCGAATTCGGTGACCACCACTTCGCCATTGATCACCGTCACGCCGTCTTTCATTCCGGGGATGCCCTTCTCGCGCGGAGCCGGACCCCGCGCGCCGGGCCGGACGGTGGCGCGGGGAGCCGCTGCTGCGGAGGCCGTTGGGGCTGTAACCGGCATTGTGCCCGACACGGCGGTCGGGCGGGGCGTGCCTGAAGCGGGGGCCGCGGCGCCCTGCACGGGCGTGGCGACGGAAGTAGATTTGGCGGGGGCCATTTGCTGACCCGGCTTGGCCGGTGCCTGAGCCAGGACGGCGCCGGCACCCAGCAGGAGCGCGGCGGTCAGGACGGAAGGTAAAGAAGAACGCATTCTAAACAGGAAGGAAAATGATGAAAGGAAAAGCCGAAGCTGGGGCGGCGGATACAAGCTCCGTGCCGCAAGGGTAGCGACATATGACTTGTTGAAGTGACGCCGTGCGGTCGCTCGTACGGCATCCGGCGCCCGGCGTTTCACGGGGCGGCATAAAATGCCGAATGCCCCGGCTGGTGGGCCGGGGCATTCGGGAGAGGTAGCTATTCTGGCTTGCCGCTTGAAGCTGATAGCTTGTGGCCTTTAAAGGTTACCGCGCAGGGCCTGTTCGCGCTCGATGCTTTCGAACAGGGCCTTGAAGTTGCCCTTGCCGAAGCTCTTAGCGCCTTTCCGCTGGATGATCTCGAAGAAGAGCGTGGGGCGGTCTTCGAGGGGTTTGGTGAAGATCTGGAGCAGGTAGCCTTCGTCGTCGCGGTCCACGAGCAGGTTGAGGCGCTTGATATCGGCCAGGTCTTCCTCGACGGCGCCCACGCGGTCCATCAGGTCTTCGTAGTACGTGTCCGGGACGCGCAGGAATTCGACGCCCCGGCGGCGCAACTCGCTGACAGTGGACACGATGTCGTTGGTAGCAATGGCCAGGTGCTGCACCCCGGCGCCGTGGTAAAAGTCGAGGTACTCTTCGATCTGCGACTTTTTCTTGCCCTCGGCCGGCTCATTGATCGGGAACTTGACGTAGCCGTTGCCGTTGCTGACCACCTTGCTCATCAGGGCCGAATATTCAGTCGAGATATCGTCGTCGTCGAACGTGATCAGCAGCTTGAAGCCCATCACGTCCTCGTAAAACTTCACCCAATGGTTCATCTCGCCCCAGCCGACGTTGCCGACGGCGTGATCGACGTACTGCAAGCCCACGACGGGCATTTCGGGCAACGTCTGGGTGCGGGCCACGTAGCCGGGCAGGAACGGGCCGTGGTAGTTTTTGCGCTCCACGAAGGTGTGCAGCGTGTCGCCGTAGGTGCGGATGGAAGCCGTCACGACCTCGCCGTGCTCGTCGCGGGTGGTGATGGGTTCCTGCACGCCCACGGCGCCGCGCGCGGTGGTTTCGCGGTAGGAGTGGGCGGCGTCATCGACCCAGAGCGCCAGCACTTTCACGCCGTCGCCGTGCAGCGCCAGGTGTTCGGCCAGCGTGCCGGTGGGCTGGAGCGGGGTGGTGAGCACGAGGCGGACCTTGTTCTGCCGCAGCACGTAGGAGGCGCGGTCGCGCTGCCCGGTTTCGGGGCCGGCGTAGGCTTCCAGCGCAAAGCCAAACGCCTGCTGATAGAAGAATGCGGCCTGTTTGGCATTGCCGACGATGAACTCGACGTGGTCGGTGCCGAGCAGGGGCAGAAAGTCTTCGGCGGGGGCGGGGGCGGCCCCGGCGGTGGGCGCTAGGGTAGGCATAACGGCGGATTGGCTCATTGGGACGATTGATTTGGGGGGTAAACGGAAAGAAGCAGTACGGCAGCTTCGGTCACGGGGTGGCTGCCAAGTCAAAAGTACGGCGGCGGCGCGGCGCGGAAAGCGCCTGGTCCGGATGCCCGGCGCCCGCCCCTAAAAACCGCTTCTCTGATAGCGCCAGCCCGCGCCGCGCCCTAACTTGCGGCCGGATTCAGCGGAGCCGCGCACCAGTCGGCCCGCCCGTAATTCCCGAACCGAATAATGAGCCTCACCGAACTGAATGCCACGCTGGTCCAGATCATCACCAAAAAGAGTGAGCTGACCGGCCTGGCCTACGACGATACGCGCTACGACGACGTGGAAGAAGAACTCCACGACCTCGAAGACGCCTTCAACGAAACCTACGGCGATTTTCTGGAGGAAGTCCTGGAAGCCGCCCACCGCAAGCTGCGCTCCGACTCGGACGTGCTGCTGCCCACCTCCTACCTGCCGAACGCCGTGAAAACCGAGGAAATCGGCAGCAAGGAAGGCGTCTGGATCGACTCGGAGGAGTACGCCGGCAAGAAGGCCCACCTCGTACTGGTGCCCAACCCGCCCCGCCTCCTCGTGACCGTGGGCAAGGAGCGCCGCGAAGTCTGGAAGCTGGATCTGCACCACGCGCACTAGGGGCGCTACCGGCGCCACTAACCCCTCCCGAAGAGCGCGTACGGAAGTCGCCGCACCCCATCTGGCACCGGGTAGTGTTCCCGTTTTCTGCCTTTCGGAGAAACCGGGAACAAGGTTGTTCCTGGTTTTCGCAGACGCCGGGAAATGGAAACCCAATCAGGGGCGCAGGCAGGAGTTCGACACCAGCGGCGTAGAGCCGGCAGCAGATAAACGAGCGTAAGCTGCTTGCCGCAACTGGCTGCGAACGGGCGATTAGTAGAGCAACTGTAGAGCAGTTACGTTTACTGACCGGCTGGGGAACGGTAAACGCAAGCCGCCTGCGTACTATTGAAGAAATAAACGCAACTCGCACTGGGGGAAGAGTTGCGTCTATCGGGATGTTGGCAGTAATTTTAGACAGACCGTATGTGGACACATAAAGACACTTTTGCGATTGGCGGACTTGAAAATATTGGATACGCACCAAACCAAGATTTTTTAATTGTTCTGTCGGGACAAGGAGAAGGAATTTTCAACTGCAAGACAGGAGAAAAAATTGCCCGACAGTATGACGACTTGAATTGGTGGGACAAATTTGACCAAGCGACAAATTCAATCGTTGGCTTTGACGTGTTAGAAAATGTTGAAATAAAAACTTGCGGACTATATGGGGAAGACAATTTATCCAAAACAACACAAGACAATTGGACACTAATTGCAACCGAGCCAGAACCAGACGACAAACCATTTGAAAACTATTTGGTTAAGCGGATTTATTTAGTTTCGCCTGACAAGAAAGAAAGAATATTTGTTGGAAAAGACGGAGCTTGCGAATTAAGAGCTTTTGGATTTTCGGACACAGGTGACACGTTTATTATTGCGTCAAGTTGCGACTTGACAATTTATAGTAAAAAATAAATTTTTTGTAAAAAACTACTGCCAACAGGGGTTTTGCGTCAGGTGGACTGAAGTGCAAAATCCAACAGCAGTTTTTTTTAATTTAAATTTAGTAATAATATCAGCTTCGTGCTTCGATTTCCCGCCCGAACGCAAAGCCCAAAGCCGTTGGCGGCTATTCCCCGCCAGAGCGCTTGGCGCTGGCGGTGCGCCTGAATTCGGAGGTGCGGGCGGTGGATGCTTTGAAATCCTGCTAATCTGCCGTGGCCGCTGCCTGCTGGCAAGCGCGACCATACGGCTGGTTGCGCCTTTTCCCCAAACTCGAACCCGGCAGGGGCGGGTGGGGCAGGTTGGGGTGGAACAGCGGATGGCGGTAGCGGTGGCTGGCGCGTAACTTGGCGGGCCTTACCGTCCTTTTATGCTGACACGCCTTTCTGTCTCGGGCTTCAAGAATCTAGTCGATGCTCAAGTGAGCTTCGGGCCGTTTACCTGCCTTGCGGGGGCAAATGGCGTGGGCAAGTCGAATCTGTTCGATGCGATTCGGTTTTTGAGCAATCTGGCGAATGACTCTTTGCAAGAGGCGGGTCTGACGGTGCGAGATCCGATTAGCCGCAATAGCAGCCTTGAAAGTCTGTTTACCAAAACAGGCGAAGGCCACGCAGCTACCATGCATTTTGAGGCTGAAATGATTATTCCGCCGACTGGTACCGACGACTTGGGCCAACCAGCTACGGCGCAGACTACCTATCTACGGTATCGGTTAGTACTGGGCTATGAGGCCGATTCGGTGATTAGTACACGGGGGCGACTGGTTATTCGGGAAGAGGAACTAACTTATATCAACGCTGGCGATGCTCGCAAAGCGCTTGGATTTGCGCATCGGGCCGAATGGCGTAAAAGTGTCATAATGGGCCGCCGAACGGCGCCGTACATCAGCACGGAACAGAAAGAGGACGTAGGTTATGTAATCCAACACGCGGATGGCGCGAGTGGGCGGTCCCGCACCTATAAAGCCTCCACGCTGACTCGGACGGTACTGTCGGCCGCCGATGCTGCCGGTGCCGGTACTACGCTGGTGGCAAAGTGCGAAATGCAGTCGTGGCAGCTGCTACAACTGGAACTGTCGGCGCTGCGCCAGCCCGATTCGTTTGGGGTATCGGCGCACCTGACGGCCAATGGCCTTCATCTGCCGGCCACGCTGTACCGCCTGGCGCGGCAGGGTACGACAAAAGCGGAACAGGAAGCCTGTTACGCGCGGGTCAGCAGCCGACTGGCGGAATTGAATGATGACGTGCGGCGCATTCGGGTAGAGCGTGACGAAAAGCGCGAATTGTTAAGTCTGGAAATGGAAGACCGGAGCGGGATCCGCCACTCCGCTTGGGCGCTTTCGGACGGAACGCTGCGCTTTCTTGCGCTCACCGTTATCGGTGAAGACAAGGAAGCGGGACGTGTATTATGCGTGGAAGAGCCGGAAAATGGCATTCACCCGGCACTGATCGAAGCCGTGCTCCAACTGTTGCAGGATATTGCGACGGACACGCACCTGACGGCAGGTGATGATAACCCATTGCGGCAGGTGATCATCACCACGCATTCGCCCGTGGTGGTGCAATTAGTGCCGGAAGACTGCCTGGTGGTCGCGGAACGGGTGCAAGCGATTCAGGCGGGGCGGCGGTCGCTCAGTCAGGTAAGGTTTAGCGCGCTGCCAGGTACCTGGCGCACAACAGGTAGCCGTCCGATGGCGGAATTGCAACCTGGAAAATTGCTACACTACCTGAACGCCGCACCGGCTCAGCACGAATCGCCGGATAGTGTCGGAGCGGTTTTTAAGAGAATCGCTGCCCAGCTTGAACCAGAGCAGTTAACCCTATTTGGGAATGGTCATGCAGATTAGCGCCACGCTGGTCACTGACGGTACCTCAGACGCGGTGCTGAAATCCATTCTGGAGTGGCTGTTTCGGGAGCATTTGCCGTCCAATACCATTATCACGCTGACTATCGCTGCACTCGACCGACTACCGCAGCCGCCCAGAAAAAACGTTGATCGATTTCGCACAGCTTGGCGGCTGTATCCCGCAAACGTGCTGTTTGTGCATCATGACGCGGAAAACGCAGCTTATGAGGCTCGAAGCGCCCAGCATAGATAGCGAGATGATGGAGGCGTTTCCCCAGCTTCCGCCTTACGTCAAGATTATTCCGGTACGGATGACGGAAGCGTGGCTGCTGGGAGATGAAGCCGCTATCCGCGAAGCAGCCAATAATCCGTGGGGGCGTGAACCGCTTGACTTACCAACTAAATCGCGCGTCGAGATGGTGGATGCAAAGAAGGTCTTGTTTGCGGCGCTGGAAAAAGCCAGCGGATTGAGCGCGCGGCGCTTAAAATCATTCAGCGTTCACCGGCAGCGGCATCGGTTGGCCGAATTGGCTCTGGAGCGAGGGTTTGGGCACCTGCGGGGGCTGGATTCGTTCGACAAGCTGGAGGCGGAGCTTGTGGCTTTATTGTCGACATTAAATTGAACTGGTAGAGAGTTTAGAGCGCCCAATCGCGCGGCTCGCCGGCTAGCTCGCGGCCTCGGAGGATGCCTTCCTTAGCTGAATTTGCGGACGATGGTGCGCGCGCCCGAAACCCCGCTGGTTTTTTTCTGACGCCGCAACCGCGCATCCAGTACCAGTTGCTGTACCCGGTACACCAGCATCGGCAGTGGGTGTTAGCTATACACGCCGTAGGCGAGGCGCCCCAGCACTTGTTCGACCAGTTGCAGGCCCGTGGCGGTGTCGAGCAGCGTAAGCGGGGCCTGGTTTTCCAGCACGGGAAGGGGGCGCCGCAGCCAGCGGTTGAACTTGCCCTGGTCGGCGAAGATGGCCGCGCCGCGCGCGCTCAGCTCGCGCAGCAGCAGCACGCGCTCGGCTTCATCGGGGGCGAGGGCCAGGGCGAGCGGCTCGGCCTGGCGCAGGTGGCGCGTGAGGGTGCGCAGGGGCAGGGCCAACAGGCGCGCGGTTTCGGCGTTGGTCAGCTCCAGCAGCGTCATCAGTTCACGCACGGCCTGGATCGGCAGGCCGGCGTGGGCCTGCCGGATTCGCCGGAATGCTTCCGCCTGATTGGGTACGGGTTGCAGAAAGAAGCTGCCGGGGTCGGCTACGCTGCCCCGCAGACTGTTGGGGCTGGTGGCACCCCCAACCGGGCCAAACGGAATTGATGCGTCCATAATAGAAAGCTGGAGGAGCCGAAGCGACGACAAGGTAAACCGGTGCTTACGGCGTTCGCGGTGCAGGCCAACAGGAAGGTGAGCCTGAACGTGCGCCGGGAACGGTTGCTCCGCGCCTTTTCCGCCCTGCCCGTACCTTCGTGCGAGCCGCGCCGGGCGCCGGAGCGGCTTTTTTCTGCTTGCCCCACTCCCCCAATCAACCTCAATGGCCGCACTTGCCGGCGCCGCTCCGGCGGTCGCAGACCTTGCTTTCAATCAGAACGACGACGCCAACAAGCTCCTCGTCCACCAACTCCGCGAACGCCTGAAAAAAGCGGCCCTTGGCGGTGGCCAGAAACGCCTCGACGCCCACCGCGCCAAGGGTAAGCTCACGGCCCGCGAGCGGATTGCCTACCTGCTGGATAAAGGCACCGAGCCGCTGGAAATCGCCGCCCTCGCCGGTGAGGGGATGTACGCCGAGCACGGCGGCTGCCCCGGCGGCGGCGTGGTGGTGGTCATCGGTCGGATTCAGGGGCGCCAGGCGGTGGTGGTGGCCAACGACGCCACCGTGAAGGCTGGGGCGTGGTTCCCGATCACGGGTAAGAAGAACCTGCGGGCGCAGGAGATCGCCATCGAAAACCGCTTGCCGATTGTCTATCTGGTCGATTCGGCGGGCGTATTTCTGCCGATGCAGGACGAGATTTTCCCGGATAAAGAGCACTTTGGCCGCATCTTCCGCAACAACGCCGTGATGTCGGGGATGGGCCTGATCCAGATCGCCGCCATTATGGGGCCGTGCGTGGCGGGCGGCGCGTACCTGCCGATTATGAGTGACGAGGCGCTGATCGTGGAAGGCTCCGGGTCAGTTTTTCTGGCCGGTTCGTACCTCGTGAAGTCGGCCATCGGCGAGAGTATCGATAACGAAACCCTCGGCGGCGCCACCACGCACTCGCAGATTTCGGGCGTGACGGACTATCAGTGCAAAAACGACCAGGATGCCCTGGACCGTATCCGCGCCATCTTCGACAAACTCGGTGAGGAGCCGAAAGCCGGGTTCAGCCGCGCCGCGCCCGCCCCGCCCGCCGCCGACCCCCAGGAGCTGTACGGCGTCTTCTCCGCGGACCGCGTGAAGCCCTATGAGATGCGCGAGATCATCGCGCGCCTCGTGGACAACTCCGAGTTTGAGGAGTACAAGGAAGGCTACGGCCAGACGCTGCTCTGCGGCCTGGCCCGCATCGACGGCTGGGCGGTGGGCATCGTGGCGAACCAGCGCAAGATTGTTAAGTCCAAAAAGACGGGGATGCAGATGGGCGGCGTGATCTACTCCGACTCCGCCGACAAGGCCGCACGCTTCATTATGAACTGCAACCAGAAGAAGATTCCGCTGGTGTTCGTGCAGGACGTGAGCGGGTTTATGGTTGGTTCGCAGTCCGAGCACAACGGCATTATCAAGGACGGCGCGAAGATGGTCTCGGCAATGGCCAATTCGGTGGTGCCCAAGTTCACCGTGCTGGTGGGCAATTCCTACGGCGCCGGCAACTACGCGATGTGCGGCAAGGCCTACGACCCGCGCCTGATCGTGGCCTGGCCTACGGCCCAACTGGCGGTGATGAGCGGCGCAGCGGCGGCCAACACGCTGTTGCAGATTCAGGTAGCCTCGCTGAAGAGCAAGGGCGAAACCATCACGCCGGAAGCGGAGAAGGAGCTGCTCGACCGCATCAAGGCCGGCTACGAAGAGCAGCTTTCGCCGTACTACGCGGCGGCCCGCATCTGGGTCGATGCCATCATCGACCCGCTCGATACGCGCCGGGTGCTGTCGGAAGGCATCAGCGCGGCGAACCACGCGCCCATCACGCGGCCTTACAACGTAGGGGTGATTCAGACCTGAACGCGGCGCGGTTTCTCGCAGGGTTTCGCGGAGTTTTGCGCAAAGTTTCGCAGCGCGGACTTTGCGAAACTCCGCGTAGTACTTTGCGAAACTCTGCGAGAAATCATCTCTACCCAGCCCCCGTTAGCGACTGAATGACGACTGCTGAAATCAAAGCCTTACTCTCGCTGCTCGACGACCCGGATCCGGAGATCGCCGCGCACGTCAACCAGCGCATCACGACGCTTGGCGAGGGGCTGATTCCGTTTCTGGAAGAAGCCTGGGAAGCCTCCCTCGACCCCGCTGACCAGCACCGCTACGAGGAGCTGGTGCACCGCCTCCAGTTCGAGGGCCTGACCGCGCGCCTCACGGCCTGGAAAGCGGCCGGCGCCGAAGACCTGCTGGAAGGGATGTGGCTCGTGAACCAGTACCAGTATCCGGACGTGAGTCAGGCCGACCTGCACCGCCAGCTCGACGAGTACTACTACGAGGCCTGGGTGATGCTGCGCCCCGATATGCACCCCCACGATAAGGTGAAGACCCTGAACTACGTGCTGTTTCGGCAGGCGCGCTTTTCGGCCAACTCGCAGAACTTTCACTCGCCGGCCAACTCGATGCTGAACCGGGTGCTGGAAAGCCGGCGTGGTAATCCGCTGACGCTGTGCGTGATCTACCTGCTGATTGCTCGCCGCCTGGGGATGCCGGTGCACGGCGTGAACCTGCCGAATCTGTTCATCCTGACCTGGAAACCCCCGCGCGGGACGGGCAGCGGCGACGCGCCGTTCTACATCAATGCTTACAACCGGGGGCTGATCCTGACCCGCGCCGACGTGGCCAACTACGTCCAGCAACTGGGTCTGCCGGAAGCTGATCTCTACTTCGAGCCGTGCGTGCCGCTCGATATCGTGCGCCGCGCGTTCCGCAACCTTGCGCTTTCCTTCGAGAAACTGAATGAGCCGCAGAAAGCCGTGGAAGTCAATCTGCTGCTCGATCTGCTGGGCGAAGAGCGCGCGTCCTCAGAAGAGGAGGGAGCCGAGGATGACGAAGAAGGCGATGGCGCCGATGACTGAAATGAGTGCTGAAACCGGCTCAAATCTCCAACCTTCATTTTGGCTGCCAGCGGTTTGGCTGGCAGCTTGTGGCTAAAAGCCTGTAGCTTGCCCCCGGAATGTCGTTTGTCTTTTTGTTGAACCCTGCTTCCGGTGCCCAGCGCCGCGCGCCCCTCGACCTGCCCGCGCTGGCGCGGCGAGTGCTGCCGGTGGGCACGGAAGTCCACATTCGCCATACGCAGCGGCCCGGCCACGCCACCGAACTGGCCGCCGAAGCCGCCGCGCAGGGCCATCGGGTAGTCGTGGCCGTGGGCGGCGACGGCACCGTGAACGAAGTAGCTGCCGGTCTGCTGAATACCGGCGCAGCCCTCGGCATCGTGCCGCGCGGCTCCGGCAATGGCCTGGCCCGCCACCTGCGCGTCCCGCTCGATCCGCTGGGCGCGCTGCGCCACCTACTCAAAGGCTACCGTACCACCATCGATGCGGGGCGGATCAATGGCCGCGCATTTTTCTGCACGGCCGGCGTGGGTTTCGACGGCCACATCGCCCGCGAGTTCGCCCATTCCGAAGAGCGCGGGCTTGCGACTTATACCAAGCTGCTTTTTAAGGAGTTCGGTAACTATCAGCCGGTTTCCGGAACGTTGTTTTATGACGAAGCCGCCGGCCTGGCCCCGCACGAGCTGCGCGAGCTGTTCGTGCTGACGTTTGCCAACGCTGCCCAGTACGGCAACAACGCTTACATCGCACCAATGGCGAATATTCAGGATGGCGTGCTGGACGCCTGCGTCCTGCGCCACCCGTCGTGGTGGGGCGCGCTGGGCATCGCCGCCGGGATGATGAGCGGCACGCTGCCGCGCTTTGGGGCCTCCACGTACTTCCGTACTACCCACGCCCGCGTATCGTTGCACCACCCGCTGCCGTTCCACTGCGACGGCGAGTTTGCGGGCACCGCCAGCGAATTCACCGTGGAAGTGCTGCCCCGCGCGTTGCAGGTAGTAGCAGCCTGATCAATTAGAAATGATCAATTTGGAGCGGTTTCGGCGTTTGGGTTCGTGCCCCCGTATCCTTTTTAAGGCTCAGGATCAATTTACGTATCAAGTCCGAAGCCGCTTTGGCAACGAGCAACCAGCAACGGGTAACGAACAACGAATCGGCGTTACGCCTCTTCGTTCACCACCCGAAACCGTACGGCGCCTGATCGGGGTGGCACTTCGTAGCCATAATGGTGCGCCCAAACGGTGGTGAACGCCGCGCCGAAATAGAAGATGATGGCCGAGTAAAATACGAATAGCAGCACCAGTACCACGCCGGATGCCGATCCGTACACCGGCCCTAGGTTGCGCGGCACCAGCAATGCGCCCAGCACCCGCTCGCCGATTTCGATGAGGGTGGCCGTCAGCAGCGCGCCGCGCCAGACGGCGGCCCACGGAATGCGCACACTTGGCAGGGTGCGAAACGTGACGCCGCACCACACGGCCAGCAGCCCCCAGGAAAGCGCCACGTTCAGGCCCCGGAATACGTAAAATCCCACAGTGGCGTCAAAATCAGCCGTGTAGGATCCGAGCAGCGCCAGTCCGGCATCTACGCCGAAGGCCGTAATGGCCAGCACACCCGTTGCCAGCAGCTCGCGCGCCGACCGCAGCCGCTGCCGGGCCAGCTCGCGCAGGCGCCCGGTGGTGCGCGCGGGCCGCACCCGCCAGAGCTGGTTCAGCGAGTTTTGAATTACTACGAAGAGCGTGGTGGCGATAAAGAGCAGAAAACCAAAGCCCAACACGTTCAGTAGTCGGGTGCGCCCCGCACTCAGGGAGCCGACATTGGTCAGAATCTGTTCGACCAGCCCCGCGCCGGCCGGCCCCAACAGTCCGCCTAGCTTGGCCAGCAGCATCGCGCGGGCTACTGACGAAGCATAAAGCGCGCTCAGTACCTGCACCAGAATCAGGATGATGGGCGGCAGCGCGAACGTGGTAAAAAAAGCCGTAGCCGCCCCCAGCCGCAGGGGGTCGTGGGTACCCAACTCACGGGCGGCGTGGCGCAGTAGGGCCAGCGTCAGCCAGGGTTCGGACAGTCGCTCGGCACCGGGCAGATGGGGCGTCGGAAGGGCGGCGGGCGGTTCAGTCACAGGAAGGAGAATTTGGACGACCGGTGGCGAATCAGGCCGATTCACCGGCGCGGAGCAAAAAAGACTTGCAAAAATACTAAAAAAACTGGCCTTATTCGGGCGGTTTGCGTAGTTTTGTTCAACGAACGGCTGCTCTCCCGGCGCGTTGCGTCAGCGGCCAGCGCCCACTCCGGTGGTTGGAGCCAGTTTTTACACGTTTTTTCGCTGCACTTCTTTTTCTATGAGTATCGCCGCTAATATGAAAGGCCTGCGCAAACAGCGCCGCCTGACCCAGGCCGGACTGGCCGAAGCCATCGGAATTAAGCGCTCGCTGGTGGGCGCCTACGAAGAAGGTCGCGCTGAGCCTAAGCTGACGACGCTGGTTACGATTGCCCGCTTTTTTGGGTTGAACGTGGACCAGTTCATCAGCGACGATTTTAGCGCCGGCCTGCCGGATGCCGGGCTTATGCCGCCGCCCGTTGCCGCGCCCGCAGCGGCGCCGGTCACCTCGCGCCCTGCTGCCGGGCCGCGCGTCCTGGCCATCACCGTGGATAGCCGCGACGGCGAGGAAAACATCGAACTGGTGCCCCAGCGCGCTGCTGCCGGTTACCTCAACGGCTACGCCGACCCCGAGTTCGTGGCCGAACTGCCGCGCTTTCGGCTTCCGCTCACGGCGACCCGGCCCGGTTCCGGCACCTACCGGGCCTTCGAAATCAGCGGCGATTCGATGCTGCCGCTGGCATCGGGCACGGTGGTGGTAGGCCGCTACCTGTCCGACCCCGCCCGCGACGTGCGCAATGGCCAGCCCTGCATCGTGGTTTCGCCGCTGGAAGGGGTGGTGTTCAAGCGGGTTTATCGGAAAACGAACGCCCTGCTGGAGTTGCGCTCCGACAACCCAGCCTATCCGCCCTACGAAGTAGCCGCCGCCGACATCAGTGAGTTATGGGAGGCCCGCGCCTACGTCAGCACGGCGTTTCCGGCCGCACCCGGTTCGGCGTCGAATCCGGAGACCAGCGAAGAAGAACCGCTCTCAACCGCCGAGCTGACGAAGCTGCTGCGGGAGCTGCAACGGCAAATGGCAATGAACAATAAATAATGAGTAATTATTAATTACTAATTGTTTATTGTTAATTGTTTATTGATAAGATGTTGCTTCCCGCCGATGCCCGTTTTGCCGCTGATTTCGGCTGGCTGCAATCGCATTTCCTGTTCTCGTTTGCGCACCACTTCGAGCCGGACAATGTGCACCTGGGCGCGCTGCGGGTGTTCAACGACGACCAGCTAGCGCCCCGCTCCGGCTACCCGGAACACCCCCACGCGGAGGTCGAGATTGTCAACATCGTCCTCCACGGCACCCTGGCGCATACCGATGGCCAGGGTGCCCGGACGCTGGTGCGCGCCGGCGGCGTGCTCCGCCTGACCGCTGGCACCGGCTGCCGCCATACCGAAACCAATCCCAGCGCTGACGCCCCGCTGCACCTTTATCAGCTCTGGTTTCGGCCTCGGGAACGGGGACTGCAACCGGCCATTGAACACCGCGCGACGGATTTTTTGAACCGCCCCACCGGCTGGACGGCCCTGTTGAGTGGTACCCCCACCGGTGAAGCTGGCTTCCTCAACGCCGACGCCACCGTGTGGTGGGCCAATCTGGAAGTCGGGCGCCCACTGCCGTTTGCGGCCACCGAAACCCGGCAATACCTGCTCTACGTAGCCGCTGGCGACGTGCGCCTCAACGGGCAGGTGCTGGAAACCAACGCGCAGGCCCGCCTGACGGGTGAAAAATTCCTGACCCTGGAAGCCCTCGGTGGCGAGGCGGCCGTGGTACTGGTGGAGTTGGGCGCAGCCGGCGCCTGAACCGCCTGGCTTGCCCGGTTTTGGTCTGATCCTGTCTGATCCTGATTCGGTCCCGCTTCGCCTCGCCGTATCTTTGTGGCCCCGTTGGAGCTATGGCGCCACCCTTTTGGTGGCGTTTCTTGTTTACGGCGTATCCGTTACCGTTTACCGCCTGTTGGCGACCGATTTTCCCTTCCGTGAAGCACATCCGCAATTTCTGCATCATTGCCCATATCGACCACGGTAAATCCACCCTGGCCGACCGCCTGCTGGAATACACCGCCACGGTGGCCAAGCGCGATATGCAGGCCCAGCTCCTCGATAATATGGACCTGGAGCGCGAACGGGGCATCACCATCAAGAGCCACGCGATTCAGATGCAGTACCCCTACAAAGGGGAAACCTATACGCTCAACCTGATCGACACGCCCGGCCACGTGGACTTCAGCTACGAAGTCTCGCGTTCCATTGCCGCCTGCGAAGGCGCGCTGCTGATCGTGGACGCCAGCCAGGGGATTGAGGCGCAGACCATCTCGAATCTCTACCTCGCCATCGGCGCCGACCTGACCATTATCCCCGTTCTCAACAAGATCGACCTGCCGCACGCGATGCCGGAGGAAGTGACCGACGAGATCGTGGAAATGATCGGCTGCGATGCCAGCGAAGTCATTCCCGCTTCGGGCAAGGAAGGTATCGGCATCAAGGAGATTCTCGACGCCATCTGCGAGCGCATCCCGGCACCCCAGGGCGACCCGGCGGCGCCTCTACAGGCGCTGATCTTCGATTCGATGTACAACTCGTACCGGGGCATCGAAGTCCTGTTCCGCATCAAGAACGGCACCCTCCGCAAAGGCGATAAGGTGAAGTTTATGGCCACCGGTCGCGAATACGGCGCCGACGAGATCGGCATCCTTGGCCTCAACCAGGAGCCGCGACCCGAAGTCAGTGCCGGTAATGTGGGCTACCTGATCTCGGGCATCAAAGAGGCCCGCGAGGTGAAGGTCGGCGACACGATCACGCACCGTGACCGCCCCACCGATGAGCCGATTCACGGTTTCGCCGACGTAAAACCGATGGTTTTCGCGGGCATCTACCCGGTGGATACGACTGAGTTCGAGGAACTGCGTTCGTCGATGGAAAAGCTGCAACTCAACGACGCGGCGCTGGTCTGGGAGCCGGAAACATCGATGGCCTTGGGCTTCGGCTTCCGGTGCGGCTTTCTGGGGATGCTCCATATGGAGATCGTGCAGGAACGACTGGAGCGCGAGTTCAATATGACCGTCATCACCACCGTACCAGGCGTGCAATTCCACGCCACAGGTTCCAAGGATCAGGCGATCATCATTAACGCGCCGAGCGAGATGCCAGAGCCGAACCTGATCAAATACATTGAGGAGCCGTACATCAAAGCGCAGATTATCACGGCCTCCGAGTACGTCGGCGCCATCATCACGCTCTGTATGGAGAAGCGCGGTATCATCAAGGGGCAGAATTACCTGACCTCCGAGCGCGTGGAGATGACCTTCGAGCTGCCGCTGGCCGAAATCGTGTTCGACTTCTTCGACAAGCTCAAAACCATCTCGCGCGGCTATGCCTCGCTCGACTACGAGCTGATCGGCTTCCGCGAGTCGGATATGGTGAAGCTCGACGTGATGCTGAACGGCGAGAAAGTCGATGCGCTCTCGGCCATCGTCCACCGCTCGAAGTCTTACGACTGGGGCAAGCGCCTCTGCGAAAAGCTCCGCGAGCTGCTGCCGCGCCAGATGTTCGAGATTGCCATTCAGGCCGCCATCGGGCAGAAAATCGTCGCCCGCGAAACCGTCCGTGCAATGCGTAAGGACGTGACCGCCAAGTGCTACGGCGGTGATATCAGCCGCAAGCGCAAGCTCCTCGAAAAGCAGAAGGAGGGCAAGAAGCGGATGCGCCAGGTGGGCAGCGTCGAGATTCCGCAGGAGGCGTTCCTGGCGGTGTTGAAGCTGGATTGATCGTACGACCTGCGATGCCCCTGCTGACCGAAGCGGCGTATCACGCTACGTTCCGCCCACCCATGAGAAAACTGACAGACCTAGACGTTCTGCCAGTGATAGACTTCTGGCCTTACGTCGATTCCATTCCTGCCGTCGATTTTGCGGGCTATGACTGTACCGACGGGCGTGTAGAGTACGTCTGGTAATCAGCCAACGGTGAGTTTGAACATGTACTGATCAGTGCTGCTGAGTCGTGCGACGTGTTTATGGTGATCGTCATCGACCGTCGTACGCTGGCTGTAGTCGGACACTACCTGCTTGACTTGCCAGCGTTTTATGGC
Source organism: Hymenobacteraceae bacterium (assembly GCA_031426455.1). Lineage (GTDB taxonomy): Bacteria > Bacteroidota > Bacteroidia > Cytophagales > Hymenobacteraceae > JANNMJ01. The sequence continues at coordinate 50,105 of JANPLI010000105.1, read as the reverse complement.
GTGGCCGACGTTTGACAGGGCGACTTACCACGCCGCCAGCTTCTCGGAGAGCAGAAAGAAACGGGTGCGCCAGGTGAGCATCATCGAGATTCTGCGGGAGGCGTTTCGGGCGGTGTTGAATCCGGATTGATTAACCAAGACATTTATGGCTTACAGCGATTTTACTCCGCAGCAGCTAGTCAGCCAGTTTGGGTTGAGCTTCCAGGCCGCCGACCTTTTCCACAATACGCCCCCCATTGAGCCTTCCGCGTGGTTGGTGGAGGCGCTCCAATTGGGGCGCTTGCTGGGTTTCAGCACGGAAAAGTCGCGTTCCGAGCGCCTGGTGACGCCCTTATTACTGGAGCTGACCCGGCTCAATCCACACATTTTTTCTATTTATTCGGGGGCTAATCTCGACGCCGATCCGGACATTGGCCTACGTGGCGAGTGCGATTTCGTCTTTTCGCTGACCCGCGTACAGGATTTTGTGCAGGCCCCCATTTTCTGTATCACCGAAGCTAAAAAGCAGGACTTGGAATTAGGCACCGTGCAGGCCGCCGCGCAGCTGTTAGGCGCCCGGAAGCTCAACGAGCGCCAGGGCTACCATTACCCAACGCTGTTCGGCTGTTCGACAACCGGCATCGAATGGCGCTTTTTGACACTGCAAGACAACCGGGTGACGATTGACGAACAAACGTACTTGACCAATGAGTTGCCGCCACTGCTTGGCATCCTGCAAGCCATCGTACATCAGGCAGTGGCCCAGGCCAGCGCGAAGCATTGAGCCTGTTTCTTCCGGCCTCTTGGCATTGGTAGTGGATTGACCGTTCAAAAAGATGCCATTGCTGACGCTCAAAGCCCACTTCGACGGCCAGCATATCGTCCTCGACGAGCCATTCGCGCTGCCCGCAAACGCCCCGTTGATGGTGACGCTGCTCGCGACTGACTCCACCGACGAGCGCGCCGACTGGTTGCGCGCTTCGGCGGCCGGTTTGAACCGTGCCTACGCCGACGACGAACCCGAGTATACCATCGCCGACCTGCGCCGCCCATCGTAAATGCAGGAAGGTTCGATTGCCCTGGCAGCGCTCAACGGTGGTCTGCCGGACGGAGAGGCGGAGCCTGAGGCAGGATCAGGGTGAAACGCGCCCCACCCAGCGGACTTGCATCGATCGTGATGCTTCCGCCTTGTTCCTGCACGACTTTATAGACGATGGCCAGGCCGATGCCCTGCGAGTCGGGGCGGGTGCTGGTCCCTTTCTCGAACAGGCTGAAGACCTTCTCGCGCAGGGCGGGCGCGATGCCGGGGCCGTTATCCTCGACGTAGTAATAGGCCTGCGTGCCGTGCTGTTCGCCACTGACCCGGATTAGTCCTTCGGCCTGGTGGTTATACTTAATGGCATTGGTGAGCAGGTTCAGAAATACCTGCAGCAGTTTGGTTTTATTGCCCCAGGTAGGCGGGAGGGCCGGGGCAACTTCCAACTGGATGTGGGGAGGCAGCAGCAGCAGGTATTGCACCTCCTGAAGGACGGTATTCATTTCCACGACCACGGCGGCGGCATCTGCGAGGCTGGCTTTCGAGTACGCCGCTACGCCTGAAATCAGTTCGCTCATGGCGTAGAGCGTATGATTTAACTCCTGGAGATGTTCGTGCAGGGCCACTTTTTCGGTGGGTGGCAGCGCGCGGGTCAGGAGGTGAATAATCGCGTGGATATTGGCCAGCGGCGACTTCAGGTCGTGCGAGATGGTGAATCCGAAGCGTTCGAGCTCCGTATTGATGGCTTCAAGCTGCTCGTTTTTCCAGTGGAGTGCCCGTTCCAGGTCTTTCTGGGTCGTCATATCCCGAATCACGGCCACCACCAGCGGCGTGCCGTTCAGGTGAATGGGCGAAAGGGCAATGTCCACGTCGAATTCCGTCCCATCCTGCCGCCTGCCGAACAGCGCCCGCCCTTCGCCCATACTGCGGAGTGCGGGGTGGTGGAAAAAATCCGTTACCAGGGCGTGGTGGTGGTGGTGATACCGGGCCGGTATCAGTAGGGTCAGGTCCTGATCGGCCAGCGCGCCGGGCGGATAGCCGAAAAGCCTGGATGCCTGCTGATTAGCCAGAACGATTCGGCTCTGATTCTGCACGATCAGGACGCCATCGGGCAAAAAATCAATCGTTTCCTGTAATGAGAGCATCAGTTTCTTCACCCGTCCCGCGTCGTAAGTAATTGGCTGGCCGCGCGCTGAAATAGCCATCGGCTCCCGGTACGCGGCCTATACGCAGCATTGGCCCCGGCGGACGCTTTAGGGGGTGTGGTATCGTCGGTGAAAGACCCGTTTAGCCGTGCTTTTTTGCTTGTTTTGCGGCCACCGGCGCGCGCACGATTCATAAAAAAATTTGAACTATATATTGTATAAATTTTATCAGGCTTCCTGAAAATCAGGCTGACCAGATCACCTCAAAGTTTACCTCAAGGGCAGAATAAGGGTGCGAAGGTCAGAATGGCCCTATTATACCACCAGTTGGCGGGCCGGGAGGCCCTCATCCCGAACTAGGTACAGCCCCGGGCAGGCCGCGCAAGTCCAAAAAGCAGTGGCGCGTGTACTCCTCGTCCAACCGCCGGATAGGGCGCAGATTCTCCGCTCTACTGGTAGTTAGTAGTAGTAGTAGTTAGTAGTAGGAACTGCGCGCCAGCCCAGGGCCGCGCAACGTTGCTGTAGCAAGCCCGTCGTCATCTGGCGCGACTACTCACGTAACGCTCATCGCAGCAGCGTTTTTAGCACTGTGTTCTCCATCTGTAGTCGGCCCAACTGGGCGTAGGACGCCTGCACGTCCACCGCTGGCCCGGCTACCGAAGCTGGCCCGGTCTCGAAGACCAAGGCGGCCGGTTGTCGAAGCTGCCGCTGCCAGGTGGTAATCTGTGCCGGAGCCAGCCTGTACTTGACGGCCAGCGCGGTCAACGGCTCGCGCTCCTGTACCGCGCTCAGCGCCACCTCTGCTTCGAATTGCGTCGTGAACTGGCGACGATTGCGTTTTGCGCTCATAAGTCGAACTTAGCCGCCCTTGGCGACTGGCCTCATTTTTAGTGAGTATTACAACCGGCTGGTTGTTAGTTTGCTTAATTACACCCGTGCGTGGCTGTTTGCGATGCGATGCGACAACAGCAAACAGCCCTATCATCTGGCCGAAGCTTTTCTCATTCAGCACTATCGAAAAGGAGTTGAGACTGAGTTCAGCACTTTCACGAACCGTTTCCCCAAGCGCATTCACGCCGTGACAGCGGAAGAGCTTGCCCTCAAACGGGTCTTTTTCATTGGCGTGCATACCTTACGATAAACTAGGCGCGTAGCTCGCAACTTAGCCCAGCCAGAAACCAAAAACCCCGGAAAACCGCATCTGTTGCCAGATTTGCGACTTTCCGGGGTTTCCGGGTGTGTAATACGGAGCCTCCTGCCGGGATCGAACCAGCGACCTACTGATTACAAATCAGTTGCTCTACCAGCTGAGCTAAGGAGGCAAAACCAACCCGGCCTATCGGCCGGCTTCGGGCACAAAAGTACGCTGAAGCCGACCGTTGGGCCAAGTTTTTTCTAGCGACGACCGCCGCCCCCGCCGCCGAAGCCGCCGGGACGATTGCCACCGCCCCCCGGCCGGCCACCCCGACGGTCACCGTCGCGGTCGTTACCGAAGGCGCGTTCGGGCATCGGCGGAGCGGCGGAGCGCACCTTTTTGAGTTGCTCTTTCGCTGATTCCACGCGCGAGGTAGCCTCCTGAATCCGACCTTCATACTCCTGGCGGAGCGAGTCGGCGTTTTTCGAGCGGGCGAAGAAGCCGAGGTTCGTGCGAAGCGTAGCGATTTCGTTTTCCTGCTCCGTGATGACGCGGCGCAGGTCCTGCTCGCGGCGGGCGAAACGCTGGGCGGCATCCGGGGCGGCCTTCATCTGCTCCAGGCTCTGGCGGAACAGCAGCTCCTGCTTCTGGGCGTAGGTGATCGGCACCGTATCGAGGTAGCGGCTCAGGAGCGAGAAGAAACGGTCTTCCACCTGCGGCGCTACGGGCACGTTACGGCCTTGGGCGTTGTCGGCGTCGAACTGGTTCCAGGAAGCTAGAATACCCTTGTATTCATCCAGCGAGCCGGCGCCTTTGTCGGATGCAGCCAGCTTTTCAGCCACCTGATCAAGGTAGGCATTTTTAGCGGCCGACAGTTCGTTCAGCTCGGCTTCGCGGGCCACGAACTGCTGCTGCCGCTGCACAAACTCGCGGTTCGGGCGCTCGAAGAAGGCGTTGCAGGCAGCGCGGAAGCGCGTCCAGAGTTTCTGCGAAAGCCGCTCCGGCACCGGGCCAATGGTTTTCCACTCCTTCTGCCAGTTGATGTACTTGTCGCGGGTGGCGGCGTAATCCTGGTCTTCCTGGTGGCTTTCGGCCAGCGCAATCAGTTCTTCCTTGCGCTTGACGTTGGCCATCCGCTCGTCGTCGAGGGCCTTGAAGAAGGTGCCTTTCTTGGCGAAGAAAGCCTTGTAAAGTGCCCAAAACTTCTTGTTCATCTCCGACGCCTGGGCGCGCGGCACGTAACCGGCGGCATCCCACTGCTGCTTTAGGGTCTGCAGTTCGTCGGTTTTGGCTTTCCAGTCTTCGATGCGGTCCGACTGAAAGTCCGTCAGCGCCTCCAGTTGGGCCATCAGCGCGTTTTTGCGCTCGAGGGCCTCCTGCTCGGTGGCGCGGCGCCCGGCCAGCTCTTCGGTGCGCTTGCCCTGAATGCGGTCGGAGGCAGCAATGAAGCGCGCCCAAACCTCTTCGCGCTGGTCCTGCGGAACGGGGCCGACGTGCTTCCACTCTTCGTGGAGGCCGCGCAGGTCGCGCGCGGCCTGCATCGGGTTGGTCTGGGCTGGCTCGAACAGTAGTTCGGCGCGCAGAATCAGGCCGTTTTTCAGCTCCAGGTTCTTGCGCCGGTCGAGGTCCTTCAGCTCAAAGGTCTGCGAACGCTGCGAGTAGAAGCGGTCGAGGAGGGCATCATACGCCTGCCACAGTTCCTTCGACTCTTTGTACGGCACCGGCCCAATCGAACGCCACTCGGTTTGCAGGGCTTTGATTTTTGGGGCCAGCTTGTCCGTGTCGGCTTCGCCGCCCTCGCCCATCTCGCGCAGTTGCTGCAACAGCGTCTGCTTGCGTTCGAGGTTCTGGGCCTGCTGCTGCTCTTCCTGCCGGCGGCGCTGGGCACGGGTCTCGCGGAATTGCTGCCAGGCTTTTTCGAGGGCTTTATGGTCGGCCGTATCGGCGCGGTCGAATTCTCCGGCGTCGCCGCCGGCGGCCAGGAAACGTTTGAGGGCTTCCTCGCGCTCCTGATCATATTTGGCCTCGTACTCGCGCTTGCGGTCGATCAGCGTCTTGGCCTGGTCGAAGGCTTCCGCCCGGCCAATGGCGGCCAGCAGCAGGCGGCTCATCGCCCCGGCGTCCAGGCTGTCAAAGTCAGCGAATTCAATGGGGGCTTCCGCGCTGTCTTCGGCGTCATCGTCGGCGGCGGCATCGGCGGCGTCGGTTTCCGCAGCCGTCAGGGCGGGAGCGGGGGCGGAAATTGCTGCGGCGGCCGTTACGGGTTCAGCGGCGGGCTGGGTCAACATGTCGGCGGCGGCGCTCACCGAGCTTTGGGCTTCGTGCGGCTCCACGGTTGCGGCCGCATCGGCGGTAGTGGCTGAGGAAGTAGCAGCCGCGGCCAGCGCATCGGCCGGAGCGGTTTCGGCGACGACCTCGGCGACGACCTCGGTGACTTCAACGACCGGAGCCGCGCTGCTCACTTCTGCGTGGGCGACTTCGGTCACGGCAGCAGCGGCGGCCTGCGAAGGGGTTTCCAGCGTCGATGGCGCGACGGCAGCAGTCGGCTCGATATCAGCCGGCGCATCGGCCGTTGCGGGCGTCAACGGCGAAATTTCTGCGCTGATTTCGATCTCCGGCACTTCCGGAGCGGAAACCTGCACCGGCATTGCGGCTTCGGCGTTGGCTTCGGCCGTGCTGGCTTCGGCCACGGATTCGGCCACGGATTCGGCCACAGGCTCAGCTTGCGGGGCAGTGGCAGCAGCGGGTGCCGGCGCAGCGGCAGGGGTTTCGGCGGAGTCCTGCTGCTTACGGGCGGCAATTTCCGCCAAGCGGCGTTCCAGCACGCTCATCGCGTTGAGATCGGGCTGTTCGGGCGTTTCGGACGTGTTCATCGGGGAACGGGAAAAAAGAAAAAACGAGGTTCGGGGCAGCGCTGGCGCGGCCCGGACGGGAGTAAAAAAACGTGGTGGGTCGGCTGGTCGATTGTGGGAAGGCTGGCTGATCTGTCGGGTAGCAGCCCAACCGACTAGTTGAGGCTCGGGTCAATCGGGTAGTTGGCCAGCAGGCGGTAGCGCCCGCCCATTTCGCGCAAAACTCCTTGCCAGAGCGATTCGGGGTCAAAAGTAAACACTTTCGCGGCCGCATCCTTACGCACGACCCACGTTTCGCGGCTGATTTCTTCCGCCAACTGCCCGGCGGCCCACCCGGAGTAGCCCACGAAAAAGCGCGCGTTGGCGGGTGTCAGCCGCCCGGCCTGTACTTCTTCGGTCAGGGCGTCGAAGTCGCCACCCCAAAACACGCCGCTGTTTTCGCCCAGGGCGATAGCATCCGGCAGGTCGGGCAGGCGGTGGATATAATGCAGCGAGTTCTGCTGCACCGGTCCGCCCATCGCCAAGGGCAGGGGGGCGGCGGTGCCGGGCACGTCGGCATCGAGAAAAGGCAGCACGTCGGGCAACACCAGCTCGGTGAGGCGGTTCAGGACCAGGCCGAAGGTGCCTTCCTCATCGTCGTGGCGGCAGATCAGTATTACGGTTCGCTCAAAATTGGGGTCGCCCAGAAAAGGGCGGGCCAGAAGCAGGGTGCCGGGCGTCAGCGTCATTAGGTTTACGGAGGAGGGGTTGCAGGTTGATGGGTACGAGGGTTGGCGGGTTTGGGGTCGTCGATACGTCCCGCAAATGCACCACCTGCTACCCCTTCACCCGCCCATTCATCGTTTCTTTGGCCCAATAACGGCAATGAATCCGGTATTTCACGGCGGTTCCGGAGTGCCGGACCGCGTTCTTCCTTCTTTTTCGCTGATGACCAACCTCGCCGATATCCGCAAAACCTACGCTCAGCAGGTGTTTTCCGAAGCCGATGCCCACCCGGATGCGCTGGTGCAGTTTCAACACTGGCTCGACGAAGCCCTGCACGCGCAACTCGACGAGCCCACCGCGATGCTATTGAGTACCGTGGATGCCGATGGCACGCCCGCCGCCCGCGTGGTGCTGCTCAAAAACCTGCAAACCGGCGTGCCCGGCGGTTTCACTTTCTACACCAATTATGAAAGCCGCAAGGGCCGCGCCCTGACGGCCAACCCGCGCGCGGCGCTCACTTTTTTCTGGCCCGGTCTGGAGCGCCAGGTGCGCATCGAAGGCGAGGTGGTACGCACCGATGCCGCCGTGGCGGATGCTTATTTTCAGTCGCGCCCGCGGGCTTCGCAGATTGGGGCGTGGGCCTCGCCGCAGAGTGCGGAAATCGCTGACCGCGCCACGCTCGAAGCCCGCGAGGCGGAAATTGAAGCGCGCTTTGCGGGCATCGAGTCGCTGCCCCGTCCGCCGTACTGGGGCGGCTTCACGCTGCACCCACACCGCATCGAGTTCTGGCAGGGGCGCCCCAGCCGCCTGCACGACCGCCTGCGCTACGAACGCACCCCCGACGGCACCTGGACCCGCACCCGCCTGGCGCCCTGAGCGAAAGCGCTTCAGGCCACAAGCCTCAAGCAATTAGCCTCCGGCGATCCGCATCGGCTTCAGCGGCTCCAGCATTATGCTTCCGTTAAATCAGGCCGTTACGCTTGCGCCCGCCCAAACAGCCGGGTACTTTTGCCTCCGCATAAGAACAGGTTTTTGAACCACTGAAAGGAGCCGGGCTTTGCCTGGCTTTTTTCTTTTAGCGTTCATTTGCGGAATGAAGAACGGTTCCGGTTCGCTGCGCCCCGCCCCAATGTTGCTACTGGCCACTTTCCTGCTGACTGGCTGCACGCCGCATTCCACCGGCGCCGGTACCAGCGCCGGGGCAGCGTCACCGGCCGTCGCGCGCACGCTGCGCTTCGGCTCCGGCGGGGGCTTTACGGGGTCGGTGACGAGCTACACGCTCGCCGCCGATGGCCATTTCACCAGCCGCCGGGGGATGCCCGGCGACACGACCGCCGCCCCCACGCCGCTGCCGACGCCGTCCGCCTACCGGGTGCGCGCTGCCTTTGTCGCCTTCGACGCCCTGCCCGCCGATTCGCTCGCCTTCAACCAGCCCGGCAACCTGACTTATTTTCTCGAAGGCCGCACTCGCACTGGCCGGGCCGTGCGCCTGACCTGGGGCGCACCCGGCGCCCGCCCGGCCCACGCCGTGCGCGCCCTCTACGAGGAGCTGACGACCCTGATTGCGCCGCAATGAGCGGCGCTGCGGCAGCGCGGGGTGCCGCCCGGTAGGGGTGGGGCCGTGCTGAGAATGCGGGCGTCGAGCAGGGCGCTCCAGACGCTGGTTTGACCCCGGTCCATTCGGGTCCGGATTGGGCGGACGACCCCGGCGTGGACGGTGGTGGGCCGCTTTAGGAGAGCCCGCTGGGATGCCCACTACACGATACCCACGGGGCTTCCGCAACGGCGCCGGACGCGCGAGGGGCGGGGGGCGCCTGTCCCGCCCGCCCGTACCTTTGGGGCCTCGATGGTTTCTCCGCTGCGCGCACTTGGTTTGTTGATTTTGGTGGGGGGCCTGCTGGTGGCGTTGGCCGTGCTGGTGCCGGGCGGGCGGCTGGTTTTTCCGGCTACGGCCCTCACGCCGCCGCTGACGGTACGCCTGATCGGGCTGCCCGACGTGCTGCCCACACCGCCACCCGCCCTCAAAGACATCACCGGTACCCTGGCGCAGGCGAGCGCCGCCGGGCTGTTGGCCGAGGACGATTCCGTGGCTGCCCCCGGCACGGAACCGGCCCCGGATGCCGTGCCCGGCAGCGCCAATGCCCGGCCAGTACCTGCTGACTCGCTGACGCACGCCGGAACAACCGCGGTCGTTCGGCCCCCAGCTCCTCCGCTGCCCACGCGCCGGGTGCCCGCCCCGGACACGGCCCGGCTGGCGTTCCCCATCGAGTTTCCCGAAGGTCGCCCCGACGTGCTGACGGCCTTTTTTCGCACCCTGCACGACCTGGCCGCCACCGGCGGCCACACGCGGGTGCTGCACATCGGCGACTCACAACTCGAAGGCGACCGCGTGACGAGCTACCTGCGGCAGCGTTTTCAGGAGCAGTTCGGCGGCTGCGGGCCGGGCCTGGTGGCCGTGGCTGAAGTGAATGAAGCCCGCCAGACGGTGCAGGTCCGGCCGCGCGGGCCGTGGAAAAAATATGCGGCCTACGGCCCCCGTCAGAAGGCGCCGCACGTCTTTTATGGCCCGCTGGACGCCTACTTCCGCTTCGGCGCGGCCCGCACCGATTCCAGCGGTAAAGTCAGCGGCGGCGCGGCCACGGCGCGCTACACGTTCCCCCGGCGCGGGTTTGGCCCGGTCGGGCGCCCGGAGCAGGTCCGGGTGTTGTATCGCAACCCCAACGCGCCGTTTCAACTGACGCTGAAGGCCGACGGCGCCGTGCTGGCCGACGATGAACGCCTCGACCCCACGGCGCCCGATTCGGTGGGCGTGTTCACCAAAGAGCTGCCGGTGGGCGCCAAAGGGGTGGAGGCACGGTTCCGTGCCACCAGCGGCAACCCCTCGCCCGATGTGTTGGCCCTGGCCTTCGATTGCCGCCAGGGCGTGGCCGTGGACAATGTGAGTCTGCGCGGCTCGTCGTGTACCGAGTTTGGCCGGATGCAGATGCCTTTCTACGGCCGCCAACTCCGGCGCCTGGGGGTGGGGCTGATCGTACTCGAATTTGGCGTGAACGTGGGTGCGGCGGAAGCCAAATCTTACAGCTATTACCAACGGATGCTGACCGGCCAGCTCCGGCTGCTGCGCCGGACGGTGCCCGAAATCCCGGTCCTCGTGATTGGCATCTCCGATATGAGCCGTCGCCGGGACGGCGCCTGGCACACCCGGCCGAGCGTCGAAAAAGTCCGGGAAGCCCAGCGCAATGCCGCCTTCGCCACGGGCTGCGCCTTCTGGGATTTATATGGCGCGATGGGCGGCGAAGATGCAATGCCTGCCTGGGTGGCGGCGCGCCCCGCCCTGGCCCAGCCCGACTACACACACTTTTCCGGTCCCGGCGCCCGCATCGTCGGCGAACTGCTCTGGAAAGCCTTGATCCGCGAATACGACAACTGGGCCAGACCAATGTAACGACGGTGCTCCGCGCCGTCGCAGCAGCAACAGTACTCAACAGTTTCAGCAACAGCAAGTAATGACAGCCCCTGCGCTGTCGAAATTAATCACTCTCTAACCGTCCGCCGAAAACTCTCCCGTGCCCCACCATCACCGTTTTTTGCGCCCGCTCGCCCTGGTGCTGACCCTGCTGTTGGGGTTGGATGCCGGCTTGTGGGCGCAGGCCCGCGCTGCGCCGCGCGCCAAAAAACGGACGACGGTTACGGTTCGGCATCGGCGGGCAGCGGTGGTTCGGCATCGGCGGGCGACGGTAGCGCGGCACCGGCGCTGGCCAGTACACGTAGCGCACGCCCGGCGCCCGGTGGCGCGACCAGTGCGGCGGTTCTTTGCGCCGCCCGATTCCACGTTCAAAGCCACGTATCCGCAGTATCCTGCTGACTTTCAGCCCGCGTTTATGGCGGTTGAAGCGAATCAGATCCTGACTTTCGGCGCCGATCCACTCCGCCCGTTCCGCGAAGCCACCGAGGCGCTCACCGCCGGGCAGCGGCGCACGGTGCGGGTGGTGCACCTCGGCGATTCGCACCTGCAAGCCGACCTGCTCACGGCCCGCGTCCGCGATGCCTGGCAGGCCGATTACGGCTCGGCCGGGCGCGGGCTGGTGTTTCCGTACGCACTGGCCCGCACCAACAACCCCTACGACTACCGCGTCATCGCCACCGGTACCTGGCTGCCGCGCCGTTCGGCCATTCCGGCGCACCACTCCAACTGGGGGCTGGCGGGGCTGGCGGGCGCCACGGCCACGGCCGGCGCCACGTTCACGCTGCGGCTGGTGGGCGCCACGGCCGCGCGCTCGCCAGTGGCGCGGGTACGGGTATTTTACCCGCTCGACGATTCGGCCTCGTACCGGCTGGAGCTGGTCGATTCGGCGGGGGTAGCCGCGTATCGACCGGATTACACCGCCGGTTGCGGCGAATGGACGCTGCGGGCGCCCGTCACGACGCTCACTTTTCGGGTGCGGCAGACGCGCCCCGGCCAGCGCCGCCTGATTTTGCAGGGCCTGCACCTGGAATCCGACACGCCCGGCCTGGACTGGAGCGTGGCCGGCGGCAATGGCGCCACCGTGGCCTCATACCTGCGCTGCGGGCGCCTGCGGCGCCAACTGGCCGTGCTGAACCCGGATCTGGTGGTGGTTTCGCTCGGAACGAACGACGTATTCGGCGGCTCCTTCGACTCCGTAGCGTTCCGCCGCGACGTGGGTACGTTCCTTCAAATGCTGCAACGCGCTGCCCCACAAGCCGCGCTGCTGCTCACCACCCCCGGCGATACCTACCGTAACGGCCGCCCCAACGCCGCGCGCACCGCCGCCGCCACGCGCATCCTGATCGACGTGGCCGAGCAGACCGACTGCGCCGTCTGGGATTTCAACCGCGTGATGGGCGGCGCCAATTCCATCCCGAACTGGACTGCCACCGGCCTGGCCCAGCGCGACTATGTACATTACACCCTGCGTGGTTACCAATTGCAAGCCGACTTGCTGACCATTGCCCTGCGCGCCGCCCTGGTCCCCATCGGGCCGGTGGCGCCGCGCGTGCTGCTCAAACCCTGACGCACGGCGCGGCACGCCGTCCGTCAAAGTATGTAACGCCGGTACTTCGCGCCGGCCTCCCTGTACCGACGGCGCTCCGCGCCGTCGCACCCTCGTTGTCATTTGTGATACACCTGTTACTGGCTGCTGATCTGCTGAAATCGGTTTCGACGGCGTGGGACGCCGTCGTTACGGCGGTGTCATCCTTTATGGCGACGGCGCGGGGCACCGCCGTTACAGCTGACTTTCTGCTGTATCACGACAACCAGCCACTGCTTTTCACGCAGGCGCTGTTCTGGGGGCTGTTCGGCGTCGTGCTGCTGATCTACCCCCTGATTTACCGCACCATCAAGGCTCGGAACTTCTTTCTGATGGCCTTTTCGTGGTTTTTTTACTACAAAACCGGCGGTTATTTTCTGCTGCTGCTGCTGTTCACGGCCGTCTTCGACTTCTCGGCGGCGCGGGCGGTGTACCGCTCCAAAAGCCCCGCCGTGCGGCAGGCGCTGATTGCCGCTTCCTGCACCGTAAACCTGGGCGTGCTGGCGTACTTCAAGTACACCTTCTTCTTCGTCGACGCGCTGAACTGGGCGCTCGGTACGCATTACGTGGCGCAGAACTGGCTCGCGATGGCCGTGAACCAGACCGCCGGTACGGGCTTCGACGTGGCCACGATCATCCTGCCGGTGGGCGTGTCGTTCTACACGTTTCAGTCGATGAGCTACACCATCGACGTGTACCGGGGCGAACTCAAGCCGGTCACGAGCTTCCTCGACTTTGCCTTTTTCGTCTCCTTTTTTCCGCAGCTTGTGGCCGGGCCCATCGTGCGGGCTTCGGAGTTCGTGCCGCAGCTTTACGCGCCCTACCGCCTCACGCGCGACGAGTACGGCCGCGCCGTCTTCCTGATCGTCAACGGGCTGGCGAAGAAAATCCTGATCTCCGACTACCTCGCCGCCAACTTCGTGGATCGCGTGTTCGCCGGCCCCACGCAGTTCACGGGCTTCGAGAACCTGATGGCCGTGTACGGCTACGCCCTCCAGATTTACTGCGATTTCAGCGGCTACACTGACATCGCCATCGGCGTGGCGCTGCTGCTGGGCTTCCGGCTCTCGCTCAATTTCGACTCGCCGTACCAGTCCACCAGCATCACCGAGTTCTGGCGGCGCTGGCATATCTCGCTCAGTTCGTGGCTGCGCGACTATCTCTACATCCCCCTCGGCGGCAACCGGCACGGCAAGCTCCGCGCCTACCGCAACCAGTTCCTGACGATGCTCCTCGGCGGCCTCTGGCACGGGGCCAGCATCCGGTTCCTGATCTGGGGCGCGCTCCACGGCGTGGCGCTGGCGGTCCACAAAGCCGTTTCGAGTTTCGAGTTTCGAGTTTCGAGGAATCCCGCCACTCGCCACTCGCCACTCGCCACCTTTTTAGCCTGGCTGCTCACCTTCCACTTCGTCTGCTTTTGCTGGATCTTCTTCCGCGCTGACACCCTGGCCCTGGCCGGCAGCGTGATCCGGCAGATCGGCACTGATTTTCAGCCGCAGCTAATTCCCGCGATGCTGCCCGCCTACGCACGGGTGTTCGGCCTGATGGCGTTCGGCTACTACCTGCACTTCATCCCGGCGCCCGTGAAGGGCGGCGTCCGCGTCTGGTTCGGCCGGGTGCCCGACCTGGGCAAGGCGCTGCTGATCGTGGCCGTCATCGTGCTGCTATTTCAGGTGAAAAACGCCGAGATGCAGCCGTTTATTTACTTTCAGTTCTGAGGGTGAGTACGCCGGCCCACCTTACTTTGTGCCTATGCCCGCTGCTATTCCGCCGCTCCCACCGCCCGCGCCGATGCGCCTGACGCGGCTACGCATCAAAAACTTCCGCAGCATCGGGGAAGTGGATGTGCCCATCGGGCCACTCACGGTGCTGGTCGGGCCGAACGGCGCCGGCAAAAGCAACGTGGTGGATGCGCTGCGATTTCTGCGCGATGCCCTCACGCGCGGCCTCGATCAAGCGATTCTGGACCGCAAGGGCTTGGCCGTAATCTGCCACTGGACGGGCAGTAAGAAGGCAGTTGATATCAGCCTCGGCGTGACGTATGCCGATGGGCAGGGCCGGATAGTAACCTATGATCTGACGCTGTCGCCGGGCACCCGCCAAGGAGTGAAGGTAAAGCGTGAGGAACTGACCGTTGAGGTACCAGCCCGACCATTAGTGCGAGGAGTGCGCCAGGGGACAGAACTGCTACTACAAGACAGCGACGCGGTAGAGACTGTGCAACTATCCCCCGACTTCGGGACCACGAATAAGCTAATTGGGCCGATTGACCTACCTGGCCCTTTATACTTCGCTAACGATGCGCCAACAGAAGAGCTGAAGCAGTCGCCCCGACCTAGCCGATGGCACGTGCAAGGGATAGCGCAAATGGCCTACCTATGCTCGCTGGGCCTGACCCGCTCCCTGTTCTACACTCTAAATCCGAAGGAGCTACGGGCACCACAGCGCCTGGTGACGGAAACGCCTTTCAGCGAGGGAGGGGAGAACCTGGCCGCCGTCCTGCGGCACCTGCACACTAACCGCGAAGACGCCCGCGAAATCAAGGCCGTGCTGAGTCGCCTGGTCAGCGGCGTAACCGACTTTTCCGTCGAAACCACCGGCAGCTTTTTGGTCACCTACCTGCACTACCTGACGGCCAGCAGCAAGCCCCGCAAGTCGGACCTGGAACAGGAATCCGACGGCACCCTGCGGGCGCTGGGTATCCTGGCTGCCTTATTTCAGCCAGCGCAGGAGAGCCACTATCCTGGTCAGGAGCCACTCCCCCTTCGCACCATCGAAGAACCCGAAGTCAACATCCACACCGGGATGCTGGCCGTGCTGGCGGAGCTGTTCCGCGAAGCCAGCCTGCGGCAGCAATTGATTCTGACCACGCACAGCGCCGACCTGCTGGACTTCCTGCCGCCCGAATCGTTCCTGATGGTCGAGCGGGTGAACGGCGAAACCCGCGTGGGGCCGTTGGCCACGGACCAAATCGAAGTCGTGCAGCGCCGGCTCTTCACGCCCGGCGAGCTGCTGCGCGCCGAAGGGTTGCATCGGCAGCCCGATCCCGTAGCCGATGCCGCCGAATGAAGCATCTGCTTACGCTCGTGGAGGGTCCCGGCGACGTGGCTGCCGTGCCGGTGCTGCTGACGAAGCTGCTCAAACAAGCCCAACGCTACGACTGGGCACCGGCCAAACCCATCATCGTGAAAGGGCTGGCGCCGCTGCGCCGCCGGCTTTCTGATTTCGCCGAGCTGCTGCGGATGAAGATGGCTGCCGGCCAGTGCCACGGCGCCCTCGTGCTGCTCGACCTGGAAGATGACTGTCCCCGTGCCGAGGCCTGGGCCTTAGCCGCCGACCTGGCCGCCTTCCGGTTGCCGTACCCGGTAGCGGTGGTATTCGCTTACCGGGAGTACGAAGAATGGCTGGTGGCGAGCCTAGCATCGATTACGCCCCATACGCCGCTCATCAAGGACGAAACCCGTCGTGATTATACGATTGAAGCCAAACGCGGCGTGAAGGAATGGCTGACGAAGCAAATGCCGTACGGCCATATCTATCGCGAGACTACCCATCAGGAAGCGTTCACCTACCACCTCGACCCAACCTTAGCGCTGGAATGCCGCTCGTTCCAGCGGCTAGTGGATGCGTTGGCCGAAGTGCTGGCTGGCGCCCAAACGCCGCGCCCTGGTATGACAACACCGCAGCAGTGATCTTGCGCATTTGCCGCTTTATTGCAAGCCAGTAGTTTGCAGCCACTGTACTCTCTTTAGCTTTTGGAAAACAAAAACCGCCGCCAACCCAAAGACCGGAGGCGATTACCCCAGAAATCAATCACTCACCGAGCCTACAGCGCGGCTTTACACGCCTGCATAGCCGATGTCGGGGCGGTGTTTTCGATTAGGTGGGTAGTGGATCAGCGCCGGGGTGTGCTCTTTTGCGATGAGCGCAACGTCAGTAGCGGCAGGCTGGCAGTGCTGCTCCAACACCAAATACTCTATCCCCCAAAACGCCAGAACCTCCCGGAGCCAAACGGCTCCGGGAGGTTCAACAGGTAATAATCAGCCGGCGCCGAAGGGCGCTTATTCCACCACCAGGCGGGCCGTGCGGCCGTCGGTGGTGCGCACCACATAGGCGCCGGGCGGTAGCCCTTTCAGGTCGAGGCGGGGCTGGCCAGCCGGGGTGGCGTGCACCACCCGGCCCAGCGCGTCCAGCACCCGCGCGGCCAGCGGCGAGTCGATGACCGCGAAGCCGGAAGCGGGGTTGGGGTACACCGTCAGGTGGGGCGTGGCCGGCAGACTCTTACGTTCGCCGAAGTGGAGCGCGAAGCGTCCGCGCACTTCGCCGGCCTGTTCGACTGTGAACCGGATCAGCGGCTGATCGGCCAGCACGTAATGCGTGTTAGTCAGGCGATCCACCAACTCGACCGAGGCATCGGGCAGCAGATTGACCAGCTCGGGGACCGTCAGTTCGTAGGCGTCGGACCGGGCGCAGCCTTGCGGTTAGGCCGGCGTAACCTGTCATCCCAGTGGCGGCCCGAGGCGCGCTATTCCGGCTTTGGCGGGGCCTTGCGCCGCCTTATAATGCACCGCCGGCAGGGCGCGCAGGCGTTCGGCGGCCTGCTCCGGGGTGATGTCGCGCTGGGGGCCGGCCAGCAGCTCGTAGCCCACCATAAACTTGCGCACCATGGCCGAGCGCAGCAGCGGCGGGAAGAAATGGAAGTGCAGGTGCCAGTGGGGGTGGGGATGGCCGTCGGTGGGGCGCTGGTGCAGCCCCGCCGAGTAAGGGAAAGAGATGCGGAAGAGGTTGTCGTAGCGGATGGTGAGCTGGCGCAGGGCGTCGGCCAGCGCGTCGCGCTCCTCGCCGGTCAGCAACTCGATGGACGGTACCGCCCGGCGCGGCAGCAGTAGCGTCTCGAAGGGCCAGGTGGCCCAGAAGGGGACCAGCGCCACGAAATGGGCATTCTCGATGACCACGCGCGGGGTGCCCGGCTCGGTTAGCTCGCGGGTTAGATAGTCCGTTAGCAGGCTGCGCCCGTGGCGGGCGAAATAGACGGCCTGGCGTTCGCCGGCGCGGGCAGGCAGGTCGGGTACGGTGGCCTGCGCCCAGATCTGCCCGTGCGGGTGGGGGTTCGAGGCGCCCATCATGGCGCCCCGGTTCTCGAAAATCTGGACGTAGTTGATGTCAGACCGCGCGCCGAGCGTCTGGTATTCGTGCGCCCACACATCCACCACCTCCCGGATGGCTTCCACGGGCAGTTCGGGCAAGGTCAGATCGTGGCGCGGCGAGAAGCAGACCACCCGGCAGGTGCCGGTTTCGGGGACGGCTTGCAGCAGCTCTTCGGGGGCGCCTTCAGGGGGTAGGGGTGGCGTTTCGTTTTGCGCCGCCCCAGCTTCGGGCGGGAGCAGCGCCGGAAAGTCATTGTCGAAGACAAAGGTGCTGGCGTACGGCGGATTTACCTGCCCGCCGGCGCGCGCGTTGCCGGGGCAGAGGTAGCAGGTGGGGTCGTAGGCAGGGCGCGCTTCGGGGGCGGGTTCTTCCACCTGCCCCTGCCAGGGGCGTAAGGCCCGGTGCGGCGAAACGAGTACCCACTCGCCGGTCAGTGGATTGTGGCGGCGGTGTGGGTGCTGGGTGAAGTCGAAGGCCATTGGGGTGGTGAGGTGGTGAGGTGGTGGAGGTTGTCATTACGAGGAACGTGTTCCTCTCGCTCCACAAAATCGGCGTGTTAGCTTGGCTCTGCGTCGCTGCGAAACCTCTGCGTCTTAGCGGAAGCCCACACCAGGCACGGCGGCTGAAGATCGCGTCATTAGCAGGCTTCAGCCGTAACCCACTAGTCACTAGTCACTAGTCACTAGTCACTAGTCACTAGTCACTAGTCACTAGTCACTACCACCCCCGCGCCATCGGCCAGGGCTACCTCAATCACTTCCAGCGCTTCGCCGAAATGCGCCTCATAAGCCGGCTGCATCGTGGCGATAAACCCACTGACGGCCTCCGGCGCCATCAGATTGAGGGTGCAGCCGCCGAACCCGCCGCCCATCAGCCGGGCGCCCAGCACACCGGGTAGCGGGCGGGCGGTGTCCACCAGAAAGTCGAGTTCCGCGCAGCTTACCTCGTAGTCGTCGCGCAGCCCGGCGTGGGTGGCATAAAGCAGCGGGCCGACGGCCGCCACGTCGCCGGCCAGCAGGTGGGTACAGGCCGCCGCTACGCGGGCATTTTCGGCTACCACGTAGGCACAGCGGCGGTAGATGACTGGCCCCAGGGCGGCGCGATGGGCATCCAACTGGGCGAGCGTCGCGTCGCGCAGGCTGTGGATGTTCGGGTGGTGTCGTTGGAGAATCGCTACGCCAGCTTCACATTCCTGGCGACGCTGGTTGTAGGCCGAGGAGGCCAGCGCGTGTTTCACGCCGGAGTTGCAGAGGATGAGCCGGTAAGCGGCCGTGTCGAAAGGGAAGTAGGCATAGTCGTGGGAGCGGCAGTCGAAGCGCACCACGTGGGCCGCGCGCCCGAAAAGGCTGGCAAACTGGTCCATCAGTCCGCTGCGCACCCCCGCGTAGGTGTGTTCGGCCTGCTGCGCCAGCAGCGCCAGTTCCAGCCGGGGTACCTGCGTACGGAGCAGCGCATCCAGGGCCACGGCCAGTCCGCATTCCAGTGCCGCCGAGGAGGATAGCCCGGCGCCCTCGGGCACGTCGCCGCCGAACACGCATTGCAGCCCCGGCACGGCCACGCCCCGCGCCTGAAACCCGGCGATTACGCCCAGCAGATAGTTGGCCCACGCCACCGGCCCCGGCCCGCCCACCGGCAGCGGTGCGGTGTGGGTTTCGCCCAGATCCACGGCCACCAGCTCGGCGGAGGCGCTTTCGGTCAGGCTGACGGCGAAGTAGATCGCGCGGTCGATGGCGGCGGGCAGCACCAGGCCGTCGTTATAATCGGTGTGCTCGCCAATGAGGTTGAGGCGGCCGGGCGCGCGCACCACCACCTGGGGGGCAGCGCCGAATCGAGCGTGGAAAGCGGCGGAAATTGTGTCAGTCATTGCTAATGCGGTGGTGGTGGGGTGGGGTAGTGAGGTGGCGGGGTGGGTTAGCACTACCTCACCACCTCACCACCTATCCTGACCCCGCACCGCGCCTCGAACACGCCGCCGGGTTCGAGGCGAAGCAGCCCCTGGCCGGTGTTGAAGGCATCGGGGGCACTGCTGACGGGTTCGAGGGCAAGCATCGTGCGGCTGGGGTCGGTGTAGAGGTGCAGGAAAGTGAACTGGTCGGGGCCGGCATCCTGCCACAGGGTCAGGCGCTGGCCGGTGGCCGGGCGGTAGAGCGTAGTCTCGATGATGCCGCCGGCTAGGGGAGCTTCCAGCGTGAAGGTCTGGTCGATAAAGTGCGGGCCGAGCATAAAGCCGCCCTTGAAATCAGGTGCCGCTTCCAATCCGCCGGTGGGCAGCAGGCGGTCGGGGTCGGTGGCGACGGCACCGTGGACGGGCGCCGTAATCACCAGTTCATCGATCAGGCCGCCGAGTTGGAAGTAGGGGTGCCAGCCCACACCCAATGGCAGCGCAGTGGAGCCAGTGTTCTGTGCGCGCCACTTGATTGCGAGGCCGTTAGCGGCCAGGGTGTAAGTAATTTCGACCCGAAACGGAAACGGGTAGCCGGGCACCGTGCCGGGCGCGTCGTAGGCAAGCGTCAGGTAAGCATATTCAGCAGTGGCCGCCTGCGCTACCACGGAGAAGGGCTGGTGGAAGACGAAACCGTGCAGCGCCACGGCGCGGGCCGGCTCGTTCAGGGGTAACTGATACGGCTGCCCATTTGCGGTGTAGCGCCCGTCGCGGATGCGGTTCACGAAGGGCAGCAGAAGGGAGCTGCGGAATTTAGGGTCGTTGGGCCAGGCCGAAGGAGGCGGCCCAACCAGCACGTCCTGCGCGGCGCCGGCGCCGGGCGCGGGCAGTCGGAGCGCCACCAGCGTGGCGCCATAAGCGGGTACCACGCGGGCCAGCGCGCCGGTGCGCGGGTCGTGCAGGTCGTAGGCGGCGTAGGAGCCGAAGGGCGTTTGCCGGAGGGTCAACATCGGGTAAGGTTACGGCAAATACGGCCTGACCGGTTAGCGCCGGCCCGGTAAATCAGCAGGTAGCACAACCGGAGCGCGCCCGCTTGCCGTAGGAACGGGTTCATCTTCCTGATTTGCTCCTATGGTTCCCGGCTTCATCTTCGCTACCGGCATCGAAAACAGCAACCCCACCATCCATCACGGACGGCTGCGGGTGGACGAGCTGGCCAAATGCCGCCACTACGATTTCTGGCGTAAAGACTTTGATCTGGTTCAGGAGCAGGGTATTGAGTTCCTGCGCTACGGGCCGCCGCTCCATACCACCTGGCTGGGGCCGGGGCGCTACGACTGGGCCTTCGCCGACGAAACCTTCGCCGACCTGCGCCGCCGCGACATCGTGCCCATCGTGGATTTGTGCCACTTTGGGGTGCCCGACTGGATCGGCAACTTCCAGAACCCGGATTTTCCGGTGCTCTTTGCCCGGTACGCCCGCGATTTTGCCGTCCGCTTTCCGTGGGTGCAGCTCTACACGCCCGTCAATGAGATGTATATCACGGCCACGTTCTCGGCGCTGTACGGCTGGTGGAACGAGCAGATGACCACCTCGCAGGGGTTCGTGACGGCCCTCAAGTACGTGGTCAAGGCCAATGTGCTGGCGATGCACGCCATCCTGGAAGTGCGCCCCGATGCGCTCTTCATTCAGAGCGAATCGACGGAGTATCACCACGCCGAAAACCCCGCCGCCATCAAGCCCGCCGAGTTGCTCAACGCCCAGCGGTTTTTGAGCCTGGACCTTAACTACGGCCGCCGGGTGGAGTCGGAGATGTACGAGTTCCTGATGGACAACGGGATGACGCGCCCGGAGTACCACTTCTTCCTCCACAATAACCTCAAGCACCATTGCATTATGGGCAACGACTATTACTGGACCAACGAACACCGTATTTCGGCGGACGGGCGGTCGGTGGCGTCGGGCGAAATCTTTGGCTACTACGTTCTTACGCGCCAGTACCACGACCGCTACCGCCTGCCCGTGATGCACACCGAAACCAATATCAAGCAGGGCCCGAACGGCGACGAGGCCGTGAACTGGCTCTGGAAGGAGTGGGCCAACGTGCTGCGCGTCCGCAACGACGGGGTGCCGATCATCGGCTTCACCTGGTACTCGCTCACTGACCAGGTGGACTGGGACACCGCCCTGCGCGAAGATAACGGCAATGTCAACGCCCTGGGACTCTACGACCTGGACCGCAATATCCGGCCCGTGGGCGAAGCGTATAAGCAGCTCATCCAGGACTGGCGCCAGGTGCTGCCTGCCCAGAGTATGTGCCTGCAAGTACCTATCGTGATGCCCAATGAATATGCCTTCACCTGGGCGCAGAAGAAGCTACTGGAAGCCGAGCAGGCCGATTTGTCGCCGGGGATGCACGCCGCCAACGCCGGCGAAATGTCGTAGCGCTGCTGGGGGCTCGCCGGAGGCGCCCGTACGCGAATCGGCGGCGACGCGCTATGGCCCGGAAATGGGGAATTTACCCACCCAAAACGGGGTTTTCGCTAGCTTATCTCCGCCTTTCGGGGTAGCTTTGCAGGTCGGCCCGCCGGGGCCGGAAACCTGTGTTTTCCGCGCTTAAAACCGCAATCAACCCCGTTTATGAACGAAGCAACCGAGGCCGTGGAAACGGCCGTGACGATGCCCGAGTATGGTGGCGATTCCATTCAGGTGCTCGAAGGCCTGGAGGCCGTTCGCAAGCGCCCTTCGATGTATATCGGCGATACCGGTGCCAAGGGCCTGCATCATTTGGTTTGGGAAGTAGTCGATAACTCCATCGACGAAGCAATGGGCGGCCATTGCGACCATATATGGGTCGCGATTCACCCCGACAACTCCGTTTCCGTGCGCGACAATGGTCGGGGCATTCCGGTCGGGATCAATACTAAGTTCGGCAAGTCGGCCCTCGAAATCGCCCTGACCGTGCTGCACGCCGGCGGCAAATTCGACAAGAACTCCTACAAAACCTCCGGTGGCCTGCACGGGGTGGGCGTGAGCTGCGTCAATGCGCTTTCGACCCACTGCCACGTGACGGTGCGCCGCGACGGCGGGCTGTTCGAGCAGGAATACAACATCGGCGTGCCGCAGTACGACGTGCGCCGCATCGGCGATTCCGAAGCCGCCGAGCGCGGTACGACGGTGCATTTCAGCCCCGACCCGAAGATTTTCGACGAAACCCTCGTCTATGAGTACGACCGCATCGCGCGGCGTCTGCGCGAGCTGTCGTTCCTGAACCGGGGCATCCGGATCGAGCTGACCGACGAGCGCGAGCAGGCCCTGGCCGAGGCCGCCGTGGAGGTCGGCCACACCGATTCCTACGGCGCGGCGTCCACCGGCACGGGTACGCCGGCCGGGCCGAAGCACGAGCTGTTTTACTCGGAAGGCGGCCTGGCCGAGTACGTGAAGTACCTCGACGGCTCGCGCCCCGGCCTGATGCAGGAGCCGGTGTACGTAACCGCCGACCGGGGCATTCCGGTGGAAGTGGCGTTTCAGTACAACGACTCTTTCCAGGAACACATTTTCTCGTTCGTCAATAATATCAACACCTTAGAGGGTGGTACGCACGTGGCGGGCTTCCGCTCGGCCATCACGCGGGTGCTGAAAAACTACGCCGAGAAAAGCGGCGAAGTGGCGAAGGCAAAGGTGGAAATTTCCGGCGAAGATTTCCGTGAAGGCCTCACGGCTATCATTTCGGTGAAGGTGGCCGAACCCAAGTTCGAGGGCCAGACCAAAACCAAACTCGGCAACACCGAAGTGAACGGCGCCGTGAACACGGTGGTGGGCGAAATCCTGACCCAGTACCTGGAAGAAAATCCCCGCGAGGCGCGCATCATCGTGGATAAGGTGATTCTGGCCGCCAAGGCCCGCATCGCCGCCAAAAAGGCCCGCGAGATGGTGCAGGGTGGGCGCAAGAGCCTGCTCGGCTCCACGAGCCTGCCGGGCAAGCTGGCCGACTGTTCCGATACCGACCCCGCCGTCTGCGAGCTGTACCTGGTGGAAGGCGACTCGGCCGGCGGCACTGCCAAGCAGGGCCGTAACCGCGCGTTTCAGGCCATCCTGCCGCTGCGCGGTAAGATCCTGAACGTGGAGAAAGCGCAGGAGCACCGCATCCTGGAGAACGAGGAGATCCGGAATATGATCACGGCGCTGGGTGTTACGTTCAACGACCCCAAAAGCCTGGCCTCCACCGCCGACGAAGAGGGCAAGACGCAGGACCCGCTTAACTTCGACAAGCTGCGCTACCACAAGATCATCATTATGACGGATGCCGACATCGACGGTTCGCACATCCGCACCCTGATCTTGACCTTCTTCTTCCGGTATATGCACTACCTGGTGGCGAACGGCTTCATTTACATCGCCCAGCCGCCGCTGTATCTGGTCAAAAAGGGCAAAGAAGAGCGCTACTGCTGGTCCGAGGACGACCGCCTGCGCGCCATCGAAGAAATCGGGCGCGGTAAGCCCGAAACCGTGGGCGTGCAGCGCTACAAAGGGCTGGGCGAGATGAATGCCGAGCAGCTTTGGGAAACCACGATGCAGCCGTCCACCCGCACGCTCAAGCAGGTGAATATCGACTCGGCCACCGAAGCCGACCACCTCTTCTCGATGCTGATGGGCGATGAGGTGCCCCCGCGCCGCGAGTTCATTGAGGCAAATGCCAAGTACGCGAAGGTGGACGTGTAAGCGTTGCGGATTGCCGGGTCTTCGTTTGGCGGTGGTCTGAATGCGGGTGATTGGTTTTGGTCTGATGCGCGGAAACGACGTGCCAGGCCAGCACCAAGTTCCCCGGTTTGGGCCACCGCCAAATGATGGAACCTGCTACCAGCCACTGGCCGTAAAAAGTGCGCGAAACGGCTACAGGTGGCGCGCGGTCTATCCGGCCAGATGGTTGGTACCGGCCACCTCCGTAATGTCGTATCCGCGCTGGCGATAATGGTACGATGCCCCCTTCTTTCCCAACTCACCCGAGCGGGCCATTCGGCTCGCTCGTTTCTTTTTGCCTCTGTATTTAGCCATAATTAACCCAAGCTTCGTATTCCGGTCTTCGAACTCAATGCTGCGTTAATGCCACTGGCCCCGCCACCGCCCGACTTGCTGCCCGTCTTCAACGCCCTGCCCGGGGCCACCTTGTTGCTGTCGCCGGAATGGGTGATCGTGGGCGCTAGCAACGACTACCTGGCTGCGACCCTGACCGCGCGCGACGCCATCGTTGGGCAGTACATCTTCGACGCCTTTCCCGACAATCCGCAGACCCCCGAGGTCAACGCCGTGGCCAACGTGCGCGCTTCGCTCACCCAGGTAATGGCCACCCGCCAGCCGCACGATATGGCCCCGCAGCACTATGACGTACCCGACCGAACGAAGCCCGGCCGGTTCGTGGAGCGCTACTGGAAGCCGCGCCACACGCCTGTACTCGACGCGGCCGGGCAGGTGCTATTCATCATTCAATCCGTTCAGGACATCACTGCAAGCCGCCTGGCCGAGCGACAGTTGCGCGAGGCCCAGGTCGCCGAACAAGCCGCCCGGGCCGACGCCGAGCACCAGCGCACGGAGCTGGGGCGCATCTTCCAGGAGGCGCCCGTGGCTATGGGCCTGCTGCGGGGCCCCGACTTCGTGGTGGAATGGGCCAACCCCCGGATGGGTCAGATATGGGGGCGGCCTCTGGCGCAGGTGCAGGGCCGGCCGCATTTCGAAGCCCTACCCGACTTAGCCAGCCAGGGCTTCGAGCAAGTGTTTGCCGACGTGTTGACGGGCACCACGCGCACCTTGGAGGAACAACTCGTGCGCATCGAGCAGGACCAGCAGCCGTATCAGGGCTATTTCAACATCACTTACCAGCCCGTGTACGACGGGCCGGAGGGCATCACCGGCATCCTGGCGTGTGCCGTGGAAGTGACGGAGCAGGTGCTGGCCCGCCAAGAGTTGCAGCAGCTCAACCAGGAGCTGGAAACCCGGGTGCAGGCGCGCACCCAGGAAGCGCTGGCCTTGCAGGCCGACGTGATGGCCACCGCCCGGCAGCAGGCCGACCAGCGGGCCCGGCTCTATGAGGTGTTCGAGCAAACCCCGGCCCTGATTGCTTTGCTGCGCGCCCCCGGGCACCGCTACGAGTACGTCAACCCGGCCTACCAGCGCCTGATGCCAGGCCGCCAGCTCGTGGGCTTCAACATCGCCGAGGCCGTGCCTGAAGCGCAAACGCAGGGGTTTGTGGATGTGCTAGACCGCGTGTACCGCACCGGCGAAACGCATTTTGGGGCTGAGGTGCCCTATACGGTCGTTCCAACCGACGGCGCACTGCCCGATCTCCACTACTTCAGCTTTACCTATCAGGCCTACCGCGAAGACGGCCAGATTGCCGGCGTCACCATTTTTGCCTTCGACGTCACCGGGCAAGTGCTGGCCCGCCAAGAGCGCGAAGCCGAGCGCCAGCAGTTGCACAAGCTCTTCATGGAAGCGCCAGCCCCCATCGTCATCCTCGATGGTCCCCACTTGGTGTTTCAGCTCATCAATCCGGCCTATCAGCGCATCTTCCCGGGCCGTACCCTGCTCGGCAAGCCCGTGCTCGATGCTTTGCCCGAGATAGCCGGCACGGCCATCCACCAGTGCTTGCGCAGCGTGTTCGACACAGGCGAGACCTTCGTGGCCCAGGAACTGCCCCTGATGCTGGCGCGCTACGATGACGGTCCGCTGGAAGAAATGTTCTTTACCTTCATTTATCAGGTCCGCCGCAATGCCCACGGCGAGGTGGACGGGGTGCTGGTCTTCGCCCACGAAGTCACCGACCAGGTGCAGGCCCGGCGCGTGGTGGAAGAAGGGGGCCAGCAGGCCCGCGCCCTGGCGGAACAGCTCGCCGAGGCCAACCAGCAGCTGGTTCGCACCAACGTTGACCTCGACAACTTCATCTACACGGCCTCGCACGACCTTAAAGCGCCTATTTCCAACATCGAAGGCCTGCTCAGCCTGCTGCGCGAGGAGTTGCCGTCGGACGTGGCCGAGCAGGAAGCCATTGCGCCCGCGCTTGCTCATATGTTCGATTCCGTCGAACGTTTCAAGCGCACCATCGACCACCTTACCGAAGTGTCGAAGCTGCAGAAAGAGCACGCGCCGGCCAGCACCGCCCTCGACCTGGCCGCGATAGTCGAGGACGTGCGCCTCGACTTAGCCCCGCTGCTGCGCGAAACCAACGCCGAGCTGCGGGTGCAGCTGGCGGGCCTCCCACCCGTTGGGTTTTCGGAAAAAAACCTGCGCTCGGTGGTTTACAACCTGCTGAGTAACGCCCTCAAATACCGCCACCCCGACCGCCGCCCCCGCGTGGACGTGCGCGCCCACCGGCACACGGGCTTCACGGTGCTCGAAGTGCACGATAACGGGCTCGGCCTCGCCGCGCATCAAATACCCAAGCTCTTTACGATGTTTCAGCGCTTCCACGACCACGTCGAAGGCACGGGCATCGGCCTCTATATGATCAAGCGGATGGTCGAAAATGCCGGTGGTCGCCTCGAAGTGCACAGCCAGCTCGGCATTGGCTCTACTTTCTTCGTGCATTTCCCGCATCCTGCTGCCTAACCCCTTCTTCCCGGTTATTGCGTATGGTCGCCGTTTCCTGCACGCTGCTCGTCGATGACGATGACACTACCAACTTCCTCAATCAGAGCCTACTTCGGCGGCTGGGCGTCACTGACACCATCCTGGTGGCGACCAATGGGCAGGAAGCCATCGACCTCCTGCACACGTACTGCGGGCAGCCGGATTCGGACACCTGTCCAGTCCTGATTCTGCTCGATATGAAAATGCCCATTATGAACGGGATGGAGTTCCTGGAAGCCTACATCCAGCAGTTTCCGGCCCGGAGCGCCGTCACGGTGATCATAATGCTCACCACTTCCCTCAACCCCCGGGACGTGGAGCAGATGCAGCGCCTGCCCATCGCCGGCTACCTCACCAAGCCCCTCAACACCGCGAAAATTCAGCAGGTGTTGCAGGACCACTTCGGCCACCCCGCGCGCTAGTTCTGCCGATTTCGTGGACGTAATGATTTGACTGCAAATGGCTTGCTGATCCCTAGGTG
This sequence comes from Hymenobacteraceae bacterium, assembly GCA_031426455.1. Classification (GTDB taxonomy): domain Bacteria; phylum Bacteroidota; class Bacteroidia; order Cytophagales; family Hymenobacteraceae; genus JANNMJ01. The sequence continues at coordinate 23,068 of JANPLI010000105.1, read as the reverse complement.
AAATAAATAACTCAGCTAACCACTTCCGCAAATCTTGAGCGTATGCTTGATACTAAAAGGCTGGCCCTGCTCAAAATTCCACTACCAGCCGGCGGGTGGCCATTCCTTCACCCCGAATCAGATACAGCCCGGCGGGCAGGCTGCGCACGTCCAGCGGGGTGGCGCCGGTGGCATCGGTGGTGGCCGTCAGCACGGGGCGGCCCAGCGCATCCAGCACCGTGAGGGGCGCGTGGGGCGGGGCGCCAGTGAGCGTGGCACGGTGGTGCGCGGGGTTCGGGGCCAGGGTGGGGGTGAGGGCAGGTGCGGCGGTGCTAGGGGTTGCTGCTTTCGCGGCGGCGGCGGGGTTGGCGAGGAAGCGGATCGGCGAGGGCCGCCAGGAAGCCGATGGTCGTTTTACGGGCAATGGTTAGCGTGGTGGCGCCAAAGGTGATGGCCGAGTCCCGGAAGCTGCCCCCCACGTACACGCGGCCCCGGCTCACAGTCAGGGTAGAGACCTTGTCCCTGCCCTTGCCGCCTACCGGCAGGGCCCACGCCCAGGCGCTGGCAGTACCCGCATCCGTTAGCTTCGCTACGAACCCTTCGCCTAACTTCTGGCTGCCGGTGCTGGCATTGGTCAGCGTCTTGGTGCCAAAGCTGACCGCCGGGCTATAGAAGTTGTCCGCCCCCATGTACACGCTGTGAAAGTTGCCCGCCACGTACACGCTGTTCCCCTTCACGGCCAAGGCGTAGGGATCGTCGAGATATATTCCGCTCACCGGCTGGGCCCACACCCAAGTGCTGGCAGTGTCCGCATCCGTCAGTTTCGCTACGAATCCGTCATACGGACCCGGACCGTACAGTGTCCGCGTCGGGTGGCTGGTCAGGGTCAGCGTGGTGGCGCCAAAGTGGATGGTCGAGTCCTGAAAGCTGCCCGCCACGTACACGCTGCTCCCACTAGCGGCCAGGGTCAGGGCCAGCGCACGGCTCCTACGCCGGCCGCCCACCGGTTGCGCCCACGCCCAGGCGCTGGCCTTGCCCGCATCCGTCAGCTTCGCCACGAATCCGGCATACATGCCCGTCGGACTGCTGGGTAGAGCCAGCGTAATGGCGCCGAAGCGGATGGTCGAGTCGCGAAAGCTGCCCGCCACGTACACGCTGCTCCCGTTTACGGCCAGGGCCAGCGCGCAGTCGCGGCCATAGCGGCCCACCGGCTGGGCCCACGCCCAGGCGCTGGTGCGGCCCTCATCCGTGAGCTTCGCCACGAACCCACTCGCCCCGGTCAGCGTGGTGGCGCCGAAGCGTCTGGTTGGCGCCCAGGAGCTGCCCGCCACGTACACGCTGCTCCCGTTCACGGCCAGGGCCGAGACCGCGTTATAGTCCGTCCCGTCCACCGGCTGGGCCCACGCCCAGGTGATGGTGCGGCCCTCATCCGTGAGCTTCGCCACGAACCCGCTCGCCTTGGTCAGCCTGGTGGTGCCAAAGGTGAAGGCGGAGTCGCCGAAACTACCCGCCACGTACACGTTACGCCCGCTCACGGCCAGGGCAACGACCCGGCCGGAGCCTCGGCCCATTTTTTGGGCCCACACGAAGCCGGTAGCCGGGTTCCACTTCGCCACGTACAGACGACGATGATTTCCGCGACCGTCCTTGCTGAGCGTGGTGGCGCCGAAGGTGACGGAGTCCGAGAAGTAGCCCGCGAGGTACACGTTGCCGCTGGAATCGGCTGCCGTGGCATCCACGTGGGAGACAAGGTCGGCGGGCTTTATTACGTCACAACGAAACTGTTGCCAACGGACCGGGGTGTTCGGCCGGGACGCGCTCGCGGTGCCGATGCCCACGGCCATTTGCCAAGCGGGCGCTTGGGCGTGGGCGGGGGCCGTCGGCAGCCAGCACAGACAAGCAGCCACGGTCGTACGCAGCAGGAAGGAGAAAAGCTTTCGCATCGGAGAGCAGTAGAGAAGAGATTCCTCCCAAAGCTACGGCACCCCCCGCCGCCCAATCGGGTTAGCCCCACCGCCCGATGCGTGTTCAAGCGACCTAAGCGCATCAGGCTACCGGCCCCGGCGGTACTTTTACCGTCCTATGCAAAACGCCCTCCCAACCCTCGCCACCGAACCCCTTGCCGCCTACCAGCCTACTGCTGAAGTGGTCGAAGCCCGGCTGTTATCTGCCCGCCGGGCGCTGAAGGAATACTACGGCTACGACCAGTTTCGGCCGTTGCAGGAAGACATCATCCGGTCCATTTTCGAGGGCCGCGATACGGTGGTGCTGATGCCGACTGGCGGCGGTAAGTCGGTCTGTTTTCAGATACCCGCGCTGGTGCTGGAAGGGCTGTGCGTGGTGGTTTCACCGCTGATTGCCCTGATGCAGGACCAGGTGGAGGGCCTGCGCGCGAACGGCATTGCGGCGGAAGCGATGAATTCGGCCCAAAGTAGCCGCGACCTCGACAACATCGCCATCCTGGCCCGCGCCGGTAAGGTGAAGCTGCTCTACGTGTCGCCGGAAAAACTGCTTTCGGCGGGCTTTCTGGACTTTCTGGGGCGCTTGAAAATCAGTCTTTTTGCCATCGATGAGGCGCACTGCATCTCGTCGTGGGGCCACGATTTTCGGCCCGAATACACCCAGCTCGGCGCCCTGAAAGCGCGGTTTCCGCAGGTGCCTGTGGTGGCGCTCACGGCCACGGCCGACGGCGTGACCCGGCGCGATATCATCAAACAGTTGGGCCTGGCGGCGCCCCAGGTCTTCGTGGCGTCGTTCGACCGGCCCAATATCGGCCTCACGGTGCTGCCCGGCACGGATCGCGTGAAGCGCATCTTCGACTTCCTGCGCCGCCACCCCGACGAGCCGGGCATCATCTATTGCCTCTCGCGCAAGCTGACCGAGAGCCTCGCTGAAAAGCTGCAAAAAGAAGGTTACCGCGCCGCCGCCTACCACGCCGGAATGACTGCTCCAGACCGCGCCCGCACCCAGCAGCAGTTTCTGCGTGACGATCTGCAAATCATCTGCGCCACGATTGCCTTCGGGATGGGCATCGACAAGAGCAATGTTCGGTGGGTGATTCACTACTCGCTGCCGAAAAATATCGAAGGGTATTACCAGGAAATCGGGCGGGGCGGGCGCGACGGTGCGCCCGCCCAGGCGCTACTTTTCTACTCCTACGCCGACGTGGTGCAGCTCGAAAAGATGCTCTCGGAAGCGCCGCCCACGCAGGCCCGGCTCAGCAAGGCGAAGCTCGAACGGATGCGGCAGTACGCGGAAGCCTCGCACTGCCGCCGCCAGATTTTGCTGCACTACTTCGGCGAGTCGAGCACCCAGGACTGCGGCAACTGCGATATCTGCCGGACGCCGCCCACCCGTTTCGACGGCACCGAACTCGCCCAGAAGGCCCTTTCCGGGGTAGCCCGCCTGCGCGAGCGGGCCTCGTTGCCGGTGCTGATCGACGTGTTGCGGGGGCTGAAAAATTCGGCCGTGATGACCGCCGGGGGCGACAAGATCAAGACCTGGGGCGCCGGCCGCGACGTACCGCACCTCGACTGGTACTCGTACCTCCACCAACTGCTGAACGCGGGGCTGGTGCTGATTGCCTACGACGAAGGCTACGCCCTGCGCCTGACCGAAGCGGGCTGGCAGGTGCTGCGCGGCGAGCGCGCCGTGCCGCTGGCGCGTTTTCAGCCCGCCGAAAAAACCACGCCCGCCGAGCGCGTCGAGCGCAAAGCCCGCGAACGCGCCCCCCGCGCAGGCGCCGAAGCCCCGGCCTCGCTCTTCGAAGCCCTTAAAAAGCTGCGGAAAAAGCTGGCGGACGCCAACGGCATCGCGGCGTTTCAGATTTTCACGGACCTGACCCTGACCGAGCTGGCCGAATCGCAGCCCACCACCCGCGCCGCAATGCTGGCCGTGAGTGGGGTGGGGATGAAGAAGTTCGAAAGCTGGGGCGAGCCGTTTCTGAACGAGATTCTGAACTGGCTGACGGCTTCCGGCCAAACGCCCGACGCCGATACCCTCGCCGACCTGAGCTACGCGCCTACGACGGCGGCGCCCGCCGAGCCGCGCGAGAAAAAGCCCCGCCTTAGCGGCGAGGAAAGCCGCCGCCTGACACTGGAGCTGCACCAGGCGGGCCACGCGCCCAACGAGATCGCCGCCCGCCGCGAGTTGGCGCGCGGCACCATCATCGGGCACTTGGGGCAGCTTTACGAAGAAGGTTTTGCCGTGCGGATGGCCGAGCTGCTACCCCGCGAGGAGTACCGCCGCATTCAGCCGGTGCTGGCCAAGCGGGGCGTGGACGCGCCCTTCGCGGATATCGCGCAGGCCCTGGGTGGCCCCGAAGCCGTGGCCCTCGAACACGTGCGGCTGACGCAGAGCGTCTGGCGGCGGGAGCTGAAGAAGCAGCGCGGTGGGTGAGGTGGTGAAGGGGTAGTGTTCACTCAGATAAAAATAAAAATTTATGCATATATTAGATTTTTGAGACCTGATTTCGCATATGCCAGCGAATCAGCAGGCTTTTCGCGCTAAGCGTGAGACGTGGAACCGATATTTCACCGATACGAACCTTGGCGATGCTGGACCGGCACTAGCCAGCTTCTTCCCGGATTCTGCTTTGGATGCGCAGGTAAGTCGACGGGACTTGTTCCTGTTAGCTGCACAGCATAATCTGATACCTTTCGTGGTAGCAACTATTTTATGGGGGTATCCACAAGGAATGCGCGGCCGACACTTTGAGAATATTGCCACAAGAACATCGGACTTAATTCTCATTCTTGACCAAGCTCGGAAAGGAGGGATTCAGCAGTGGGACGCGCATTATTTCGATGCTATTCACCCCATTCAGGGGCTTGGACTTTCTACTTACACAAAATTCCTTCATTTTCTGAAGGTGCGGATACAAAATTATGAGGCGCTGATTCTGGATGATCGGATAGTACAGGTGGGCGCAAGGGGTATCTTCTCAGAACTAGCAGCTTTACGTAAGTTGAATGCGACTAATCGGGTAAAATTTTATCCGGTTTACTTGCAGGTGATGCACGAAACGGCCGATAAGCTTGGGGTTAGTGCCGAAAAGTTGGAGTTATTTATTTTTGAGTTCGGCCAAAATTTAAAAGAGTAGTCAAATTATAAAATGCTACTCTGGGCAATAGTCACTGAAAGACAAGACGCCAGCCGAGCGCGTGGCGTGGTACAATGAACAGGGTGCCCGCGCCGAGCCCAGGCCGTGACGCCGGGGCTGGCTTCTACCTGAAACGAAAAATGGCCGGAGCATACGCTCCGGCCGCTTTTGCATTAGGGCTTGCCTGGGGGAGGGCAAGTCGCAGGCGCGGTACCTTTACGGATATGGAAATCAGCGCCCGCACTCGCTATGTCGAAAGTCGCTACGAAGACCCTTCGGCTGACCGGCTGATTGTCCGGTTACGCGACGAGTCCTCCGCTTTTGGTACCCGTCCGGCGGGTAGGACCGCGACGAGTAAGCGGTAAAGGGCGAGCGGAAGTCCGCTCAGCATCAAAGGGAGTCGCCTAACTTTTAGGTTCGTGCGTTTGTCCTGTAGTTCGGGAACCCGGTGCCCGGTAATCGGTCGGAAAAACGTGGTGGCGCGCAAAACGCTTCGCCGCACCCCGATGCACGAAAATCGACCCCGGCGGCGTTGGTAGCAGCGACGGCCCGGCGCGCGGCCCGGTCGTAATTTCGGCACTTGATGAACCACGGTTTTCGCCCTCGCCTGCTGACGGCCCTTTTATTCAGTTCCTGCGTACTGCCTGCTTCCGCCCAGATTGGCGGGCGGCGGGCGTTTCAGTTTCTCGACCTGCCCAACCACGCCAAACTGGCGGCGCTGGGGGGCGTCAATGTATCGTCGCCGTCCGGCTACGACCCGCTGATGGTGCAGGCCAACCCGGCGCTGCTCTCCGCCGAGATGCGCGGCAAGCTGGGGTTCAGCTACCTCAATTTCGCGAGCGATATCGGCCAGAATTCGTTGCAGTATGCCTTCGGCGCGGGCAAGCTGGGCACGCTGAGCGCGGGCCTGACCTACCTCAACTACGGCTCCTTCGACCAGACCGACGATGCCGGCAACCCGTTGGGCACGTTCGCGGCCCACGACTACGCCCTGAGCCTGAGTGGCGCGCACGTGCAGGGGCCGTTCACGCTGGGCGCTACGGTGAAGCTGGCCGGCGCCGCCTACGCGGCCAACAAATCGTCGGCGCTGGTGGCTGATCTGGGCGCGCTGTTCAAGCACCCGACGCGGGAGTTCACCGTCGGGCTGGCGGTAAAAAACATCGGCGCCCAACTGCGGCCCTTCGACGGCGCCGACCGCGAGCCGCTGCCCTTTGACGCGCAACTGGGCCTGAGTTATAAGCCGGAGCATATGCCGCTGCGCTTCTCGCTGACGGCGCACCGCACGTATCAGTTCGATATCGTGTACCTCGACCCCAATGCCAAAGGCCAGCTCGATGAAAACAACAATGAAATCAAACCCCGCAAAACCATTGCCGATAAGGTAGCCCGGCATTTTGTGGGCGGCGCCGAACTGTTGCTGGGCCAGAACGTGAATCTGCGGGCGGGCTTCAACTACCTGCGTCGCCGCGAACTGCGGCTCGACAACGCGTCCGGCGGAGCGGGCTTTTCGTTCGGGGCGATGGTGCGCATCTCGTCGTTTCAACTCGATTTCACCCGCGCCTGGTACTCCGTAGCGGGCGGCGGTACTTACCTGACGGTGGTGAGCGACCTGAACCGGATGTTCAAGAAAAAATCGAGCGATTGAGTGATTTTTGATGGCGTGATGGATCAGGAAGCCGCTGCTGCTACGTGCTCCAAAAAATCACGCAATCACTCATTCGCGCAATGAAAAATAATTTATGACTCCCGACCTTACCCCCGCGCGCATCGTCGCCGAATTGAATCAGTATATCATTGGCCAGCACGAGGCCAAGCGCCACGTCGCCATTGCGTTGCGCAACCGCTGGCGCCGCCTGCAGGCGCCCGCCGATGTGCAGGCCGACATCACGCCCAACAATATCCTGCTCATCGGCGCTACCGGCGTGGGCAAAACCGAGATCGCCCGCCGCCTGGCGGCGCTGGCCGATGCGCCGTTTGTGAAAGTGGAGGCCTCGAAGTTTACGGAGGTGGGTTATGTGGGGCGCGACGTAGAGTCGATGGTGCGCGACCAGGCCGAGCAGGCCGTGAATCAGACGCGCCAGCGCCGCCAGCAGGAAGTGCGGGCGCAGGCCACCGAAGCCGTGGAGACGCGGATTCTGGACGCGCTGATTCCGCCGGTGCGTCCGGCCGAAAGTGCACGTAAAGGCGCCAACCCGTTGGGTTTCCCCGTTATCCAAAATGGCGATTCGGAAGTGGATGATCAGGCCCCCGCCGAACCGACCCCCGACGATGCCCTCAACGCCCGCACCCGCGAACGGCTGCGCGAGAAGCTGCGTGCTGGTGAGCTGGACCACCGCAAGATCGAGATCGACGTGGACCCCGGCACTACCGTCAGCGTGGGAATGATGATGCCCCCGGGAATGGACGAAAGCACGATGCAGGGCTTGCAGGAAATGCTCGGCGGAATGATGCCGCGCCGCCCGCGCACCCGCAAAGTGAGCGTGGCGGAAGCCCGCAAGCTGCTGCTCGACGAGGAAGCCGCCAAACTCATCGATATGGATGAAGTAAAGGAGGAAGCTCTGCGCCACGCCGAAAATGCCGGTATCATCTTCATCGACGAGATCGACAAAGTGGCCAATGGTGGCGCGGGCAGTGGCAGTGGGCGCGGTCCGGACGTGAGCCGCGAGGGCGTGCAGCGCGACCTGCTGCCCATCGTGGAAGGCTCCAGCGTGAATACCAAGTACGGCGTGCTGCGTACCGACCACATCCTGTTCATCGCGGCGGGGGCGTTTCACGTCAGCAAGCCCAGCGACTTGATTCCGGAGCTGCAAGGGCGTTTCCCGATTCGGGTAGAGTTGCAGGCGTTGTCGGAAGATGATTTTTACCAGATTCTGCAAACGCCCAAAAACGCGCTGACGCGGCAGTACGAAGCCCTGCTGGCTTCGGAAAACGTCACGCTTACTTTCGAGGACGGCGCCCTGCGCGAGCTGGCGCGGGTGGCTTTTCAGCTCAACGCCGACCTGGAAAATATCGGTGCTCGCCGACTGCAAACGGTGATGAGCCGGTTGCTGAGCGACCTGCTTTTCGACGTGCCCGATGTACTGCCCGCGGGCGCGGCGTTCAGCGTGACGGCCGAAATGGTGCGCGAGCGCCTGAGCGCGCTGGTGCAGCAACGCGATGTGAGTCAGTTTATTCTGTAGCCGTCTCTGGGCGCGCGGGTGGGGTGGCTGCTGGGGTGGGCCGTAGTCGCTGCCAGCCCGTTTGCAGGTGGGCGCTAACCTGTTGCCGGACGCGCCCTATGTCTTCGCGGGCCTTCAGGCGTTCCCAGGCGGGCGTACGGGCCAACCGGCGGACGGCGTATTCCAGCACGAACGGCAGCAGCAGCCCGACCACGGTGCTGGCCAGCGCACTTTCGATGCCTAACCGCAGCAGCAGAACCGCCAGTAGGCGCTTGGTGAGCTTGTCGGTGAGGGCGTGGCGGGCGTGGCCAGCCATTTTGGTGGCGAGCGGTCCGACGCGCCCGGCCTGTATTTCTTCGCGTACCACGTCTTCAGCGGTTTTGAGCGCCAGACGGCTGATACGCAACAGGTTGATGCTGCCCAGCCGGGCAATGGATCCGCCAGCGCGCGCCGTGCGGGCCAGCAGATTGAAGAGGGTAGAGGCCGTCATCAGAAAGGGGGTAGGGGGCGAAAAACCAGGAAGCTACCCATGTAGCGACCTTGCCTGCCTGCGCCAACGGAAAACCCGGCCGAAAGGTGACGTTGGCAGGTCGAAGCCGTTAAGTAATGGACCTTGGTTTTAGGTATCAGGTTTTAGGCCTTGGGTATTAGGTTTTGGGCGCTTAAAACAGGGTATTCAGTGGACCAACGCCGAACGCCCAATACCCAACACCCAATACCCAATACCAAGCGCTCAACACCAAACGTCCAATACCCAAAACTGAACGGCTCTGTGTTGTTGGGGGCCGCCGCCAGCATTACCGCCGTTGTGCTTACATTTGCCTCCGATGGCAACCGTCGCCCGCCGTTATTACCGCCTTTATACGTCCGCACCCATCCGGTGCGAAGTGGCGTTGGCGTGGCCCGGCTGAGTTCCTGTCCCGTCTGCATTGCAGTTATTGCAATGGCCTGCTTCCCACCCCGGAGGCAGGCTTTTTTTTACCCAAACCCCAACTTTTTTTGATGATGATGTCCGCTTCCGCTTCCGTTCTTCTTCAGCAGGAATATGCCCGCTACACCGCCGACGACCAGTGGGTCTGGCAGACCCTTTTTGACCGCCAGCTGCGCGTGCTGCCGGCGGTGGCTTCGTGCCGGTTTCTGGAGGGCCTGCCGCGCGTCGATTTTCAGCCGACCCGAATTCCGGATTTTGCCGTCGTAAATCCCCGCCTGGCGCAGGCCACGGGCTGGACGCTGGTGGCCGTACCCGGCATCGTGGACGACCGCACGTTTTTCGAGCTGCTGGCCCAGCGGCGCTTTCCGGCTACCACCTGGTTGCGGACGCCGGCGCAGCTCGATTACCTCGAAGAGCCGGATATGTTCCACGATGTGTTCGCCCACGTGCCGCTGCTGACCGACCGGTTTTTTGCCGATTTCCTGCAAGCGCTCGGGGCGCTGGCGCTACGTCATCTGGCCGATGCGCAAGCCGTGGAGCTGTTATCGCGCCTCTACTGGTTTACGGTGGAGTTTGGGCTGATCACGGAAGCTGGCGGGCTGCGTATTTACGGCGCGGGCATCCTGTCGTCGGCCGGCGAAACGCAGTTTTGCCTGAGCGATGCGCCCACCCGGCGTCCTTTCGACGTGCCGGCGATTCTGGCCACGCCCTACGTCAAGGATCGGATGCAGGACACGTATTTCGTCATCGAATCCTACGAACAGCTCGCGGCCTGCATCCCTGCCCTGGAAGTCGCCCTGGAAGTCGCCCTGGCCGAAGCGCAGGTGTCGGTGGCGGTATAGTTCGAGTTCGGCCACGGTGGCTAGCTACCGTGGCCGAACCGCTCTAGGCGCGCGGTGCCGGCAGCCGCAGATGGATGGTGGTGGCGGCGTCGGTCGATTCGGCGCTCAACCCAATCTGGTGAAACCGCGCCACACTCCGCACGACGGCCAAACCCAGGCCGTAACCCGTCGCCTGGCCGGTGGGGTCGAAGCGGTGAAAACGCTCGAAAAGGTGCGGCAGTTGGTCGGGGGGAATCCGCTGCCCGGTGTTTTGGATCCGCAGCCGGTAAGCGCCTTCCGGGGTGGAGTGGCCGGTCAGGCGGATGCTGCCCCCCTGCGGCTGATTGTACTTGATGGCGTTGTTGAAAAGGTTGAAGAAGAGTGTAAACAGCAGTGCCCGGTTGGCGGGCGCCACCGTGAACGGGGCGCCGCCACTGTCCGTGAGCGCCCATTCCACGGTGATGCCAGCTTCTGCGATCGGGTCTTCGAGTTCGTCGGCGACTTCGCGCAGTAGGGCCGCGAGCGCCACCGGCTCGTCGCGGACAAACTGGGCGTTGTCGATGCGCGAGATCAGGAGCAGCGCGCGCAGCAGGGTCGTCATTCGGTGCAGGGTGCGCAGCGACGCTTCGACCTGCGTTTCGGCGCTCGGCGGCAGATCTTCGGCCTGGAGCATATTCTCGAACCGGTTCTTTAGCAGCGCGATGGGCGTAAGCAACTCGTGCGAGGCATCGGCGATGAAGGTGCGCTCCTGCTCGAAGAGGCGCCGGATTTTAGCCAGCATTCCGCGCAGGCTGGCGTCCAGATACCGAAAGTCGGTGGTGGTGGTAGGCAAGGGCGGCAGGGCGGGGGCGGTCGGGCCGCGCACCGCCCGCAGGCGCGCCACGATCGCATCTACCGGCCGCAGCAGTACGCCGATGACGCCCAGTTCCAGCAGGAGCGTACTGATCAGCAGCAGCCCGAGGAGCCAGCCTGCCAGGCGTTGCAACAATGCGTGCATATCTTCGACAGAAGCAATGCTCTGGCCAATTTCCAGGGTGTAAGCGCGTCCGCGGTAGTGCAGCGGATGGCGCAGGACGCGGAAATCGACCAGCGTATCCTGCCGATGGCGGGGTAGGGTGGCCAGTAAATCAGCTCCGCCGGAGGGGGAGCTTGGGGGACTTGGTAGCAGCTCAATATACTCGTCCTGCAAGAGGTCGTAGTGGGCCCGACGGTCCTGCGCGACGGCTTGGGGCAGCAGTTCGTCGATGCCGGTGCGCGTCAGGCGGGCCTGCACCTGTCGCACCTGGGCACGCAGTGCGGCGTCGGTGTGGGCCAGGGCCAAACGCTCCACCAGGGCGGGCAGCAGCAGCAGCAGCAGTAGCGCCATCAACCCCTTGGAAAGGGTAGTGAGCAGAATCAGTTTCTGGCGGAGCGTCAATTGGGAGGGTGGTGAGGTGGTGGGGTGGTGATGGGATAGTTCGGTGGTTAGGTGCCGGGTATTGTTTCGTCTTGGAAGAATATTGCAGGGGTGTGGGGTAATATGATTACTTATTCGATTGGCAGCCCACCCTTTACCATCAAACTCTCCCACCTTCAGACCCTCCCACCTTCAAACCCTCAAACCCTTCCACCCTCAAACCCTCCCCACTTCCACCACCAGCCGGTATCCGACGCCCCGTACGGTGGCGACCCACTCGGTGGTCGGGTCGGCCTGGGCGAGTTTGCGGCGCAGGTTTTTGACGTGGACATCGATAAAGTTCGAGTCGTAGCCGTCGTCGTAGCGCCCGCTGCCCCAGATATGTTCGCTGAGTTGGCCGCGCGTCAGTACGCGGCCCCGGTGCAGGACGAAATAGTGCAGCAGATCAAATTCTTTGCGGGTCAGCTCCAGGGAGGCTGTTTCGTGGCAAAGGGTGCGGTCGGCGAGGTTCAACTGAAATGGCCCGAAGCTGATCGAGTCCTGGGCCACCCCGTGCTTGCGGCGGGTGATGGCCTGCATCCGAAACGTAAGCTCCAGCAGGGAGTAAGGCTTGGGTAGGTAGTCGTCGGCGCCCAGGCGAAGGCCATTGATGCGGTCATCGACCGAGCCGCGGGCGGAGAGTACGATCACGGAAGTCTCCTTCTGATGTTCCTGGCGCCGGGCTTCGGTCAGCAGCGTCAGGCCGTCAGCGTCGGGTAAGCCCAGGTCGAGCAGCACGAAGTCGTAGGGCGTCACGAAAAGCTTTTCGGAGGCTTCGCGGGCGGTTCGGGCTATTTCGCAGATATAATGCTCCTTTCGTAAGTGCTGCGCCAGTTCGTGCGCCAGGGCGGGGTCGTCTTCGATCAGCAGAACATTCATTGGTCAGCAGTTTCAAGCAGGGAGGCGCAAGCGGTGCACTCCCGCCACTTAGGGAGGTTTACTCCTTTAATCAGCAGCCACAGGGCCACCGACGATTCGCCCACCAGGGGCAGCACCAGAACGGCGGGAAGCAGCATATCGGCCAGGGTCGGAGAAAAAAGCGCTGCCGAGCAGCCCACCAAGTACCCACCGCCTGCCATTTGCAGTAGAATGCCTAAGGCTTTAGGGAAATAGCTCGACTTGAGAAGGAGGTATCCATTCACCAGGCAAGTGAAGCCAAAGAAAATCAGGGCAATGTTGAAGGAAATGGCGTGTGATTTCAGCGCCAGGTTCGCCAGCATCGGCACCTGCTGGCCCCCAAAGGCCTGGCCATAATCAGCATTTTCCAAAGTGGGCAGCACCAGCAACAAAAACACTTTGCTGATGGCCTCCACCGACAGCGAAACCACGTTCAGCAACACGGCTAACACCACCAGACTTTTACTGACGGGCCGGAGCAACAAATACTCGATCCATAGTAGCGGAACCGCACACACCACCACCAGCACATTGGCCGCCACGCCCAGGCGCCATAGCCCCGGCGAAGCCAGAATATTGTGCGCCGTGGCGACCGCATCGCCCGCTACGACCAGTTGGTTGATGACTAATCCCTCCGCGAAAGCGCCTAATAAGATGATGACAAGGTAAAGCACGCCGCCAAGGCGAGCATACCACTGGGGTGATGTTTTAGGATCAGAAAATGACATTTAAATATTAGTGCGTAAATGAAAATTGATAAAATCCCCAGCCGCCTAACGATTGCCTGACCGATGCCCCAGTTGCCTGGTGCAGGTAATAATCCGCTTCTGCACCAGGCGTCTGTGGCAGGCGCGGTTTCGGACAGTTGATCTAGATAAACACTTGATATTGTAGCGTCACGGACCCGCGCCGGCCGTCGCGGACCAGCGTGGGCGTGTACGTGGGGCGGTTTTGGTAATCGACGGTCAGTTTCGAACGGTGGCCGCTCAGAAGCCAGTTCAGCCCCAGGTCGAAGACGGTCATTGCTTCGTGGTGCAGCCGGTCGTAGCGGCCCAACTGAAAGGTGCCGTAGGGTAGCAGTTGCCCGCCGTGGTCGCCGAGCAGGTGTTGGGGTAGCAGGTAGCCTACCTGGCCATAGTAAGTCAGGCCCGTGCCGAACATCGGGAACGCATTCCCGGTGGTGGCCGCGCCCGCGCCGTTGTTGACGCCGTTGGCCGGGTTCATAATGCCGTTGAAGCGCAGGTAGCCGGGGCCGTAGTCGAGGTCGAAAAAGCCCGCGTAGGCGTTCAGGGCGGCTCCGTCGGTGCCGATGGGCAGGTCGGCGAAGGCGGCCACGCTCCACAGGTTCAGGCGGTGAAACGTAGTGTCGGGCTGGTCGGGCTGGCGCGTGAACGTAGCGTTTCGCTGCGTGATGAAACCACCCTCCAGGTTCAGTACTTTCTTCTTACCCAGATAGGTACCGGTTTCGTAGCCGGGGGCGGAGGAGTATTCGTGTTCGAAGAAATTATACTTGAAAAAACCCTGGAACTGCTTCGTGTGGCCGGTGGTGGCAAACGTGGCGTTCGGACCGATGAGCGGCGGCGTGGCCCCGTTGGTTTGAATCGGGAAGGGATCGCTGACGACGGCGCGGTAATCCAGGGGGCCTGCCTGGCCGTGGGCATAGACGGAAAGCTTGCGCGAAAAGGAATCGGTTTGATCGACGGTGGCCTGCGCAAAAACCGGCACATCGAGGCTCATAATGGTGGCCACGGACGGCTGCGAGAACCGCGAAAGCCCGTTCATAATCGTCAGGCCGGCCCCGAGGTCGAGGTAGTTCGGGCCTTTGTCCAGCACCCGGTACTGCCCCAGCGCGTCGTGGAAAAAGGCCTGCACTTTGCGGTTACCCGCGTTGGCACTGAGGTAGTTGAAGTTGTTTTGCCCGAACTGGAAGTAAAGCGTGGTGCGGGGCGCAATTTGCCCGAAAAGTTGGATGCGCGTACGGCGCAGGCCAATGTCCAGCGTTTGGGCGGTGGGTTCGCTGTTGACCACGGTGCCGGGGTTCGAGTCGTTGAAGCGTACCCACGTCTGGTTCAGCAGCGTGATCCGGAAGAACTGCTTGCCGTCAGGCGTCAGGTTGTAGCGTAATTCGGTGGCGGACGCAGGTGCCGGGGGTGGGGCCAAGGCGGCTTCAGCAGGGGTAGGCGCTTGCGCGAACAACCCGGTGGGTAGCAGCAGCAACGAGATGGCAGCCCAGCCGAAAGGGTGGTTTTTTTTCAAGGGCGAATGAAAAAAAAGGTGGTGCAAAACGAAGTGATTTGACGGGGCGAAACAAGGCGTCGAAATTGGAAAAACAGATCATCACCGGTTGATGGCGCCTGAGTGGTAACCAGTTGTTAGACATTGGCTTCGCGCTGCCCGCAGCAGGCGAAGGGGCTATTGGTGGCGGAAGAAATTGTCCAGCAGAATGGCCGTAGCCATTGCCACATTCAACGACTCGGCCCCGCCCCGGCGCGGGATGTGCAGCCGCCGGGTCAGGGCGGTGGCTACGTCCGGCGGTAAGCCGTGGCTTTCGGATCCCATCACCAGCACGCCCGTAGCAGGCAAGTTTAGATGATGGACGTTATCGCCTGCCAGATCAGCGCCGTAAATGGGTAAATCAAGTGGGAGGGAGGCCAGCCAGGCCGGTAGTTCGCGCTCCACGACGCGGACCCGTGTAAACGACCCCATTGACGCCGCTACGGCTTTTGGGCTGTAGGCATCGGCGCAGGTGGGCGAACAAACCACGGCGGGCAGCCCGTACCAGTCGGCCAGCCGCAGGATGGTGCCCACGTTGCCGGGGTCGCGCACGTCGGCCAGGGCCAGCAGCAGGCCGGTGGGCGCGTCCGTGAGCGGCAGCGCTTGCGCCGGATCGGGCAGCACGGCTACGGCTAGGGCGGTATGATTCTGGACGAGCGCCCCGGCGCGCGACAGTTCGTCCGGGGTGGCTTCGGTGAACGGCACGGCGGCGCGGCGGAGCAGGTCGTAATTTTCGACTTCAAACGCCGCCGTGCCGAAGACGGCCGTCAGCGGAAACCCGGCTTCGAGGGTTTCCGTCACGGACTTGGCCCCTTCCACCAGGAAGGCGCCGTAGCGCTGGCGGTATTTTTTTTGTTGCAGTTCGGTCAGGTAGCGCAGGTTTGCTTTTGTCAGCATTTTTCGATTGGTTTCGGCAGAAGGGCGTTCGCTGGCTGATGGCCTGGGGCGCGTTGAGCGCGTTGGGCGTAGGTTGTACGCCGACGGCTTTTCTCGGCCCCAAAGAAAACCTATTGTACCGGGTTGAACTCGAAGGCGTCCGGCGGGCCGACCCCCTGGCGCTGGCGGGGTTCTTTCAGCAAAAGCCCCTTACGACGCTGCCGCTCGTGGGCGGCACGCCGAAACTTTGGTTCTGGGAGCAGGGCCGGAAGGTGTTCAAGCCGGAAAAAAACCAGCGCAAGCTCGCCAAGCTCGACGAACGGTTCGATGCGCGCATCCGCGCCGCCGCCGGCGACTCGTTTCAGGTGGCTGCGCTCTTCGATCGGCGCGAGAAGCGGCGGAAGAACCTGGCGCTGCGCACCGAAAAAGGTAACTTTCTGATGCGCAAGCTCGGCGAGCCGCCCGTGATTTACGACTCGCTCAAGACCGTCAAAACCCTCGACCAGCTCCAGATTTACCTGGCCGCGCGAGGCTTCTTCCGCGCCCGCGCCACGGCCCGTACCCACATCAAAGACCGCAAGCTGACGCTGACTTACCAGGTGACGGAAGGCCCCGAAGCCACGGTCACGGCCCTGCACGATTCCATCGCCGACCCCGTCGTGGCGCGTCTCGTGACCCGCGACCGCGACTCGCTCGGCGCGCTGCGCGAAGATGGGCGGTTGCTGCGCCTCGGCGACCGCTACGATGCCGACGTGCTGGGCCGCGAGCGTGAGCGGCTGGAAGCGATGCTCAAAAACCGGGGTTACTACGAATTCCGCCAGCAGTACGTCTCGTTCGTGGCCGATACCACCAACCCCGCCGCCGTGCGCGTCACGACCGTCATCGCCAACCCGCCCGGTGCCCGGCACCACCCGGTGTACCGGCTGCGGCAGGTTACGGTGATCACGGATGCCGACCGCGTCCGCTTCGGCCTGCGCCGCGACACCGTGCGCTACCTCGATTCAGTGCGTTACCTGGCTTACGTGCCCTACATCCGGCCGTCGGCGCTGAGCCGCAAGATGCCCCTGCGTAGTCAACAGCTTTATTCACCCCAGCGCGCCGACCGCGCCCAACGCCAACTCTCGAGCCTGGACCTGTTCCGGTTCGTGAACGTGACCTTCCGAAAGGCGCCCGTACCAGCCGACAGCACCCGGCGCGACTCGGCCGCCGGGGGCGTACCGCAGCGGCAACTCGACGCGCTGGTGGGCTTGGCCCCGCTGCGTAAGTACCAGGAAACGGTGGAAGGCGGCGTGAGCCAGTCGGCGCGGCTGTTCGGTCCGGTGGGGTCGGCGCGGCTGCGGGTGCGCAATATCTTTCAGGGCGGCGAGCTGCTCGACCTGGGGCTGCGGGGCGCCTACGAAGGGCAGCAGCGGTTTTCCAACCTCTCGACCGGCAGCAGCCAGCAAGGCATTTACGCGTTGTCGCTGGGCGGCGACGTGGGGCTGGTGTACCCGCGGGTGCTGCTGGCGCCGTTGCGTTTCGACCGGCGGATGGCTCCTTACAACCCCCGCACCCGCCTGACGGTGGCGTACACGTACGTCCGGCGCGATGAATACACCCGCACCAACCTTGAATTCACTTACGACTACGTCTGGCAGCGGTCGCGCAATCTGCAATACATTTTTACGCCGTTCGACATCAGCCTGATCAACGTGCCGCGCACCAATGCCGATTTCCAGGCGCAGCTCGACCGGTTCGCGGCGTTGGGGTTTCCGCTGAACCGTTCGTTTCAGTCGCAGTTGGTGCCGAGTATCAACTTTCAGCGCGTCCACAATTCAAACGACTTCGCCCAGACGCTCGACGCCGGGTACTCGCGCCTGTTGGTAGAAGTCGGCGGGCTGTCGAACCTGCTGCTGCACTACGACCGCCTCACCGAAGGGCAGTTCAACCTGCCGGTGTATTCGTTCGCGCGCATCGCCCTCGACGTGCGGCGTTACTGGAAGCTCGGGCCGAAGCGGTTCGTCGTGGGGCGCCTGAACACGGGGGCGGTGAAGTCGCTGGAAGGCGGCTCGAATGCGGCTAACTCCCTGCTGGGCTTCGGCAACGGCGTCCTGCCCTACGACAAGTTTTTCTTTGCCGGTGGCCCCTCGTCGCTGCGGGGTTGGAAGCCCCGACGCCTGGGGCCGGGCACCTACCGCCAGCCGGACCAGACGCGCGACGATGGCACGGTGCTGCGCGACGTGGTCGAACAACCCGGCGAGCTGCTCTTTGAAGCCAACCTCGAATACCGCACCCCGCTGTTCGGCTTCTTCAACGGCGCCGCTTTCATCGATGCCGGCAACGTCTGGGCGCTTTCGGAAACGGGTCGGCCGGGGGCGAAATTCAACCCCCGGACGTTCTACCGCGAGCTGGCTGTGGATGTGGGCCTCGGCCTGCGTTTCGACTTCACTTTTCTGGTGCTGCGCCTCGACGTGGGCGTCAAAACCTTTGACCCCACCGAGACCGAAGGTTCCCAGTTCGTGCTGGGCAAGATCGGCCGCACCAATCAACAGGCCTTCAACCTCGGCATCGGTTATCCTTTTTAAGTATGCTCCTCCTCGCCTCCGGCTCCCCGCGCCGCCACCAATTGCTGACGGCCCTTGCCGTGCCTTTTCAGGTCCTGGTGAAACCTGATATCGACGAAGCCTTTCCGCCGCATCTGCGCGGCGCGGCCGTGGCCGAGTTTCTGGCCCAGCACAAAGCAGCGGCCTACGACGTGGAAGTAGCGGCCGGCGACGCCGTGCTGACAGCCGATACCATCGTCTGCCTCGGGGCCGCCCACGACGAACAAATCCTCAACAAGCCCGCTGATGCCGCCGAAGCCCGGCAGATGCTGACGGCCCTCGCCGGGCGCACCCACGAGGTGCATACGGCCGTTTGCCTGCGCACCGCCGCGCGCGAATGGCTCTTCCACGACACCACCCGCGTTACCTTCGCCCCGCTGACGGCCCCGGAGATCGCTTATTACGTGGAGCATTTCAAGCCCCTCGACAAAGCCGGCGCCTACGGTGCCCAGGACTGGTGGGGGCTGGCGGCCATCACCCGCCTCGAAGGCTCGTATTTCACCGTAATGGGCCTGCCCACGCACCGGGTGTACACGGTGCTGCGCGAAGCCGGGCTGACGGGGGCACTGAGTGGACTGAGTGACTGAGTGGACTGAATGACTGATTCAAGCAACGAACAGATTGGCGCTCGTTTAGGCCCGCAGGCCGTAACTCGTACCCGAAGCCTCTGACTTCCCGCGTTAGGCGGGGTTGACAGAATAGCGCGCCGCCTCCGCGTCTGTGCAGGAAGTAATCGCTCAATCACCAAATCAGTCAATCACTCAATCACTCAATGACGCTCGAAAACATATCCCCACTTTACACGGGCCACTTGCGCGTCAATCAGTTGCAGGTCCGGACACCTGAGGGCACATTGCAGAAGCTAGAGCGTGTGGAGCGCCGCGATGCCGTGGCTGCCCTCGTTTACGACCCCGCCGCCGATGTCTATCTGCTGGTTGAGCAATGGCGGGTTGGCGCCGAAGCGCCGCTGCTGGAACTCCCCGCTGGCCTGATCGACGGCGACGAAAGCCCCGAAACCGCCCTGCGCCGCGAACTGCGCGAAGAGCTGGGCGTGGAAGTGGGCCAGCTGACGCACGTCGCCACGTTCTACTCTTCGCCGGGCTTTTGCTCGGAGCAAATCCACCTCTTCGCCGCGGAAGTGACGGGCCGGGTGGGAACAGGAGGCGGACTGGCCGCCGAAGGGGAATCGCTGACGGTGCGCCCCCTAAGCGCGGCAGATTTTTTCCACCACACGCCCCTACACGACGGCAAAACCCTGCTGGCCCGCGAATGGGCGCGGCCCGGCAGGCAAGGGTAGCGTGAGCGCTTGTCCGTCAGCTTCAAGCCGCAAGCCAATCCTTCAACCCTTCCACCCTCAAACCCTCTCTCCCTCAAACTGTTCCCGTATGCGCATTCTATATGCCGTCCAGACGACCGGCAACGGCCACCTGACCCGCTCGCTCGATATCGTGCCGTTGCTGCGCGAGCGGGCCGACTGCGACGTGCTGCTCAGCGGCCCGCCCACCTCGATGGTTCTGCCTTACGAACCCGCGCACCGGGTGGCGGGGATGGGGTTCGTGTTTGGCAAAAAGGGGGATATCGACTTTCCGCGTACTATTGCCCAACTGCACGGACGCACCTTTGTGCGCGAAATGCGCGCCCTGCCGGTGGAAGACTACGATCTGGTGATCTCCGACTTTGAGCCGGTCAGCGCCTGGGCCTGCCGCCTGCGCGGCAAGCCGTGCGTGGCGCTTTCGCACCAGGACGCCGTGCTGAACCGGCACGCCCCGCAGTCGCGCAAGCCCGACGTGCCGGGGCGGCTCGTACTGAAACACTTTGCACCCGCCACGGCGCACTACGGCTTTCATTTTCAGCGATATGACGCCGGCATCTTCACGCCCGTGATTCGGCAGCAGGTGCGGGCACTGACGCCGCGCAACGACGGCCACTACACGGTTTACCTGCCCGCGTACGCCACCGCACTGCTGGTCGAGCGCCTGCGCCGCCTCAGCCGGACAGTACCCTTCGAGGTGTTCAGCAAACACGCGACGACCGAAGAGCAGCACGGTAATATACGGGTCCGGCCAGTGAGCAGCGCCGATTTTCTGGCTTCCCTGGGCGCCAGCGAAGGCGTGCTGTGCGGCGCGGGGTTCGAGACGCCCGCCGAAACGCTCTTCCTGGGTAAGAAGCTATTGGTGAGTCCGATGCGCTCGCAGTACGAGCAGCGTTGCAACGCGGCGGCCCTGCGTGCAATGGGCGTACCAGTGGTCAAGGGGCTGAAAGACCGCCATCTGGCCGTGATCGGCGACTGGCTGCGCGACGACCGCGTGATTGCAGTAGATTATCCCGATGAAACCGGCGCGGTGCTGGATCGGGTGCTGCGCGAAAACGCGCCCGCCGGGCGGTAACGGTAAGGGTACGCTGGTTCGGAATTCCTGCTGATTCTCAGCGAGTAGCCTATGCGTGGCTACTCCTCGTGCGGCGCTGCGTCTTTTTGGCAGCATTCCGGCAGGCGCTGATAGGCGCGGGCTTCGGCGGGTTGCGTATCGGCATCGTAGCCGGTGGCTTGCACCGCGCGGCGCAGGGCGTCGGGCGTGGTTTTGTCGGGCCGGTAAGCGATGGTGAGCGTCTTGGACGCGACATCGAGCTCGGCGGCTTTGACGCCTTTTTCGTAGGCCATTGCCTTTTCGAGGGTCTTCTTGCACATACCGCACACGGCGGACGTCTGAATCTGGACCTGGGCCAGTTGCTGGGCCGAAGCGGTAAAGCCGCTGACAGTCAGCAAGGCGGCGAGGGCAATGATTTTCATTGGGTCAGGCAGTTAATCGAGCGAATACCGAATGCCGGCGTACATCAGGCGCCCCAAAATCGGGCCCCAACTCATTCCGGCGTCAAAGTTCGGACTGAAAGGCGTGGCCGCGCCTTCAATGGGGTTTAGTTGCCGGTAGTTCAGCAGGTTTTCGGCGCCCACGTACACGGCGAGCCGCTTGAAAGTGCGCGTGACCTGAGTGTTGAATACGGCATATCGGGCAGAGGTGCGGAGCAGGGGCACCCCGGCGGCGTCGTTTTCGTGGTTCAGCCCCGGCACCGGGCGCTGGCCGTACCACTGGGCGGTGGCGTCGAGTCGCCATTTGTCGAAGGGCGTGGCGTAGGCCAGATTCAGGAAGGCGCGGTGGCGCGGCAGCAGCATCCGGGGCAGCGTGTAGCCGTCCGGGTAGGCGCTGCGCACGTCGTACCACTTATAGGCGGCTTTGGCTTGCAGGCCCTTCACGATTTCCAGTTGGCCTTCCACCTGCAAGGCTTTCGACGTGGACGCGCCCCGCAGGTTCGAGAACGTGATGACGTGCGGCGAGGCGTACATATCGGCCACCACTTGGTTCTGGAACGTGGTGTAGTAGTAGTCCAGAATCAGCGCGCCGGGGCGGTCGTGCCACTCGAAGTAGCGCGTCACGGAGCCGCCCAGGTTCCAGGCGCGCTCCGGTTGCAGCACGGGGTCGCGGAAGATCAGGTTGCGTGAGGAGGTCAGGGCGTAGGCGTTTTCGGCGATTGGGTTCGCCACCCGGAAGCCGGAGCCGGCCGAGGCGCGCAGGATCAGCGTGGGCGTCAGGTCGAGCTTGGCCGAGGCGCGGGGCGTCCAGAAGCCGCCGTACAGGTTGTGGCGGTCGTAGCGCAGGCCCGCGACTGCGGTCAGGTTGTGGCTATTCTGGTACGTGTACTCGGCGAAAGCGCCGGGCACCCGTTCGTAGCGTTCGCGCCGGATATTCGAAGCGATAAAGCTTTCGCCATCAATAAACTCGCGCACATTATCTGCCAGAAAGCTCAGGCCCGCTTTCCAGCCGTGCGCCGTCGTGCCGACGATGCCCTGCATCAGCAGCGTAGCCTGGGCAGTGGTCTGGAGGCCGTCGTACGGGCGGCGTCCGTACACCGACTGCACGTCGTGCCGCACCACATTCGTCAGCAAACCCAGGCTTTGGTAGGGCTTGCCGGTGAAGGTGTACGCGGTTTTGGTGAAGGCCGTCAGGCGGTTTGTGGTGCTGGTGATGCCGTAGGCGGCAGCGGTCAGCGGGTCGTCGGTGGTAGCGCGGAAGGCCGTCTGGCCGGCTACGCGGGTTTCGCGCAGCGCGCCGGCGCCGGCTTCCACCACCCAGTTGCGGCCGGACTTGAATTTCCACTTCCCCAGCGCATTGTACTGCGTGGCGAGCGGCAAATCGACGAATCCGTCGGCGTTGCGGTCCACGCGCTGGCCCAGATGATCGACGTGGAGCAGCAACTCGCCGGAAGTACGCGCCGTCAGCGGCCGGGCGGCCACGGCATTGACGTCGAGTTTGCCCGCGTCGTTGGCGTACACGTTCAGGCTCAGGCGCTCGGCTTTGTCGGGTTCTTTCAGGCGTACGTTCACCTGTCCGCTGATGGCCTCGTAGCCGTTCAGCACCGACCCCGTGCCTTTGATGATGTCGATGGCCTCGATCCAGGGGCCGGCCAGGTAGCCGAGTCGGTAAGGCGTGGCCAGGCCGCGCAGCGCCGGCTGATTATCAACCGTCAGCAGCGAATACGCGCCGTCGAGGCCCAGCACCTGAATTTGCTTGGCCCCGGACACGGCATCCGTGGTCGAAACTTCCACCGAGGCGTTCGTCTCAAAGCTTTCGGCCAGGTTGCAACAGGCCGACTTGGTGAGGTCGCGCGCCGAGATGGTTTGCATCTGGTCCACGGAACGGGCGGAATTCGCCACGGCCCGGCCTTCGACGCGCGCTTCCGCCAGCGTCAGGGGGCGACGCAGCGCCACGGCCAACGGCGCGGCAGCGGGGCCATTGAGCGTGACGGTATCGGGCTGCAAGCCCAGAAACCGCACCACCAGCCGCCAGGGGGCGGGCGCGGCGGGGTAGGGGAGCGAGAAAGCGCCAGTGGCGTCGGCGGCGGTGCCCAACGGCGGGGTGCCTTTCGGCAGCAGCCAGAAAACGCTGGCGCCCGGTAAGGGTGTAGCGGCGGCGCCCGTCAGCACCCGGCCCGTGAGCGGCGGAACGGTCGTCTGCGCCCG